>CAJKEB010000009.1 GCA_905198865.1 uncultured Eubacteriales bacterium
CAGGTGGAGGCATATAAACTATAATTTACATCACAAAACAAGGGCTGCTGCGATTAATGCAGCAGCCTTAGTTTTCTTCATATGAGCAGCGGCTCAATTTGTTTGCCGTTCATTGCGGAGTTTATTGCCGCTTCGGTCATGTCAAAGTTCGCAACAAGTGAGTTTTCCTTTTCTATACAGTCGTCTTGCCTAAACGGAACCATATATATGTGCTTTCTTGCTGCGAGCTTACCTATGTTTTGTGCGTTTGCGCCGAGTCCATCGTTTGTGGAAACCGCCACGACCACGGGCCTGTTGTTCCTGAGATGCGACTTAACCGCCAGAGTGACCGAGGTATCGGCTATGCCGTTCGCCATTTTGGCAAGAGTATTGCCCGTGCACGGAGCAACAACCAGCACATCAAGCATTTTCTTAGGCCCAATCGGCTCGACACGCCCGATGTCAAGCATAGGAGCATTGCCTGTTATTTCTTCGAGTGTTTTTTTGAAGTCTGCCGCCTTGCCGAATCTTGTATCCGTATTCGCGGCTGAAGGTGACAAAATAGGGTACACAATATGTCCTCTGTCAACCAGATTTTTAATCACGGGTATTATCCGCTTAAAAGTACAAAATGAGCCTGTCACTCCGAACCCGATTCGATATTTCTTTTCGGCTGTGTCTGACTTACTCTCTGTCTTATTTATTTCACTTTCTCTTATTTTCTCTTCTTTCATTATTTTATTTCACCACCTTCGGAACTGAATTTCACCGCTTTAATAAAGACACATTCGCCTACACTATGCCGAGCTCTTTTAATATGTTCATAATCGTATCACGAATAATATTACCCGCCGTAACCGGCGCAACCTTTCCGGGAAGCGACAAAGCCCAGATTACATTCCGTCCCAGCTTTTTCGCCGCCTCAAAGTCAACACCTCCAGGCTTGCTGGACAGGTCTATTATCAGGCAATCATCTCTTAAGGCGCGGAGCATAGTGCTGTCAACCACTCTTGCCGGAACCGTATTGAATACTGCATCGTACCTCTTGGGGTTTTCGAGCGGCTGAGTCAGCATTATACCGTTATAGCCGTACGCCTTTATATAAGCCAAATCCCTGTGCTTGCGCACAGCAACCGTTGTCACTGCACCGAGACCTTTGAGCGTATTCGCCAGAACCTTGCCTACCCTGCCGTAGCCTATACAAAGACATTCGCTTGCATTAATTGTAATGGGCAGCTCATCCATCGCAATCTTTATGGCGCCCTCCGCTGTCGGTATTGCATTAAGTACAGCAAGCTCTTCTCTGTCCATATAATCAATGATATGCATACCGTAAATTTTAGAAAGCGCCTCAAGCCTGTCGTCAACCTTTCCGGCTAGCACCAATTTTCTGTTATTGTCCGACAGCGCCCGAAACAGCTCGCCGACCCCTATCTTTTTATCAGACAGCGGTGTGTTGATAAGTTCCGCGTCAAGGATTGACGAATACGGAAGCGGCAAAACAACCACATCTGCATGCGCCACCGCTTCAACTATATTATCCGCCTTGATTATTCGCAATTCGTCAGCCTCTGAATCTTTAATTTCAAAACCTTCGTTAAATTCGTCGTCTATACCATAGACACTTACACCGTATCCGTCTGCCGCAAAGCCCTTTATTACATTAATCTGCCTCTTGTCGCCCCCGATAAATGCAAAATTCAAATTCTCACTCATTTCCTACACCTCGGTTTATTTTATGTGGCTTTCGCGTGATTTGTGACACAAAACACTTCGTAAAATTTATTAAACTCAAATATGCAGCTGAAAAGCAATAAGAATATAAGAAGTTTAACAGACATTTTGTTTTTTAATTCATAGGATATTGACACAACGGCTTAACAGAGTTATATTAAAAAGACATATCTATGGTAATTTAAATTCAACAAGGAGGGTGCATAATGGCAAAATCATTAACAAATGATATGACTTCGGGAAATCCCTTAAAGCATATCGTTAGATTTGCAGTACCGCTGCTTATCGGTAACGTATTTCAAGTCTTATACAACATGGTTGACACGATTATTGTCGGTCGTACAATCAGCGTCGAAGCTCTCGCCGCGGTCGGTGCGGCAGGCGCAATAGCGTTTCTTATCGTAGGCTTTGCCCAGGGGTTTACAAACGGTCTGTCAATTATTGTCGCACAGCGTTTCGGTGCAAACGATATGGACGGCGTACGCAAAAGCGTCGCAACGGGAATAATCCTGTCCGCATTCGCCTCTGTTGTCATTACGCTGATCAGTATGCTTTCGGCGCGGACTCTTCTGGAGTTTATGAACACGCCGGACAATATAATTAACGATTCCTATAGCTATATCATCGTAATATACGGCGGCATAACATTCCAGCTATTCTATAATTACATTTCCAGCGTAATCCGTGCGCTCGGCGACAGCAAAACTCCGCTGTACTTTCTGCTGATTGCGTCTGTGCTGAATATTATTCTTGACCTTGTGTTTATCATTATATTCAACATGGGCGTAGCAGGTGCCGGTTTTGCAACCATAATTGCCCAGGCATTGTCGGGACTGCTTTGCCTCATATATGTTGCAAAAAAGTTCCCCCAGTTGTATCTTAAAAAATCCGACTTCAAGTGGAATTCGCAGTTTTCGCTCAAGCATCTCGGGCTTGCTCTGCCTATGGCTTTTCAGATGTCAGTCACAGCAATAGGCGTAATGGTTGTTCAGGCTGTTCTTAACTCGTTCGGTTCAACCGTTATTGCAGGATATACGGCTGCAAACAAAATTGAACAGTTAATCTCTCAGCCGCAGATTTCGTTCGGAGTTACTATGGCAACCTTTGTCGGTCAGAACTATGGCGCAATGCGTGATGACAGAATTCGTGAAGGAGTCAGAAAATGTTCATGGCTTGTACTCGGCTTTACTGCCGTTATCGTTGCCGCGGTACTCATTTTCTCAAAACCGATTGCCTTGATTTTCCTGGACTCAAACACAGACCCTAATCTTGCCGAAAACGTGATATACTACACAAGGACATACTTTAAGGTTGCTGCTGTATTCTACTTCGCGCTTGCACTGCTGTTTGTATACAGGAACAGTCTTCAGGGAATGGGTCATTCGGGTGTGGTACTCTGCGGCAGCGCGGTTGAGCTTGTTGCAAGAATTATCTTATCGCTTTTGCTCGCAAACATTCTTACCAAGGTATACGGCGAATTCTTCGGGTATCTGGGCGTATGCGCCTCAGGTCCCATTGCATGGTTGTCTGCCTGCATCTTGTTTATGACATCATACTTTATTAATGTCAAAAAGCTGCCGGACATATTCAAAAGGCAAAGAGAGTTCAGAGAGCTTGATAATAAATCCGCTTATGAATAAAAATTATATCATATAAAACATACTATAAAAAATTAATATCAGGGGGGCAAAATGAACTTTATCAAAAATAATTATCTTGGAATACTTACGTGTCTTGCCATAGCGGTCCCGTCATACATTTTAGGCTTATATCTGCCGCTTATAGGGGGTCCGGTATTCGGCATAATTATAGGTATGATAGTGACTTTTTTCATCAAGGATAAGACAAAGGTGCAGCCGGGAATAACCTTCACATCAAAGAAAATCCTGCAATACGCAGTTATACTTCTGGGCTTCGGCATGAACCTCAGCAGTATTCTGAAAACCGGCGCAGAGTCGCTTCCTATTATAGTTTCTACGATTGCAACATCGCTGATTGTGTCGTTCTTGCTGTATAAGGCAATGAAGATGCAGCCAAAAATAGCTACGCTTATCGGCGTAGGCTCATCAATCTGCGGTGGTTCGGCTATTGCTGCAACCGCTCCCGTTATCGGCGCTGATGACGAAGAAATAGCACAGTCGATTTCTGTCATATTTTTATTTAATATCCTTGCTGCACTTATATTCCCGACGCTCGGCTCGGTGCTTGGACTGTCGGATTACGGCTTCGGGCTGTTCGCCGGAACCGCTGTCAACGATACCTCGTCTGTTACTGCCGCTGCAAGCGCATGGGACGGAATTCACGGCAGCAATACTCTTGACACTGCAACAATAGTAAAGCTCACGCGTACACTCGCAATTATTCCGATAACGCTGGTTTTGGCTCTGTGGCGAACTAAGAAGGAAAGAACAAGCGGCGGCGCAAAGGTCAGCATCAAAAAGATATTTCCTTTCTTCATTATCTATTTTGTGCTGGCTTCGGTTATTACGACAGTGTTTTATGCACTGTTTCCGACGGGAACAATACACGAACTCGGCAACTCGGCTTTCGGCTTTCTTAAAACCTTAAGTAAATTCTTCATTGTGATGGCAATGTCAGCAATCGGACTTAATACAAATATAGTAAAGCTTGTTAAGTCCGGCGGAAAGCCTATCTTTCTCGGTTTTTGCTGCTGGATTGCGATAAGCGCAGTCAGTCTGGTAATGCAGCATTTTCTTGGAATATTTTAAAACAAAACAATGACTGCTGCGATACTCACCGCAGCAGTCATTTTAGGTGTGTTATTGACCTTAGTTACTACAGCGCAAACGCATAGTCACAGCATACGCGATTAAAAATCGCGGTCACAAGTGTCCAAGATTCTGTTTAAATCCAATGAAAATGCTATATATTCATATAATCGACCGATTTTGGCTCATATTCGACCGATTTTGGTTCAAATCCGACCGATTTTCAGACAAAGTAAAGTAAATTAAATAAAACAACAGCAAAGTAAAGTAACCTCTCGCCCGATTTTTAAGTCGGGCGGTTTGTTTGTTGCCGCTGTTGTTGTCTTATATTAATTAAAATATTTATCTTACAAACTCAGCGGTCAATCATACTCATATAAAATCCCGAATAATAATATAACGGCGGTGATTTTTTATGAGAGGTTTAAAGATATTGGCGCTGGGCTTGGCAGGCTATATAACAATTTGTCTGGCTGCCATGCCGGAGGTGTGTATTTCGGCGGTAAAGGGCGCGCTTGTTCTCTGCGGCACAGCGGTAATCCCGACATTGTTTCCGTTCTTTGTGTGCAGCTCGCTGTTTGTATCTCTGGGGCTTGCCGGGTATGCGTCAAAGTATCTCGGCGGAATAATGAAGCCGTTGTTCCGTACAGACGGCGCAGGGGCGGTGGCAGTCGTACTCGGCGTTATCAGTGGTTATCCGGTCGGTGCGAAGTGCGCGGCGGACTTGTACAGACAGAATAAGCTGAGCAAGCCGGAGGCGGAGCGGCTGCTTGCGTTCTGCAACAATTCAGGTCCGATGTTCATAATGGGAACAGTTGGCATAGCAATGTATCACAGTATGCGCATAGGCGTGCTTCTGTATGTGATACATATCATCTCGTCGCTGCTTACCGGGATAGTTTACGCACGTATTCACAAAGGCCGGGTCGGTGTATCACATTGTGCTGCCAAGCCCGGTGAAAGCACAGATGATGAAAATGTATTCGAGGCAGTCGGCAATGCGATAGGCGGAAGCGTAAGCACAATACTCAAGGTTTGCGGATTTGTTGTGTTTTTTGCAGTTGTCGGAGCAACTCTGCCGCGCTTTACGGGCAGTGAATTTGTTTATGCTTTTCTTGAAATAACAGGCGGAATAAACGCCCTGACCGCGCTTAGCTTTGACCCTGCGCTTAAGCTGTCGTTCGTCTCGATGTTTCTGGCTCTGTCCGGTGTGTCGGTGCTTTTGCAGGTCGGCGCTGTTATATCTGAGTACGGCATCAGTATCCGCCCATATGTTGTGGGTAAGATTTTGCAGTCTTCTCTGGCGTTTGTGCTGATGTATATAATTCTTCTTGTATTGAAATACAAAGACTGCTTAAACCGGCTTTTCGGCGGCGAGACGGGCGTTTTTGCTTTGGCGTCTGCGGATATGAACGGTGCGGATGCGGCGCTGTGGAATTTGTCCGGTGCTATTGAGGTCTGCGGATTATGTGCGGCGATTATTTTCGCGGCGGTGATTTTGTGCCGTATGATCGGCTTAAAAAAACAGAAACTTAAATAATTTTTGATAAAGAGGCAGATAATAGCAGTAAATTAATATATAAAAGGTGTAAATCAGTGTAAAATTTTGTAAAATTTGAAAAAAGTGCTTTTCATTATAAAAAGCTTGTGGTATAATAACCTATGGCTTAAATGAATTTGTGAGGTGTATTATGCCTGAACCGAAAGAATCAAACCAACCGAAACATGTACAAATTTACACTGACGGAGCTTGCAGCGGCAATCCCGGTCCCGGCGGATACGGGACTATCCTGCGCTACGGAGAGTTTGAGAAGAAAATCAGCGGCGGCGAGGCGAGTACCACAAACAACCGCATGGAGCTTACGGCGGTTATTGCTGGACTCAGCGCGCTTAATCAGCGGTGCAGGGTTGACTTGTACAGCGATTCAAAGTATTTTATCGACGCTGTGGAAAAGGGCTGGGCGAAGAAGTGGCGGTCAAATGGCTGGATGCGTACTAAAAAGGACAAGGCGCTTAACCCTGACCTTTGGGAACAAATCCTTGAGCTTCTGGACAAGCATGACGTAACGCTTCACTGGGTAAAGGGTCATAACGGTCATCCCGAAAATGAGGAATGTGACCGTATGGCGGTTGAACAGTCCAAGAGGTTCAAATTATAATAATATACACATATTTTCATAAGGGCTGAAAATTTACGAGGATCTACTTTTCATAGATTACGCGTATTTAAGTATTTAGGAGAAAGGTAGGAATGCATAATGAGAATTTATGTAGACAATGCTGCAACCACCAAGCCTGACGAGCGGGTGGTCAAGGAGATGCTTCCGTATTATACGGAGTATTTCGGAAATCCTTCGAGTATCTATGCCGAGGGCGCAGCGGCAAAGCGTGCAGTAGAGACCGCGCGTGAGAAGGTGGCAACGGCGATTGGCGCCGAGCCGAGAGAGATTTATTTTACAGGAAGCGGAACTGAAGCCGACAACTGGGCTTTGCGCAGCGTTGCAAAGGCGTATGCGGGCAAGGGCAAGCATATCATCACAAGCGCAGTTGAGCATCATGCGGTGCTTCATACCTGTCAGGAACTCGAAAAGGACGGATTCAGAGTAACTTATCTTCCGGTTGACGAGTACGGCAGAGTATCGGCAGATGAGCTTGAAAAGGCGATTGATGATGAAACTATATTGGTTTCTATCATGTTTGCCAACAACGAAATCGGTACGATTATGCCGATTAAGCAAATTGGTGAAGTCTGCAAAAAGCACGGCGTTATCTTCCATACGGACGCAGTTCAGGCAATCGGAATGGTTGATATTGACGTGAACGAGCTGAATATAGACATGCTGTCGCTTACCGCGCACAAGTTCCACGGACCCAAGGGCGTGGGTGCGCTTTATGCGAGAAAGGGCATTAACCTGAAATCCTTCATTACCGGCGGAGCGCAGGAGCGAGGCAAGCGCGCAGCTACCGAGAACGTTGCGGGAATCGTCGGAATGGGCAAGGCAATAGAGCTGGCAACCGAAAACATCCCTGAGAAGCAGAAGAAGCTGACTGAGCTCAGAGATTATTATATAAAAAAGGTTTTGGATACAATTCCGTATTCAAGACTTAACGGACACCCGACCGAGAGACTTGCGGGAAATTCGAATATCAGCTTTCAATTTATCGAGGGCGAGGGTATGCTGCTCCGCCTTGATATGAAAGGAATTGCGGCGTCAAGCGGAAGCGCCTGCACCTCAGGCTCGCTCGACCCGTCACATGTGCTTCTGGCAATCGGTCTTAAGCATGAGGAGGCTCACGGCTCGCTCAGAGTGACGTTCGATGAGTCAAACACCAAGGAACAGGTCGATTATATCGTTGATTCCTTAAAGGATATAGTTGAATTGTTAAGAAGTATGTCACCGCTTTATGAGGACTTTGTAAAGGGTAAAAAATAGGAGGAATATATATGTACAGCGAAAAAGTAATGGATCATTTTTCAAATCCGCGCAATGTGGGTGAAATTGAGGATGCAAACGCAGTGGGTCAGGTTGGAAACCCCCAGTGCGGTGATATTATGAAGATATACATGAAGATTAACGATGAAACGAAGGTTATCGAGGACGTAAAGTTCAAGACCTTCGGCTGCGGCGCGGCAATCGCCACGTCCAGCATGGCAACGGAGCTTGTAAAGGGCAAAACGATAGACGAGGCGCTTAAGCTCACAAATCAGGCGGTTGCAGAGGCGCTTGACGGACTTCCGCCGATTAAGATGCACTGCTCAAACTTAGCCGAGGAAGCCGTTCACGAGGCTTTAGCGAACTACTATGAGAGCCACGGCATGGACGCTTCTGAAATTCGTAAGTGTACAGGCTGCTGCTCATCATGCGGAATTGAGCATATGCCCTTTGAGGGTTAATCATGAACGGTCAGAAAATAGTTATAGGTATGTCCGGCGGTGTTGACAGCAGCACCGCCGCTGCTTTATTAAAGGAAAAGGGGTATGAGGTTATCGGGCTTACTATGCGCCTGTGGGACGGAGAGGAAATCGGCGGCGAGTTCTATGACGGAACCTGCTGTTCTCTGTCGGCGGTTGAGGACGCAAGGCGTGTGGCGTATAAGCTCGGTATCGAATATCACGTGCTTGACTTCCGCAAGGAATTCGAGGAATATGTCATTGATTACTTTGTGAATTCTTACCGCATGGCAAAGACGCCCAATCCGTGCATTGCCTGCAATAAGTATCTTAAGTTTGACGCAATGCTCAAAAAAGCGAAGCTGTTTGACGCAGATCTGATTGCGACCGGGCATTATGCAAAGGTTGAGGAGCGTGACGGCAGGTATATCTTAAGGCGCGCGAATTCAGAGGCGAAGGATCAGACCTATGCGCTGTATTCGCTCAGGCAGGAACAGCTTAAGGCAATACGTATGCCGCTCGGCGAGCTTTCGGGCAAGGACGAGGTGCGTAAGATTGCAGAAAGGCTCGGTCTGCCGACCGCTTCAAAGCCCGACAGTCAGGAGATTTGCTTCGTGCCGGACAATGATTATGCTTCGTTTATCGAAAGACGGCTCGGGCTTAAATCAGTACCCGGGAATTATGTCGATACGCACGGTAATATTCTGGGCAGGCACAAGGGCATAATCAACTACACCATAGGACAGCGGAAGGGTCTCGGAATTGCCTTCGGCAAGCCTATGTTTGTCACAAAGATTGACCCGGTAACCAACGATATTACTCTCGGCGAAAAGGGTTCAGAGTTTTCGGACAGCCTTGTTGCTGAGGGACTTAACTTTATACCGTTTGACGAGCTCACGGAGCCTATGCGCGTGCTGGCAAAGGTAAGATACAGTGCAAAGCCTGCATTATGTACAGTGACTCCGATTGGCGACGACAGGGCGCAGGTGGTGTTTGATACTCCGCAGCGAGCCGTGACCCCCGGTCAGGCGGTTGTGTTCTACGACGAGGATTATGACGTTGTAATAGGCGGCGGTAACATTATTAACGGAGGTGATTGAGATAGATTTTTTACAGCTCAGACGTGAAATAATCGAAAAGGGTTATGAAAGACTTAATGAACGACAAAGGGAGGCTGTCTTTACTACAGAGGGGCCTGTTCTGGTGCTTGCCGGAGCGGGAAGCGGAAAGACCACGGTAATAATTCATAAGATAGCCCATCTGATAAAGTACGGCAAGGCGTATAACAGCAAAAACATACCAAGCGGAATAACCGCGCAGGAGCTTGAATTTCTGGAGTGGTACAGAGACGGCGAACTGGACGAGCTGTCGCCCGAGGTTGAGGCATACCTGACAGAGAACCCGGTGAAGCCGTGGGAGGTTCTTGCGATAACCTTTACCAACAAGGCGGCAGGCGAGCTTAAAGCTCGTCTCGTGCGTGATTTGGGCGAATGCGGAAACGATGTGTTTGCGAGTACGTTTCACTCTATGTGCGTTAAGTTCCTGCGCCGTGATATTGACAAAATCGGCTTTGACAGGAGCTTTACGATTTACGACAGCGCCGACCAGCAGACGGTTGTAAAGGACTGCTTAAAGGAGCTTGATATAGACGATAAGAAGTACCCGCCGAGAAAGGTTCTGAGTGTGATAAGCGGCGCAAAGGACAAGCTGATAACTCCCGATGAGTTTGAAGCAGATACTCAAAGCGACTTTTACCTGAGGATTATCGCAAGGATATATAAGCTGTATCAGCGAAAGCTGAAAGCCAACAACGCGCTTGACTTTGACGATTTGATAGTAATGACGGTGCGCCTGTTTGAGGAGTGTCCCGATGTGCTTGAATATTATCAGAACAGGTTTAAGTACATACTTGTGGACGAGTACCAGGACACGAACCATGCGCAGTATAAGCTGGTCAGCCTGCTTGCGCGCAGACACAGAAACCTCTGCGTTGTCGGCGATGACGACCAGAGTATATATAAGTTCAGAGGCGCGGACATCGGCAACATCTTAGGATTTGAGGACGAGTTCGAGGACTGCCGCACAATCAAGCTTGAAGAAAACTACCGTTCGACTCAGAGTATTTTAGACGCGGCAAATGCGGTGATAAAGCACAATGACGGCAGAAAGGGCAAGCAGCTCTGGACGTCCAACGGCGAGGGCGACAAGATAGGTCTGTATATTGCGGATAACGAGCACGGCGAGGCGCAGTCTGTTGTTGAGCATATAAGAGAGCTGGGCGGAAATCTCAATGACTCGGTAATATTATACCGTGTGAACGCCATGTCGCGTGTCATGGAGGACACGCTGCTGAGAAACGCCGTTCCGTATAAGGTTCTGGGCGGTCTCAGGTTCTATGACAGAAAGGAAATCAAGGACATAGGCTCGTATTTGAGACTTGTTGTAAATCCGAGCGATAATATTGCTCTGCGCAGGGTAATCAACGAGCCGAAGCGCGGTATAGGAAACACCACTCTTGAAAAGGTTGCGTCAATTGCGGCGAGAAACGGAAAGAGTATGTTTGAAGTGTGCGAGAATCCCGACGAGTATGATGAGCTTACCTCATCAGCCTCGGCAAAGCTCAAAAAGTTCGCAGATATGATAAAGGGCTTCCAGAAGGAACTGAGTGAAGGTATGGGTCTTGAACTGTTCGTAAAGACCGTTATGAAAGGCTCAGGCATGATTGCGGCGCTTGAGAGCGAAAAGACGGTTGAGAACCAGACCAGACTCGAAAACCTGGACGAGTTTATCACAATGGTTCAGGAGGCGGTTCGTGATGAGGAGGATATAACCCTTGACCAACTGCTTGAAAACATTTCTCTCGTTGCGGATATAGATAACTACGACGAGGCGAATGACGCGGTTACGCTTATGACGCTCCACAGCGCAAAGGGGCTGGAGTTCCCGAATGTTTTCTTGATTGGAATGGAGGAGAGTGTTTTCCCGAGTGCGCGTTCGTTCGGCGTTCAGGAGGAGCTTGAAGAAGAACGCCGCTTGTGTTATGTCGGAATCACCCGCGCCAAAAAGCGGCTGTTTCTCTCAACCGCAAAGAGCAGAACCCTGTTCGGACAGACAAAGTACAACCTGCCGTCAAGGTTCCTGAGCGAAATACCCGAAGAACTTCTTGACAGAGTAGAGGAAACTCCGCTGCGCCGCAAGTCTGCGTGGGAGGACATGGATTACTCGCAGGGCGCGCGCTTCGGTCAGGGCGGCAGAAGCAAAGGCAATACGTTTGCCGCAAACACGAGGCAGAGGACGCAGACCGAAAGCGAAGAATACAACTACAGCCCCGGCGACAGGGTTGAGCACAGAAAGTTCGGCGTCGGCACGGTTGTGTCGGCTCAGAATATGGGCAAGGACTGCCTTGTTGTGGTCGACTTTGAGGAGGTCGGACAGAAGAAGATGATGGCGGCGTACGCCAACTTCAAAAAAATAGATTAAGGCACTCACAGCCGGAGGTCAAAAGAATATGTATAATGACTTTGCCAAAATTTACGACAGGTTCCAGGAAATTGATTATGATGAATTTGTCGTGTTTTACAAAAAGATATTTGAGCAGAATAATCTCTCGCCCGAAACGGTCATAGACCTCGGCTGTGGTTCGGGTGAGATTTCTTTGCGTCTGGCAAAGAGCGGTTATAATACTGTCGGTATTGATATTTCGGAGGATATGCTCGCGATTGCTCAGGACAAGGCGTTTGAGCAGGGCATAAATATTCTGTTCCTGAACCAGGACATGACCGGATTTGAATACCCCGAAAAGGCAGACGCGGTGATTTCAACGCTCGACTGTATAAACTACCTCACGGAATACGAGGACGTGGTGCGGACGTTTAAGTGCGTGAATGAAACGCTTGCGGATAACGGCTTGTTTATCTTTGATATAAATTCCGAATATAAGCTGAGCCAGGTCTTAGGTAATAATACCTTTGTCTATGAGGACGACGAGGCTTACTGCGTGTGGGACTGCGGTTACTATCCCGAGGATAGGATATGCGGCTTTGACCTCAACTTTTTTGTTAAAGAGGGTAAGAAACAGAACGCAAAATACGAGAGATATTTTGAGTATCAGGAGGAGCGCGCGTACTCGGTCGATGAGATTAAGTCCGCGCTTAACACGGCAGGACTAAAGCTATTAAATATTTATGCGGATTTGGAATTTATTGAACCAAGCGAAAAATCGGAGCGGCTGTTTTTTGTATGCGCAAGAGATATGTAGAGCCCCCTCAGTCGCCTGCGGTCACACATTCAGCATTTTACATACAGCTATCGCCTTTGCAAAAGGCGGTTTTCAAGCTTCGGCAGGCGAACGCAGTGAGCACGTTAGGCGCGAAGGCGTCGCACATTTATGTGCTTTGTTTATGCTGGATACATTTGTATCTGACTGTAAATAATAAAATAATTTGCATTTTCCGCAAAATTGTGTTATAGTATGTTGTATTGTGCTTAGCGCACAAAAACAGTTTTTCAGGGTGATATATTTGGTTTTAGATGAAAAAAGAGTAAAAAGACTTATCAGAAATATATTCATGATTATTGCGGTGCTTGTCTGCGTGATGCCATTGCTGTGCTGCACTGATGCTTCGGCAGATACTGAATACGTCATGATAGTCGTGAACGATGAGCGTGTGGACTTCGGTGACACTGAGCCGGAGGCGGTGGACTACAGAACCTATGCGCCTATACGTTCGTTCTCAGACAGCCTGGGCGCCGAAGTGACATGGGACAGCTCGGCGTACGCGGCGACGCTTAAGAAAGGCGATACTGTGATTACAATTCTGCCGAACGCGTCGGATCCGGTAAGGCTCAACGGCAAGCCGGTCAGCGATATAGGATTTTACTTCAAGAACGAAAGGCTTATGCTTCCATACAGGTTCATTGCCGAGACCTTCGGCTTTGAGGTTGATTATTTTGACGCTTATAATATCGCAAGGGTTACTGATGGAACCCAGAAGCTGAGCCATGTGAAAATACTTGAAAAGTACGGCGAAACCGCAATAGCGGAGCGTGAGAGATTCGGCAAAGCGGTCAATCCTCTGCGTGAGGGCGGTGAAATTGTTGTCGGCGACGGGACACGCATGGCATACGAAGATGTTTCGATATCGGGCAGCTTGTATGTTGTCGGAAATACCGGATTTGAGGAAATGCGCATAACAAGCAGCGGCGGCGCAACTTATGCTGCGATTGTAAATGATATTGCCGCTGCGGTTCCGAATGCGAATGTGTACAGCATACTTGTGCCGACGGCGTCAGAGTTCTATGCACCCAAGGAGCTGTTCAGAAATCAGCTTGAAGGCATAAGCGGAACGTATGACAAAATGAGCAGTGATATTACGCCTATTGACGCATATAGACCTCTGTACGAGCACTCATATGAGAAGCTGTATTTTGCCACAGACCATCACTGGACACAGCGCGCGGCGTATTATGCTTATCAGGCATTCTTGAAGCAGGCGGGCGGAAGCATTGACCCGCTTGAGAGCTTTCAGAAGTATGACTCGTATAACTTTATCGGTTATTGGAGCAGTTATCTGTCAGCGTCGCCGTCTCAGCGGTATTTAAAGGCGAAAATTGACAGCAATCCCGAGCTGCTTGAACGGTTTATGCCAAAGGTTTACAGCGAGGGCGTTATCTATGCCGACGGTTATATGACGAATTTCTACCGAACCGTTCAGGCTGTTGACCCGACAATCACTGCGTACAGAACCTTTGCCGGCGGCGATAATACTCTGACCGTATTTGTTACAAGCGCAGGAACCGGCAAGAAGATTTGTATCATCAAGGATTCGTACGGCGATGCGTTCACTACATGGGCAATAAACAACTATAGCGAGGTCTATGTTATCGACCCGAGGTATAATAATAACCAGTTCGGAAGCAAGAGCGGAGAGCTTAAGATTGATAAGTTCTATGATATGACGCAGTTTGACGATCTGGTGTTTATAAACTATCCCGGTTCGGTTGAGAGCGTCGGCTACCGCTACGCCTTAGGTCAGCTTATTCCGTAGAACGTGGGGAGATATTTTGAAGAATTATTATGAAGAATGTACATTATGTCCGAGGCGGTGCGGTGCAGACCGCACAAGCGGCGGCAGAGGATTTTGCGGTGCGGGTGATGGGATTAAAATCGCCCGTGTCGCGCTTCATTACTGGGAGGAGCCGTGCATATCGGGCGAGGTTGGCTCGGGCGCGGTTTTCTTTTCCGGCTGTACTCTCGGCTGTGTGTTTTGTCAGAATTATGATATAAGCACAAACGGCAAGGGCTATGAGATAACGGAGGAGGAGCTTGCGGCGGAGTTCCTGAGGCTTCAGGGCGAAGGCGCCGCAAACATCAATCTTGTTACGCCTACTCAGTATCTGCCGGGTATAGTAAGTTCGCTCGATATTGCAAAAAGCCGCGGACTTGATATACCGGTCGTATATAACTGCGGCGGCTATGAGAGCGCCGAGACTTTGCGTGAGCTTGACGGCTATGTCGATGTGTATCTGCCTGATATGAAGTATTATTCTGATAAATATGCGGTTATGTATTCGTCTGCGAAAAATTATTTTGAAACCGCATGTTCGGCTATTGCCGAAATGTACAGGCAGACCGGCAAATGCGTGTTTGACGAAAACGGACTGATAAAGTCCGGCGTTATTGTCCGACATCTGATGCTGCCGGGGCTTTTGTTCGAGTCAAAAAAGGTAGTTGATTATCTGTATGACACTTATGGGGATAATATCTGGATCAGCCTTATGAGCCAGTACACGCCGATGGAGCAGGTCAAGGACATACCAAGCCTGAACCGGTTTGTGCCGAATGGGCAGTATGACGCTCTTGTGAATTACTGCATGGATAGGGGAATGTCAAACGTATACGTTCAGCAGAGTGATTCGGCGGACAAGTGTTATATCCCCAAATTTTTTGACAAAAATTTGAAAAAATAATAAATCTGAATAAATTCAATTTAATTCGACAAACTAATCATGAGAAAATTATACTTCAGAATGATTAGATTAATGACCCATACGGCAAATTTGCAGTGTATGCGTCAGGGAGGAGAATTAATTTGGATAATTTAAGCAGTATAGGTACAGAATATACGCGATATTTAATAGTCGGCGGCGACGGATTTGTTGTCGGCGTCAGAGATGACGCACCCGATGTAGTCAAAATCAAGTGCGACGAATATTTCAGAAAATACAAAAAGTTTCGTCCCGGTGACTAACACAAAAGCACCTTTTGGCCTAAATTTTAGAGGCGGCTATCAACCGCCTCTTTTTATTTCAATGAATTAACAATATCCCGGTACATATACAGTGTACCGAGAATTACGAGCGGGTTACCGCTTTCTTTTGATTGACTTACTGCGCTTTTAACTCCGCTGTCAATCGACTCAAAACAGCTTACATTCACGTCTCTTTCACGAAAGCACTCCGCCAGCTTATCGGCGTGGAGCGCACGCGGATTATCCGGCGTTACTGTGAACGCGGTATCAACATACGGGCAAAGCATATCAAGCATTAAATCATAATTCTTGTCAGCCATAACGCCCATTAAGACGTTTATTTTTCTGCCTAAGTATTGCTCTATGCTCTTAACGCACATATTCATTCCGTGCGGATTATGCGCGCCGTCATATATGATAAGCGGTTCACGGCTCAGTATCTCAAACCTGCCGCGCCAGACGGTTCGGCTTAAGCCGTCCGCTGCCGAGCTTGCGTCAATGCTTAAACCAAGATCCTTAAGAACCTCCAGAGCAGTCAGAGCAACTGCGCAGTTTCTCGGCTGATAAAGACCCAAAAGCGGAAGACGGAGCTTGTGATTGCTGCTAAACAGGTCAAACTCAAATTCCGTACCGCTGAGCGAATATTTGATATTCCTCACTCGGTCATGCTCTGTGACGGTGAGCGGTGAGTTCAGTTCTGCCGCTCTGTCTTTTATAATCCGCAGCGCTTCTTTGTCTGTATCATCGGTGCCGCCGAATACAACCGGGCGGTTTGGCTTGATTATTCCGGATTTATGAACAGCTATATCCTTTATCGTATTGCCAAGAAAGGCTTCGTGATCCATACCTATATCCGTTATGACGGAAAGCAGAGGCGAAGCGCAAACATTTGTTGCGTCAAGCATACCGCCCATTCCCGTTTCGAGAATAACAACCCCGCATTCCGCGCGGCGGAATAATTCAAGCGCCGCAGCCGTCTCAAGCTCAAAGCCGGTAGGCGTGGCATCAGGCGGTATTTTTGCTTCGGCGGATTTTACACATTCGATTATACCGGCAAAAGCCTCATCTGAAACCGCCTCGCCGCCTATGCGGTAGCACTCGTTGATTCGGGACAGACCCGGAGAAGTGAACAGTCCGGTTTTTATCCCTGCGGCGCACAGCGCTTGTTCAAGCATGGCGCAGACCGAGCCTTTGCCGTTTGTGCCCGTTACATGTATGATTTTAAGCTGGTTCTGGGGATTGTTTAGATTGTCAAGAAGCCGAACAACACGGGACAGTCCGGGGTGACTGCCTCGTGTGTAGGCCTTATTTAAATATTCGTTTGCCTGATTGTAGTTCATAATATTATTATTAATTATTCCGGATTTTTTGCAGCTGTCTGCTGAATGCCTTGTTGGTCATAAGAACATAAATCAGATAGCCCTCTATGCTTCCGATGATGATGTAGGTCGGTATTCTTAAAAGAATAAGCGAAATCGGATGGCGGTAGTACACATAAAGACCTATCGACTTGATTATAACCGAGCCGACAAGGTGCGCCAGTCCGACTGCTGCCAAAATTCTGAGCTTCGGCTTGTCCGCAAAGCAGTAGAACGAAACCAGTCCCGAAATAAGACCGATAGAAGCTGCGCCAACAGTGATTATCGGATTGATTGAATAGCCTACGATAATGCAGCCGATGATGTCAGCCGCTGCGCCGACCAGAGTTCCGATAATGGGACCGAACATAATTCCTGCCATGAGAATAGTTAAGTTTTCAAAGCTGAAACGCAGCGGACCCATAGTGAATGACAGCTGCTTGCCGAGGACGATACTCAGGGCAATGAACATTGCCGACACGAGTAATACTTTGAGACTTACGAACATACGAATTCCGCCGTAAGCTTTTAAATCTTTGTTTGAATTTAACATAAAAAAACAGACTCCTTTCAACCTCACTCATATAGCAAGGAAAGAAGACTGCATAAAACAGAATTATAACTTTGCTGTATGAAGCGGGATGCAAAACACGAACCGCAAGCCCGAAAGGCCTTTCGTTTGTCCGACAACTCCCCGTTCGGACAACACTTAACGCTCGCATTTTTACTCTTCATTAAGATTTATTATAAATTTATTTTTTTACGTAATTTATATTTTTGTTACTAAATTTTACATAATTCGCAATCAGCAACGCAAACATTATAACACATATATTTTATTTGTCAATAGTGTAGGGCTATTTTATATAAGATTTTAAGAATTCACTGAACTCATTTGCGGGAAGGGGTGTGCTAAAGTGATAGCCCTGAACGGTGTCGGGGAAATACTTTTGTACGACCTCAAGCGATTCGAGGCTGCCTACTCCCTCAACGCACAGCTTTATATCAAGCGAACGGCAAAGCTCGGTCAGGTGCTTTAATATATTTTCGTCAACTTTATTCTGAGCAATTTGAAGTACAAAGTTCTGGTCAACCTTGACCCAGTCGACAGGCAGCATTTTCAGCGAATTAAGCGAAGCGTTGCCCGTACCGAAGTCGTCAAGAGCTATTTCACAGCCCATTTCGCTGATAGTGTTTACAAACTTTTTGACATCGTTATAGTTCTTTATCTCATATGTTTCCGTTATCTCAAAAATAACGTCTCCGGGGCTTAAATTATTCTTTGCAATCTCGTCTTGAATAAACAGCGGAAGACCGTAATCATAAATCTGAGGTACGGCTATATTTATATTGATGTGCATATCGGGCAGGGATTTTTTCCACTCTGCAAGCTGACTTAGGGCGAGCCTGATTATATGTCTGCCGAGCGGCACTATAAGCCCGGTCTTTTCGAGCGACTTAACCATCTCCTCGATACTCACCTGCTTTGAAAGCGGGTTGTTCCAGCGGAGCAGAGCTTCCGCAGAACGAAGCTCGTTTGTTTCGGGATTGATAATCGGCTGATAATACAGACAGAATGAGCCGATATTGTTGTTTACGCATCTGTTGAGCTCCGATACAAGGCGCTTGTTTTCCTTTGCAAGATTGTAACTGTTCTCTGAGAAGAAAACAGGTCTGTCTGTGATGGAGTTTTCTCTTGCGTATTCAGTGCAGTGCAGCATTTGCTGGTATAATTCGTCAAAATCGGACGCGCTTATATCATCAACCATAACAGCCCCGCTGTGTAAGTGTACGCCGCTTACGTTAAGCTCATCGTCAGATTTAAGTATGCGCTTATAGTCCGAGTTTATATTTTCAAACAGCCTTTCAAAATCCGCACTCTCAGCCTTGCGGTCGTATATGACAAAGTGGTTTCCGCCGCGGTATACGGCGCACTTAGGCGGCACCAAAAGACTGATTACATCAGCAAGAAGCGAAATCAGCCTATTTCCCGTTTTGTAGGAATATACTGAATTGAGCGCGACTATATCCGCGATAGTAATATCCATTATACCGCCTGCCAGCTTGCCGTTGTTGATTTCGTCAAGCATATGGCGGTTGAATTCATAAGAGCTTAAAAGACCGGTTCTGAAGTCAACGCGTTCACCTTTGCCGAGCGCGGCGACAATACCTATAAAGACATATGGCTTGCCGTCCGATGTGCGGCTCATATTGCCGCGGCACTGAACCCATATGTATTCACCGTGCTTATTCTTTATTCTGTAGTCGCATATGTGATAGTCCTTTTCGTTATTTAACAGCTTTTCAATATCACAGGTGTATTCATCAACATCATCGGGATGTATGCGGCTGCGCCAAAGGCTTTCGACATCATACGAGGCGCATTTGCTTGGCATTCCAAAGTCACGGACTGTTGAGTCCGACCAGATTGTTTCGCCCGATACAAAGTCCGAAATAAATATATAGTCATCAGTGCTGGCAGACAGCGCATTAAATAAAATCATTACTTCATTATTGAAAAAGTTGCTCATAATTCAATCCCTTATTTTTTATTATAGTTTGTTATAAATATTTTACAATAAACTTCAAAAATTTTCAAGTAAAATGTATAAAAATATAGAAATTTATTATTTGCCCGGTACAAATAATATTTAAGTGAAATATATATGATTAATTCGCTTGATTTTTTTGGGAATTTGTAGTAAGATATAAATTAGATTATTATGTGTTTATGTTAAAATACGATGATTGATGATTAAGGAAGTGTCATAGTATGATATTTGAAGAAAAAACTGCGTCAAGCGAAGAAATATTCAGCGGCAGAATTGTGAAGCTCAGAGTGGATAAGGTAAAAATGCCGAAGGGCAATCTTGCAGTTCGTGAGATTGTCGAACACCCCGGCGGTGTAGGAATTGTCGCTGTGACGGACAATGATGAGATTATTATGGTTAAGCAGTTCAGAAAGCCGGTTGAAAAACCGATTTACGAAATCCCCGCCGGTAAGCTGGACGAGGGCGAGGAACACAGAACCTGCGGAATCAGAGAGCTTGAGGAGGAGACCGGGTACAAGGCGAAGAACTTTGAATATCTTGGGTTTATGTATCCGTCGCCCGGATTTTGCGATGAGGTCACACATGCTTATCTTGCGACCGGTCTGGTTAAAGGCGAAGTTCACCTTGACCCTGACGAGTATCTTGATGTGGAATATATTCCTATACAAAAAGTTAAAGAAATGATTATGAATAACGAAATAAACGACGCTAAGACAATCTTTGGTGTGTTCAAGGCTTTGGAAATACTGAAGAAATAATTACCCCAGTATTCGGGAGGTTATATTATGGAAAATACAAAAGTTGAAGTTAAAATAAATAATATGGAATATACCATTGTCAGTAACGAGACGGAGGAGTATGTTCAAAGAGTTGCTCTGCTTGTCAACAAAAAGATTGCTGAGGTCAAGGGACAGGACAGCCATCTGAGTACCGCAATGCTTGCGGTCATGGCGTCGATGAACCTGGCTGATGAACTGCTTAAAAGTGACATGACCGTTGATAATCTGCGTAATGAAATGAGTACTTATATGGACGAAGCTCAAAGAAACGGCGCAGAGCTTGAGAGCAAAAAGCTTGAGGTTGAGAATTTGAAAGAGGAGCTTCACAAGCTCGAAATCGAGCTTGCCAAGCGCGAGACAGAGCTTGAAAACCTGCGCAGCAGACCGTATTCGTCCGCTTCGAGCGCACATTCTTCGGCTTCGTCTGCCCAAGACTCGTACACAAAATCGGCAAGCCCGTATCAGAATACGCCGGGCGAAAGACCAATGTTAAACACAGCCTCGGCTTCTGTTGTAAGGCAAGCGGCAGTACAGAACAAAGCTCCGCAGCCGGACAGGGTTAAGTATCCCCAGGCTTCGGCAATGGATAAGTACCGTAAAAAGTAATTATGGGTGATAATACATTAAATTATAAAGGCATAAGCCGAAATAATCCGCCGGAGCTTCTGGCTCCGGCAGGCAATGCGGAGTGTCTTGCCGCCGCCGTTTCGATGGGAGCGGACGCGGTTTATCTGTCCGGCAGGGAATTCGGCGCAAGAAGCTACGCCGATAATTTTGACTTAAGTCAGCTTAAGGAGGCAGTGAGGTTCTGCCATTTAAGAGGCGTGAAGGTTCATGTGACGGTAAACACGGTAGTCGGAGATAAGGAGCTGAGCGGACTGCGCGAATATCTTCTGTACCTCGATGAAATAGGCGCAGACGCGTTGATAATTCAGGATTTGGGCGTTCTGAGGCTTGCGAAGGAACTCGGCATAAGGCCGCAGCTTCATGCCAGCACACAGCTCACCGTTCACAGTCTTGCAGGCGCAAAAAGCGCTGTACGGCTCGGATTTGACAGAATAGTGCTATCGCGTGAGCTGGATTTTGAGAAGATAAAGTATATATCCGAAAACTGTGGTGCGGAAACCGAGATTTTTATTCACGGCGCAATGTGTATGTCGTATTCGGGTCAGTGCCTGATGAGCAGTATGCTCGGCGGACGAAGCGGAAACCGCGGTAAGTGCGCTCAGCCATGCAGACAGGCGTATAAGTGTGACGGAAAGCCGGCAAAATTCTGCCTCAGCTTAAAGGATATGTCGCTTGCAGACCGCCTTGATAAGGTTATAGAGAGCGGCGTGACATCGCTTAAAATAGAAGGGCGCATGAAAGGCCCGGCGTATGTCGGCTGTGTAGTCAAGACATATGCCGACTGCCTGAGAGAAAACAGAAAACCGACCCAAAAAGAAGCCGAAAGAATGAACCGTATATTCTACCGCGGCGGTCAGTCGTCAGGCTATTTTGATAACAAAATCGGCACCGATATGTTCACGTTTAATAAGCCCGACAATCCGTACAAGAGCGGCAGTGAGGCGGTTGCTGACGAAATTTTAAGCGAGATTGAGACAAGGCGTGACAGCTTTAAAATAGCGCTCCGCGGCGAGATAGAAATCGCGCCGGAAAGACAGATAAAAATGAATATTTACGGTGACGGTTTTTCCGCCTCGGTATCGGGGGATAATATAATCGAAGCCGCAGCCTCAAAACCGGTGACAGAGGAAACCGTGTTGCGCCAACTGAAAAAGACGGGCGGCAGCGTTTTTGAGTTTGGTGATATAGAAGTTAAGATTCTGGACAATTCGTTTGTTCCGCTGAGCGAGCTTAACGCTATAAGGCGCAGAGCGCTTGAAGCAGCGGAGAGTATAATACTACGAAAGGCGCGGCCTTTGGGCAGGGTGAGAAATCTGTGTAGCTCTGATAATCCTGTGCCTGATGAAAAACCGAAAAAGTCCGGCTTCACTGTTTCAGTTGCCGATATAACGCAGTACAGAGCGGTAATCAAATTCGAGACTGAAAGCAGTGCCGAATTTATATATATTTCTGTTCCGCAGCATGTTCTGCTATCCCATACGGATGAGTTTTTAAGCAGACATGACCGAATAGTAATTGAACCGCCTGCTATTGTCAGCGACAGTGAATACGGCGAATACTTAAGCGGTCTGAGAGTGCTTAAGGAGCTGGGCTTTAATAAACTGCGTGTGCACAATATCGCGGGCTTTCAAAATGATTTGGGCTTTGAGCTGTTTGGCTCATGGCGACTTAATATAACAAACAGTATGGCTGTGCGCGAGTGTGCAGAAAGCGGTGTCGGCACGGTTATGCTGTCACTTGAGCTGAGTTTGCCGCAGATAAGGGATATAGCAAAGGAGTCTTGCGTTCCCGTTGAGGTGCTGGCGTACGGCTATGCTCCGCTGATGACAACCGAGAATTGTATAGTTAAAAACCTTGATGAAAAAATCTGTCCGTGCGGCAAAGAGACAAAATATATGACCGACAGGCTCGGCAAACGCTTTCCGATTATGCGTGACGGCGAAAGCTGCAGAAGCGTACTGCTTAACTCATGTCCCGTGTTTACGGCGGATAAGCTCAGTGATTTAATCAAAACCGGAGCTGATTTAATAAATCTCAGATTCTCTGTTGAGTCACCGGAGACGGTCAGACAGGTGTGCGGCGCTTATTTCGGATTAAATGATTACAGAATAGGCGAGTTCACACGCATGCATTTATATAAAGGGATAATATAAGTATTTAAGAGGTAGTATATGAAATTGATTTTGGCGTCAGGTTCACCGCGGCGGCGTGAGCTGCTCGGAAACCTTGGCTTAAGCTTTGATATAATGATTGACAATTCAGAAGAGGAATTCGCCCGTGACGAGCATCCGTCGGAAACCGTCAAAAGGCTTTCTATGCAAAAGGCGTTGAATATTGCCGACAGGGCGGACGGAGACGCGGTTGTCATAGGCGCAGATACCGTCGTTTCGATTGACGGCAAAATCCTCGGCAAGCCGAAGGACGAAGCAGAGGCGGAGGAGATGCTCAGACGCTTGTCCGGACGGACAAACACGGTTTATACCGGTCTGGCTCTGGTAAACAAATCGTCCGGCAGGACAGTCAGCGACTTTGAGGCGACCGATGTGAAGTTCAGGCAGCTTAGCGATGATGAGATTAAAGCATATGTCAGATCCGGCGAGCCGATGGACAAGGCCGGGGCATACGGTATACAGAATCTCGGCGCTTTGCTGATTGAAGGGATTGACGGTGACTATTTTAACGTTGTCGGTCTGCCGCTGTGTAAGCTCGGCATAATTCTGGAGCGTGACTTTGGAGTAAATGTTCTGGTGTGTGCCGATTGATTTGGAGGTAAGAAAATGGCTATTGATTTGGGAATAGATATGGGAACAAGCAGTATACAGGTGTATAATGCAGAGGAGGATAAGATAATCGCAAACGAGCCGACAGTTGTCGTAATTAACGAGAACCGTGAAATAGTTGCTGTTGGAGGCGAGGCAGAAGAAATGGCCGGCAAGACGCCTGAGGGCTACAGCGTTATCAATCCTGTGCAGGACGGCGGAATTACTAATTTTGATATGGCTGTCGGTCTGCTCAAAAAGCTTATAGAGGACGGTACGCATGCTGTTTTTTCCAAGATACGTGTTGCGGTCAGTACGCCGGCCGGCATAGGCGATGTTGAAAAACGTGCAATCGAGGAGGCGGTTATATCCGCCGGAGCCAAAGAGGTGTATCTGATTGAAGCGCCGCTTGCCGGTGCGATTGGCGCAGGCATTGACGTGACTGAACCGAAGGGCTACGTAATCGTTGACGCGGGAGCGGGTACGACCGAAGTTGCGGTCGTATCTCTCGGTGGAACAGTTGTGTCCAAATCGGTACGCAGCGCCGGAAATGCCTTCAATAATGATATAATACAGCAGATAAAGAAGAAGTATAATATCGAAATAGCGCAGTCAACCGCTGAAAAGGTCAAGCTCCGTCTCGGCTCTGCAATCATCGGGCTTAACACTGATGTTGTTGAGGTAAAGGGCAAGGATATGTACAGCGGTGTGCCAAAGGGCGTTGTTATAAGTGCAAATGAGGTGAACAATGCGTTAAAGGACGATGTAAATACAATAATCGAGACTGTGCGCTGTGTGCTTGAGGAGACGCCTCCGGAGCTTGCGTCGGATTTGATTGAGACAGGAATTATTCTGACGGGCGGCACGGGCAAGCTCCGTGGTCTCGGACGTCTTATAAAGAGTGTGACGGGAATAAACGTATATTTTGCAGAGGATCCGATTTGCGCCGTTGCACGCGGAGCAGGCATTGCAATGCGCGGCAAGGGCGGCTTTGGAAATATTCTGACGCAGGTTACGCGGCGTAAAAATTATTAACAGTCAGGGGTGCGTGATTTGAAGTTTATAAACGAACATAAAACGGCGGTTATCCTTTCCGGATGCGCTCTTTTGGTAATTGTGATACTTATTTATTTCGGAACTCACAGCAGTAATCCGACAGCGGCCGAGGATGCGGTTATGACAACTGTGTCACCGGTTCAAAAATTCTTTAAGAACATAGGCAGAGGGGTTTATGACGTAACCCATTGTCTGGGCGAGCTTAAGGAGCTTAGAATACAGAATAATGAGCTTTCGCAAAAGAATAACGAGCTTGAGGACAAAGTAAGGGATAACAGCGAACTGCTTGACGAGAATGACAGATTAAAGCGTATGCTTGAACTCAGACGCGATAACGAGGATTACGACCTCACGGCGTGTACAGTGATTGCGGACGAGCCGTCGAACTGGTTCGCCTCGTTCACTATTGATAAGGGTAGAAACAGCGGAATTCAGGAGGGTCAGCCGGTTATTTCCGCCGATAACTCTCTTGTCGGAAAGATAACGCGTGTCGGCACAAACTGGGCGGAGGTTATGACTGTTGTTGACCCCGGTTTTTCGGCAGGCGCGAAGATAGAACGCTCTCATGACATGGGTGTGGCTGAGGGCAGCAGTGAAATCAGAGAAAACAGACAGCTTTTGCTCTCGTACTTAAACCGCGAGACAGATATTGAACCCGATGATACGGTTCTGACTACCGGTCTCGGCGGAGTGTTCCCCGACGGCTTGAAAATAGGACGCGTTATCGAGGTGAAGGAGGATAATATAACCTCTCAGCGGTACGCGATAATTGAGCCGACCGCTGACCTTAAGGACTTGCGTGAGGTGTTTGTCATAACCAACAACCTCGAGGTTGTTGCGGACAGAGAAAACGAAAACCTGAAAGCTGCGCGTGAGGATGCAGAGGCCGAACAGGACGAGATTGACAAAAAGGCAGCCGAGCAAAAGAAGAACGGTCGGCAGGACGAAGATACCTCGGACGAGGACAGCAGAAGCGATGAAGACGATGACGAGGATTCAGAAGACGAGGACGATACGGATTCAAGGAGCAGTGCCTCCGGCAGAAGAAATAATTCAAGTAATTCGGATGATTCAGAGGACGAGTCTGAAGAATAGGTATTAAAATGACAGGAATTAATAAGGACAGGGATAAATTATGAAGTTTTTGCATCATGGAATATGGCTTGTAATTGCGGCTCTTTTGCAGGTGACCTTGCTCGGCGGTATTGAGGTTTTCGGCATTTCACCGAATTTGTTTTTAGTATTTACCGTTGTGATAGGATTTCTGTGCGGAAGGCTTCAGGGTATGGTTACCGGAATGGTTTTCGGTCTGGTATATGATATACTTGTCGGCAGATTTATCGGAACAAGCATGTTCAGCTTTTTGTTCATCGGCTATTTTTCCGCCGTGTTCAGCGACAGATATTATGCACAGCCATCGTTTTATATTTTCTCTCTTATGGCTGCCGCAGCAACGATTATTGCCGGAGTTGTGTATCTTGTGCCGAATTCGGTCGTATACAATGCAAGTATTTTATTGACTGTTTTCAGGATTATTATTCCGGAATGTATATATAACGGACTGCTCATTATACCTGTGGTATTTTTGGTCAACAGGACGTTGGCTCTGTGCGGAATCAGAAAAATTTAGCTCAGATTTTGAGTTGTTCGCAGGCTAATAATTTAAATTGAATTTCGGTGGTTTTTATGAAGTGGAATGAAACAAATAAACGTATATTTGTAATCGGCGCAATAGTGGGCGTTTTGGTAATTCTATGCGTGATAAAGCTGTTTGATTTGCAGATAATAAACGGCGAGGAATACAGAGTTCAGGCGGATAACCGTTCGGTTCGCACGTTTATTACCAAAGCGCCGAGAGGCGAAATATTTGACAGAAACGGCGAATTGATTGTTGAAAACAGAGCCGGATACAGTATACAGATTAACAAGACCGATATAGATAACAATGAATTAAATAATAACATTATTGATCTGGTACGCCTGATTCATGACAACGATGGTGAGTATTCTTCGACTTTCCCTATAGTGTATAACAGCGAGGAAAAGATACCGGAGTATGATTTGAGTATTCTCATGGGTTCGGATAAGAGCATCGAATACAACAAACAGAATAAAAAGAGCACCAAAGAAGATGATGACAAGGATAATGACGAAAAAGACAAAAATCAGAGCGGCAAAGACACAACCGAAAATGCCGAAAATAGTCTCGGCGAAAAAATAGCGCAGTGGGAATCTGAGAATAATCTTGGCGAGTATAATACCCTGCGTGCGATTGTCGGGTACTTCTGCGACAAGTATGACGTATCAGATGACCTCAGCGACAGCGAAAAGCTTGATGTAATCGCAGTTCGTTACGAGATGGAAAAGAGAAAGTTCGGGCAGAATAATCCTTTTGTCATGGCTACCGATATCAACGAAATAGTTGTGCAAAAGGTCAAAGAAAAATATACGCCGAGTGGATTTGCCGATATTATATCAGACACCATCAGAACATACACCAACGGTTCACTGGCGGCGCATATACTCGGAAGAACGGGTATAATTTATGCCGAGGAATATGAAAGCCTTAAAAATCAGGGCTACGGAATGAATGATATAATCGGCAAGGACGGACTTGAAGCCGTACTCGAACCGTATCTCAAGGGTACGGACGGCTACAGAAAGGTTCATTTGACGTCGAGCGGACGCTACGGCGATGTGGTTGAGGTACAGAATGCCAAGCCCGGCAACTATGCCGAGCTGACTATTGATGTTAATCTTCAAAAAGCGGCAGAGGAGTCGCTCAGAAAGAACATAACGAACGCGGTCGGCGAAAACGGCGCAGGTGCAGCGGTTGCCGTAGATCCGCATAATGGTGAAATTTTGGCGATTGCGTCTTATCCCGCATATGACCCGGAAACCTTTAACGAGGATTATGAAACCCTGCTCAGTAAAAAGTCAAATCCGCTGTTTAACAGAGCCTTAAACGGCACATACGCACCGGGTTCGACGTTTAAAATATTAACGGCGGTTGCAGGGCTTGAGACAGGATTGATTGACCCGGATACGTATATTACCGACCGTGGAAAGTATACGTATTATTCCGACTATCAGCCGACCTGTCTTGTATACTCGTCAAGCGGTTCAACACACGGAACAATAAACGTTTCCGAGGCAATCGGCGTATCGTGCAATTACTTCTTCTATGACATAGGCAGAAAAATGGGAATTGACGCGATTGATGAGTATTGTGAAAAATTCGGGCTCGGCAAGGGAACCGGGATTGAGCTTGACGAGAGTTACGGCATAGTTGCAGGACCCGAGGAGCGCGAAGCAGCAGGCGGCGAATGGCATCCGGGCGATGTGCTTCAGGCGGCAATAGGACAGTCGGATAATCTGTTTACCCCTGTGCAGATTGCAAGCTATATATGCACTGTGCTTAACAAGGGAACAAGATATAAGCTTCATCTGATAAACAGAATAGTTGACTATGATAATAAGAATGTTGTTAAGGATTTCGGCAGTGAAATAATTTCCGAAAATCCGATAAGCGACTCAACATTTGCGGCGGTAAAGGAAGGAATGAGACAGGTTGTAGCTGACGGAACTGCGGCGAGTGTGTTCAGCTCCAGCAAACTGAAGGTCGGCGGAAAGACCGGTACGGCTCAGGTTTCAGACGGAGCGGACAACGTACTGTTCACAGGCTTTGCACCGTATGACGACCCTCAGATTGTTGTGGCTGTTGTAATCGAACACGGCGCAAGCAGCTCGTATGCAGCTCAGATAGGAAAGGAAATATTTGAGGCGTATCTTATCGAGGACAGCAATGATAAGTCAGAAAACGATAAAAGCGCACAGGACGATTAAACAGTACTTTTATATTGATGAAAAAGGACGCAAAAGTATGCGTCCTTTATTGTTTTTATCCGCAAAATATTGTTTGCAAGCCCTTGGCTGAATACTATGTCTTTATGTGTATTTCAAAAATCTTTCAAAAATTTTAAAAAAAGTGCTTTACATTTTGTGAATGTTGTGGTATAGTTTAATTTGTAAGAATGTTGGTGATTTTTGTTTTATGTGCAAGAGCGAAATTACCTTAATTAAGTATTTTAAAGATTGTTAGAATTGTTGGTTTAAGAATCAGTAAGTCAGAAATCATAACATCGGCGGCATTTTGCTTTGATGTTGGTTTTCGGTTGCTAAATAAAAATAGGAGGGCTAAGGAAATGAATATTGCGCTTATCGCTCATGATAAGAAAAAGGATTTAATGGTTGACTTTTGTATTTCGTACAGTGCTATATTGAAAAAGCACAATATTTGTGCTACCGGAACCACCGGTTCAGTTGTGGCTGACGCTAC
Organism: uncultured Eubacteriales bacterium; assembly: GCA_905198865.1. Lineage (GTDB taxonomy): Bacteria > Bacillota > Clostridia > Monoglobales > Monoglobaceae > Monoglobus. The sequence continues at coordinate 29,055 of CAJKEB010000009.1, forward strand.
CGGACTGCCGATTAAGTGTTTTCTGCCGGGTGTTGACGGCGGTGACCAGCAGATTGGTGCAAGAATTGCTTATAACGAGATTGACGCGGTTTTGTTCTTCCGTGACCCGCTTACACAGCAGAAGTACGAACCCAATATTGATTCGCTTTACAGACTTTGTGACGTACACAATGTTCCGCTCGCAACTAATATTGCAACGGCTGAGCTGCTCATTATGGGTATTGAACACGGTGACCTTGACTGGCGTGAATATATCAATTCAAAGCGTATTGTTTAAAGTTTATGAATATAAATTGGCTGTATTGCAATTGCAATACAGCCTTTTATTGTGTTAAATTACAGCGGCAGCTTAACGGTAAATTCAGTATATTCTCCGAGCTTGCTGCTGAGGCTTATCGTGCCGCCGTGAGATATAACAATAGATTTTGCTATCGCCAGACCAAGTCCGTAGCCGCCGCTGTTACGTGCGCGCGACTTGTCAGAACGGTAAAACCTGTCGAATATTTTTTCCGCGTCTTTAGGAGAAATTCCGTCTCCTGTGTTGCGTACCGACAGTACGGCGTTCTTCTCCTTGACTTTAAGCTTAACGTCAATTGTTCCGCCGCCCGCGGTGTACTTTATGGCGTTATCAATTAAAATCATAATAAGCTGCTTGATTTGCGACGGATCGCCTGTTATATTTAAATTATCATCAATATTATCGGTCAGTATCAGACTTTTTTCGTACACTACAGCCTCCATTGTCAGGAGTACGCTTTGGACGGCGGAGGACAGTGAAAAATCTGTTCTGATAATATTATTTTCTGAGCTGTGGTCAACTCTTGCGAGATACAGCAGGTCGTTTGTGAGCTTTGCCATTCTTGTGGCTTCGTCCTTGATATATGTGAGCCACTTTTTTTGACTGTCAATCGTGCTGCTTCCGTGTGCGAGCAGGACGTCAACATTTGTATTAATCGTTGTCAGCGGTGTTTTAAGCTCATGAGACGCGTCTGCTATAAACTGGTTCTGTTTGTCCCAAGCCTCTTCAATCGGTTTGATTGATCTATTTGCAAAGTACAAGCAAATCAAAAATACAATGCAAAGAGCAAACAGCAGCACAAAAATCAGTGTAATAATCAGCTTTTTAAGCATTTCAATCTGAGTGTCTATGTTTAAAATACTGATATAATACGCCGCGTTATTACCTCCCGGTTCACCTTTTGAAGCTGAGGTTATCACATATTTCCAATACGAATTATCATACTTTATGATATGGTCTGCTTCAGATACGTTGTCTGATTCTGAAAGCTTGGCGCTTAGCTTTTGCTCTGCGTCGCCTATAACCGTGTCATAGAAGTTATCTTCCAACTCATAGGGCGAGCGTGTTTCAATTATGTCAAACTCACGGCTCAATTTGACAGTGGTAGGCTCGTTCGGCATTGGCGGATTATCATGCCCGGCATCTGAGCCCGGAGCGTCGGGAGGTTCTGAAGGCGGATTTTCGGTATTATCCGCCGAAAAATCTTCAATATGCTTTCTTCGGTCATTGCCTTTGTCGCGGCTTTGAAAGCTGTCATTGCTGAAGCCGTTAAATTTAAGATTAGATACTCCGCGGTCAAGCCGCAAATTAATTTCATGGTTTACATTGTTGTATGTAATGGTGAATACTACCGCAAATGAGCCAATAAGAAGAATTGAAATCATTATCATATTGAGCAGAAGAAACTTGTTTCTGAGTTTTTTGAACATAGTAATTACCTCATGAATTCTTCAAAGAATATCCGACGCCTCTTACGGTGACAATCTGCGCCGAGGAGCATACATACTTGAGTTTTTTCCTCAAAAATGAAACATAGACCTCAACATGATTGGCTTCCGCCTCCGATTCAAAGCCCCAAAGCTTTTCGATTATCATTTCTTTTGAAAGCACTGAATTTTTATTGCGCATCAAGTATTCAAGAAGCTCCGATTCCTTAAGAGTCAGGTTAATTTCTTTATCATTGCAGGCAAGAGTCAGAGTCGAGGTATCAAGCTCAATATCACCGAAGGACAGTGCGTTTGTCTGCGCCACCTCGCCTCTGCGTCTGCCGAGAGCGCGGATGCGCGCAAGCAGCTCATCGGTATTGAAAGGCTTTGCAAGATAGTCGTCCGCGCCGCTGTCAAGACCCTTGACTTTATCGCTTATTTCACTTTTAGCTGTCAGCATAATCACAGGAGTGTCGTTCCCGTACCTGCGTAATTCTTTTATTATAGTTATTCCGTCCATTTTGGGCAGCATAAGGTCAAGAATGATTACGTCATAGATATTGCTCATGGCATAATCAAGCCCGTCTTCGCCGTCATAGACATTATCGACTGTATAGTTGTTCTTTTTAAGCAGCTGAACAAGCGCTTCTGCAAGATGAACCTCGTCCTCAACAACAAGTATACGCATAATATTACTCCTTTAACACTTATCCCATTAATATAATATCAATATAGAGCAGTATTCTTAAAAACACCTTAATTTTAACGGTATTATCTCAGCTTATACGGCTCTGCTGAGGACTTAATAAAGTTTATGTCCGGAAAACGCAGGCTGAGATAGTCCTCCATAAAATCACAGACGATATTTTCAGTTTCAAAGTGTCCTGCGTCAATCAGATTTATTCCCAGCTCAAGCGCAAGCTGAGCTTCGTGATGCTTGATTTCCGAAGTGATATATACGTCCGCACCGGCATTGTAAGCGTTGTAGATAAGGTCGCCGCCGCTGCCGCTGCATACGGCTGCTGTTGTGACAACATCTGACAGGTCGCCGGTATAGCTTATTGCGCGGCAGCCGAGGACGTTTTTCACGTAGTCGACAAAGTCTGCCATTTCTGTCGGGGTATCGAGAATGCCTATTCTGCCTATGTTGTCAAGGACAGAGCCGTTTGGGTCGATACATTCATCGGGGGTGTACGGCCGCACATCATTTATACCGAGCTTCTCGCAGAGAATGTCGTTCATTCCGCCCTCTGCCTTGTCAAGGTTTGTATGCGCGCTGTATACAGAGATATTGTTTTGAATCAGACTTCTGACAATACTTCCGGTAACGGTTTGCTCCGTAACACTTTTAAGCGGAGAGAACAGAAGAGGGTGATGCGATACAATGAGCTGAGCGCCGCTGCGGATTGCTTCGTCAACATTGCTGCTTGTCACATCAAGCGTAAGATATACAGTGTCAACATACTGCTGTTCATCTCCGACCATAAGTCCTACGTTATCCCATGGTTCTGCAAGCTGCTTCGGCGCAAGTCGTTCGATTGCTTTTGCGATTTCCAATACCTTTGTCATAGTTATAACCATTCCTTTCGCTTATGGTTGATTAATGTATATTTTTAATTTCAGAGAGCAGAATTTCTGCGTTTTTCAGCTTTTCCTCAGTCTCAGCGCTGCTGCCGTTCCTGAGCCCCGAAATTTGGTTTTTGAGCTTTTTGGCAAGACTGCTTAAGTAGCTTTCAAATCCGTTTGGCTTTGATTCAATAAGGCTCTTGCCGACAAAGGCTTCCGCCGCCGTGAGCTCAATCGGTTCAGCCTCGCTGTCTATTTTAACAGAAATAATATTATATATCTTTTTATCCTCAAACGACAGGTATTCATCAATCGTTCCGAGTGCGCTGTGATATAGGAATTTACGCAACTGCGGCGCCATGGTCATCGGCTGAAGTATAATCTGCTTTGCAGCTCTGACGATTTCAATTGATGAAGTGATAATATCAGAAATAACAAGCCCGCCCATGCCGGCAATAACGATAGTATCGACCTTGTCGGAGGCTGTAACCGTCTCAAGGCCTGCGCCGAGCCTGAGCTCAATATGCCCACTCATGTTGTACTTTTTCAGCGTTGCTTCCGCTCTCTTGAGCGGACCTGTGCGAATGTCGGAGGCGATGGCAGAGCTGCACTTGCCGGAGCTTATAAGATATACGGGCAGGTAGGCGTGGTCTGTGCCGATATCAGCTGTTTTTTCGGAATTATTAATAAGCTCTGCAATCGTTTTAAGCCTCGGAGTCAGAGTTGGTTTTAACATAGGCTGTCTCCTTGTTTTTGAATTGATTTATATTTCTTTAATTTTATAATTTACACGGCTTTTTGTCAATATAATAAAGGAAAAAAGAATTTTTTGTAGAATAATAATAAGGTGAATTTAAAAGTGAGTATAATGGCCTTTTATATGGGTTATGCGTATCGTGAGGTGACCGGCTGTGAATATCAGAGAAATGCTTGAAGAACGTGAACGTGAATACTTGTCACCGTATGCCGTGTGCAGCGCTGATTCAAAGGGCAGAAAACGCTTTGAAGATCAGTGCAGTCTCCGCACCGTATTCCAGCGTGACCGTGACAGAATTATTCATTCAAAGGCGTTCAGACGGCTTAAGCACAAGACGCAGGTCTTTCTCTCGCCTCTCGGCGACCATTACAGGACGCGCTTAACCCACACGCTTGAGGTCGCGCAGATTGCCAGAACTATTGCACGCTCACTGTGCCTTAATGAGGACTTAACCGAGGCTATCGCCTTAGGCCATGACCTTGGTCATACCCCTTTCGGTCATATGGGCGAAAGAGTTTTAAGTGAGCTTTGCCCCGGCGGCTTCAGACATAATGAGCAGAGCTTAAGGGTCGTTGAGGTTCTGGAGGGCAATGACGGATTAAACCTGACCTATGAGGTCAGAGATGGTATTTTGTGCCATTCGGGCGAAAAGACAGCAGACACGCTTGAAGGACAGATTGTCAGCCTTGCCGACAAAATTGCGTATATCAACCACGACATTGACGACGCCGTCCGCGGCGGAGTACTGACTGAGGCGGATATTCCGGGCGAGTACACTGATATATTGGGAACACGTCATTCAATCCGTATCGACACTATGATTAAGGCGGCGGTTGAGTGCGGTACTGAAAACGGTATAAGCATGAAGCCCGAAATATATAAGGCAATGTTCGGTCTAAGACAGTTTATGTTCGACAGGGTGTATTTAAACAGCAGCTCCGATGCAAAAGCGGAGGAGAGCAAAGCAAGATATATCATTGAAGGTCTGTATAATAAGTTCATCAAGGACATTGAGCTTATACCTGTTGAATCAAGAAACAGCAGCAAGACCGATGATGTTCATATAATCGCAAAGGACTATATTGCCGGAATGAGCGACCCGTTTGCCGTGGCAAAATATGAAGAGCTGTTTGTGCCGAGGTTCTGGGTCAAGTAAAAAGCGATAATATAACAGGAAAATATAACTATTTGAGAATGGAAGGCGGCGTAAATGGCGGATACTGATTTTCAGAGCTTCATAGATGATGTTCTGATGAGAAACGACATTGTGGATATTATTTCCGAGTACACAACCTTAAAGCGTACCGGCAGCAGCATGATGGGTCTTTGCCCGCTGCATAACGACAGAAAGTCTCCGTCCTTGTCGGTCTCGCCGGACAAGCAGATTTTTCATTGCTTTGGCTGCGGAGCCGGAGGCAACGCAATCAACTTTATTCAGTCGGCAATGAATCTGGACTTCATGGACGCGCTTAAATATCTTGCAGACAGAGCGCATCTTGAAATGCCCGAAAGACGCGGAAGCTCCGATAAGCGAAAGCAAATGGCGATATCCGCAAAGCGGCAGAAGATTTATGAAATAAACGCTGCGGCGGCAAAATACTTTTTTGAACGTCTTGCGGACGGCGATAATCCCGGTTTGCGGTATCTGAGGGAACGAAAGCTGTCCAATAGTACGATAAAGAGGTTCGGAATCGGCTATGCCCCGGAGGGCTGGTCAAATTTAATAAATTATTTGCGGGAAATCGGGTATACTGAAAGTGAAATGTTTGAAGCGGGAGTAGTGAAGCGCCGCGATGACGGAACTTACTACGACGCCTTTTTTGACGGGAGAATTATCTTTCCGATTATTGATGTCAGAGGCAATGTCATTGCCTTTGGCGGACGTATAATCCGTGACGGAACAGACGCTCCGAAGTATTGGAACACGCCTGAGACGCTCGTCTTTAAGAAAAAGGATAACCTTTTCGGACTTAACCTTGCAAAGGACTTTAAAGCAGATAAGCTGCTGCTTATGGAAGGGTATATGGATGTGGTATCGCTCCACCAAAGCGGCTTCGGCAATGCGGTTGCGTCACTCGGAACGGCGTTCACGCCGGAGCAGGCCAAGCTTGTAAAGCGCTATGCGCCGAGAGCTGTGCTGTGCTATGACAATGACGAAGCGGGAAAGAAAGCGACATTAAGAGCCGGAGATATCCTGTATGACGCCGGCGTAAAGGTCAGAGTGCTGACCGTCACAGACGGCAAGGACCCCGATGAATTCATCAAGGCAAAGGGTGCCGATATGTTCGGAGTTCTTATAGAGAACGCCAAACCGCTGATAGAATATAAGATAGATGAAGCAAGAAAGAAGTACAGCAGCGATGACATAGACGATCAGATAGATTTTATTGAAGAGGTGTCGGGTATCCTGGCAAGGATTAAAAACGACGCACAGCGTGAATTATATATTGTCCGAGTGGCTGAGGGGCTTAAGATAAAGCCTGAAAGCCTGCGTGCCGGCGTTGCGGATATTGCGCTTAAGACGGAAAAATCGAATTACCGGCGCGAGCAGAATATGAAGAGGCGGTCAAGCGCAGGAAAAACGATTAAAACAGGCGGCAGAGCCGAAACGGAGCAGTATAATGCAGAGAAGCTTCTGCTTAGTCTGATGACTGACCGAAAAACAATAAAAGCAGTTATCGATGCAGGGCTTACACCTGACGACTTCACGGCTGACGAGATACATAAGAGACTTGCAAAATTCATCTTTGACGCATATGCTGACGGAAAGGCTCCGGGGCAGACCGAGTTGGTTAATATGTTCGGCTCCGAGGAGGCGGGCAGAGTCTCGGAAATCCTGATAAATGACAAGAACACCAAGGAAAGAAGCACCGAGGCAGTCAGACTTATTAAAATCATATTATCGTCAAGATTAAGACGGCGTGAACAGCAAGCAAGACTCGAAGGCAACGATGATGAGCTTAAGAGAATATTTGAAGAGATAATAAAGAACAGAAACTGACGGGGAGGAAAATTTATTATGGAAAATACAAACAACAGCAATAATAATATAACAGCTGACGAAACAAAGAACACGACGGCGGGCGCACAGAATTTTGATATGAATGCTGCCAAGAAAAAGGCGCAGATGATTCAGGATTTGCTCGATGAGGGCAAAAAGCTCGGTATGCTTGAATATAAGACTGTTGCGGACAAGCTCGAAGAGCTTGAGCTTGACTCTGAGCAGATGGACAGGATTTATGAGATTATCGAGAAGCAGGGCATTGAGATAGTTGGAAGCATCGACCCTGAACCTGTTGTTGACGAGTCCGAGGAAATCACTGAGGAGGAGCTTGAGGATATGTCGGTTCCTGACGGAGTCAGCGTTGACGACCCGGTACGTATGTATCTTAAAGAAATAGGTAAGGTTGCACTGCTTACGGGCGAGGAGGAGGCTGAGCTTGCAAAGAGAATGAGCGAGGGCGACCTTAACGCAAAGCGCAAGCTTGCCGAAGCTAACTTAAGACTTGTTGTCAGCATAGCCAAGCGTTATGTCGGCCGCGGTATGCTTTTCCTTGATCTGATTCAGGAGGGTAATCTCGGTCTTATAAAGGCTGTTGAAAAGTTTGACTATACAAAGGGCTATAAGTTCTCGACTTATGCCACATGGTGGATCAGACAGGCGATAACAAGGGCTATTGCCGACCAGGCGCGTACAATCAGAATACCTGTACACATGGTTGAAACGATTAATAAGCTGGTTCGTGTTTCACGTCAGCTTGTTCAGGAGCTTGGCAGAGACCCGCTGCCTGAGGAGGTTGCAAAGGAGCTTAACATGCCAGTCGATAAGGTAGGCGAAATATTAAAGATTGCGCAGGAGCCCGTATCTCTTGAAACGCCGATAGGCGAAGAAGAGGACAGTCATCTGGGTGACTTTATTCGTGACGACGATGCGCCGGCTCCGTCTGACGCTGCGACCTTTACTCTGCTTAAGGAACAGCTCGTCGATGTCCTCAGTACGCTCACGCCGAGAGAGGAAAAGGTTCTCCGTCTGAGATTTGGCTTGGACGACGGCAGAGCCAGAACTCTTGAAGAAGTCGGCAAGGAGTTTAACGTAACCCGTGAGAGGATACGTCAGATTGAGGCAAAGGCGCTCAGAAAGCTCAGACACCCCAGCCGCAGCAAAAAATTGAAAGATTATCTTGAATAATCAAGAACCATTATAATCTTTCATACATATATTTAATAAAGAGAATTAAATTAATACTTAAAGTTTGGTGAAATAATATTGCATGAAATAGATAATATGAATAATACGGGTACTGATAAGCGCGTAATAATGCGTGTATCGAATGTGAGTATTGTTGTAAACATATTTTTGTCGGTAGTCAAGCTGATTATCGGCTTTATTGCGGCATCAGGCGCAATGATCAGTGACGCCGTTCATTCGGCGTCGGATGTTTTCAGCACAATCATAGTAATGATTGGCGCAAGTGCGGCGGCAAAAGAGCCTGATGAGGAACATCCTTACGGGCATGACCGAATGGAATGTATTGCCGCAATAATACTGTCGGTTGTGCTTTTTGTAACCGGTATCGGTATAGGCGTTAACGGAATAAAAAAGATTTTCGGCGGTAATTACGCAGAGCTTGCTGTTCCGGGAGTTCTGGCTCTGTTTGCGGCAATTTTATCAATTGCTGTCAAAGAGGGCATGTACTGGTATACTATATACTATGCAAAGAAAGTGGATTCTACGGCGCTTACCGCTGACGCATGGCATCACAGAAGCGACGCATTGTCATCTATAGGCAGTTTTATAGGTATTCTCGGCGCACGGTTGGGGTTCCCTATATGCGACCCTCTCGCCAGCGTAGTGATTTGCTTGTTTATTATCAAGGCGGCTTATGATATTTGCAAGGAGTCGCTTGATAAGATGGTAGATAAGTCCTGTGATGAGAAAATAGAAAATCAAATGAGTGAGATTATAAAGGCTCAGGACGGAGTGATTTCGCTTGACCTGCTGATGACAAGAATGTTCGGCTCAAAGCTGTATGTTGATGTTGAGATAGGGGCAGACGAGACAATAAGTCTCAAAGAATCACATCAGATAGCACAAAATGTTCATGACGCTATAGAGCTGAGTTTTCCGAAGGTAAAACATTGTATGGTACATGTAAACCCGGTCAGCCCGGAGAATTTGGCAAAAGAATTGCCTTGTTAAATTATAGTTTGACGAGCTAAGCCCTCTCCGTCAGCTCCGCTGACACCTCTCCCGGAGGGAGAGGCTTTTTAGGAGGCTCCCACTCCGGGGGAGCTGTCGCCGCAGGCGACTGAGGGGGCGTACAAACTATAATTTGATTATTGCATATTATACTGCTCGTCCCACTCAACAGCAAAGCCTAAGTTCTCCGACAAAAATTTGAGCGGAACAAGTGTTTTGCCGTTAATCAGCCTTGCCGGAACATCTAAAGCCACAGAATTATCATTTACCTGTGCGGTTTTGTTATCAATGGGTACGGCTTCAAAATTTTCAAAATCGCAAGTCTTATATATGTCAGTATAAAATACCGGCGCCAGATTTCGGGCAGCGGCGGATAATCCGTAATTCCGTCTGCATATGCCGACAAAAATATCATACTTAGTATAATAACAAATCCCAAAATCAGTTTTTTCATAATTCCATCTTCTTGTTATTATAAAAACTTACTTCTTTTTATTCACAAAAAACATTCCCACTGACACAAGCGTTATAATTACATAGCCCAGGATGCTGTAGGCGTCCGGGAGTTCGGCGAATAAGACAAAGCCGAGCAGAGCCGCAAATATGATTTGAGTATAGTCAAACACTGAAATCTCTTTAGCCGGCGCAAAAGAATATGCCGCGGTAATCGAAAACTGTCCTCCGGTTGCGGCAAGACCTGCGCCCAAAAGGCTTAAAACCTGCCACCACGCCATCGGGTAAAAATCAAAAATCAAAAACGGCAGCGTTACTAAACACGAGAACGCCGAGAAGAAGAACACAATAAACGGACCTCTCTCGCCTCTCTTGCTTAAGACCCTGACCATTGTATAGGCTATACCTGCTCCCATTCCGCCCAGCACTCCGACAAGCGAAGCTATGTTAAACGTCACTCCCGTGGGCTTTATGATAAACAGTGCGCCTATGAATGCAATGATTACGGCAGCGGCTTGCACAAGGCTGACCTTCTCCTTTAATATAAAGTACGAAAAGATTATCGCAAAAAACGGAGACAGCTTATTGAGCATTGACGCGTCCGCAAGCACAAGGTGGTCTATTGCATAAAAATTACCGAGTATTCCGACCGTTCCGAAAAACGCGCGTATCAGCAGATACGGCAGGTTCTTTTTGTCAAACCTGAACTTCTCCTCCGTCCGCATCAGCATGACTGCCGCAAATATCAGAGCGACCAAATTCCTGAAAAAGCTCTTCTGGATCGACGGCAGATCCCCCGCCAGCCGCACAAATGTATTCATGCACGCAAAGCAGAATGCCGCCGATATTATACAAATGATTCCCTTGGTCTTATTGTTTAAGTTAATATTCAAATTATCACTCTCTTTAACAAAATTATTCAAGCACTTTTTTAAGCGGGTCAAGACGGTTCGGAACACCGAATTCCGGTCTGACTGTAAGCGTCATAAGCCGTTCTTTTGTTCGGCTGCCGGCGGTTAGAACCGCCTTAATCCTGACGGTTTTCGGGTTTTCAAGATACGGCGGACGGTTAATCTTTCCCGACTGCGAAATTGTACTTTTGTTAAGCCGTAATATTTCCGGAAGCGAAACCGCCTCGTCCGCAATCCACTTTATACCGACCTTAACTCCGTTTTCAGCGGTGTAGCTATTCGGAAGGTCGGTGGTAATATTATCAGGCGCACTGTTTTTGCCGAGGATATTGCTTAGCGCCTCCATAACCGCTGTCTCTTCGGGATTATCCGTTACGGAAACTGCAAGGCTCGGCGCATTGCCGGCGCTCATACCGGAGTACAGCTCAACCGAATCGGTCGATGACGGAGCTGTCGCTGTTCCGTCAATTATAAAGCTCGCCGTATACTCGCCTTTGCGGATCAGATTGTAAATTATATCGGTCACATCGATATTAAATTCGCTGTCTGTATCAATTCCGTTATAGCTCTTAATCAGCTCAGCCTCGCCTTGCGGACGGTTGTTATACGAGATGTCACCGGCAGTCCAGTCATTGTTTTCAAGATAATATATATCTATTTTTGTATTAGCCGACTTCACAGCCGACCTGAAGAATATTCTCGCATCGTTTATTGTACCGAGGATATTTCTCGGCTCAAGATTGAACTTCAGATACGCAGCCGAACCGTTGTCAACTGCCATATATCCGTTGTTGCGCTCAAGCAGTTCCGCTCCGCTTGTATCGGGTTCGGCGGCCGACACGTACGCGCACGTATCAAGATACGACTTGTTAAGCACATTCAGGTCGGGTTCCTCGGCGTCGCTCAATGCGATTTTAAGGCACGGTCTGAGTGACGGGTCATCTACGTTCACCGAAGCGATCTTGACGGGTGCGTTGCAGCTGATGCTTGGGCTCAGCTTAAGCGTTATCACTCTGTCGTCAAGGCTGACCGCCTTTTTCATAAACTCGGTAATATCAATATCGAGAACCGAATTTGACTCCTTGCTGCTCGCTGTGCAAAGGTACTGTTCCTCACCGTTCGGCTTGCCTGACCAGTTCATATTCTCGTTCCAGTTGTTGTTGTCCAGATAGCTAACGTTAAACGAGCAGTCCGCCTCTCCGCCGGGATTTATACCGCTTTGAACCACGGTAAGGCGCAGAACGGCACGGCCTATGTCGGTCTTTTTCGCACTGCCGAGCGCCGACAGGTCGAACTTTAAGTATGTATTCCAGTAGTTGCCTATCAAGTCATACTGTTCGTCAAGCTTAAAGCGGTTTTTGTTCTTCGCCTCGCTGTATACAAACGTATCGTTTATCGGCATGATTTTCACAAACTGACCTTCGGCAACAATAGGCGTGGCAAAATACAGCAGTCCGACCGGCACACTGCCTACGGCAATCATAAGCGCAACAGCGCAGCCGATAATCTTTCTGATAACACTGCCCATATCTTACACACCGCCTTTCTTATATACTGATTTGCTTTTCGCTGACTAAAACCTCGTCGCCGTGCCTGAGCCTGATTAAGCCGGTCAGTGAAACAATGATATATTTTATCAGGTTTACTGCAAGGAGTGATATTGTCATTCCCCATAGACCGAAAAACTTAACGCCCGGTATAACAGCTGCGGCAAAAATAACCGCATATATAATATTTATATATAACTGATATTTTTCCTTTGCAAACCTCAGCACCACTATCATTAGAGTATTGGACACAAAATAGAATATCTGTCCGGCGTTTGCAATCAGGAAATACTGCTTCGCCATATCAAAAATATCCGGGTACAGAATTCTGACAAACAAGTAAGAAACAGCGGTCGAGCCGACTGTTGCGATTACTCCCAAAGCCAGAAAGCCCAATATAAAGCCCGTAAACATCTTTGAAGTAAACCTGCCCTTATATCTGGCAAGATAGCCGATAAGCACACCGTTGAGCGGAACAGTAATCAGCGCAATGGTCTTACCGATAAGTGAAGCCGTATAGAATACCGTAACCTCTGCCGCTCCGACATAGTTATAGAGAAACAGTCTGTCGGAATTGAGCACAAACGCTATTATCAAATTTGAAAACGACATCACAGTCATTGACTTTATGTTTGATTTAAAATCATCGGTTATTTTAAACCATGGTCTTTTGAAGATAAAGCCTCTTAAAGCAACATACAGAACCGCAAGCACTTCGCCGAGCAAAAACACAAGAACCCATGATTTTGTAATCCTGTACAATACTATGCCTATAATATATCCGGCAGAAATAAGGATATAGTATACAAAATACCCTTTGAAGTTGACAGATTGCCTATAGTTGACCTCGCCGTAGTATCTGAGAACGCTCAGAATCATCAGGACAGAGAGCAGTGCGATAAACAGCGCATTGCCCGCGCCGATATACAGGCAGGCAATAACGGAAACGATAATCGACAAAACGCAGACAAACAGTAAAAACACATTATAATCACCGTTGATGTCCGTGCGCTTCATACTGACGACCATACGCGACAGATTTGCGCCTGAGCCGAAGCTTGTACCCATTATAGAAATAAGCGATAGATACACCAGAACTATGCCAAACGCATCTTCGCCCATTGACTTTGAAAGGTACGGATATATCACCAGCTGGATAACTCCGTTAAAGCAAACCAAAGCTCCTACGCTGTACGCCATATCTCCGGCAATCATAGAAAGCAACTTTTTAATCATTCTGCTCTGTCAACTCTTTCTCTTGTTTTATATTCCCGCTGTCAAAATTAAGAACTTCTTTTTCTATTACCAGCGGTCTTTTTGATACCTTTCTCAATATAACTCCTATGTACTCGCCCAGAACGCCGATATACAGCAATAAAACCGAACCCAAAAATGACAGCGCAATCAGAATAGGCGCTGTACCGGCAATAAAAATATCCCAGTAAATCAGCTTTAATACCAGATAAACAACACCGATCAAGAAGCTGATAACGGCAGCGATGCTTCCCAGAATTGTTGCCAGACGCAGCGGCAGAAACGAAGTATTCACAAGCGAATTTATCGCAAAGTCCGCATACCTGAGCAGGTTATAGCTTGATTTGCCGGAGGCGCGCTCCTTTTGCTTGTACTGGATCAGCTTAACGTCATATCCCAGCTCCGCAACGATATGTCTGACCGACATATTCGGCTCGTTAACCATTCTGATAACGTCAACTATGCTTCTGTCAAAAAGTCCGAAGCTCGTAACATGCGTAAGCTGCTTGCTGTCAGAGAAGTTTTGTATAATTCTGTAGTATAAGCTGCGGAAGTGATACTTAATACTGCTCTCTTCGCTTGACGTCTTTTGACCCATAACGATTAAATTACCCTTTTCCCACTCGGAAATAAACTGCGGTATAAGCTCAACCGGTTCCTGAAAGTCGCAGACAATATTAATCACAGCGTCGCCGGTCGCCCTGAACATACAGTTCCTTCCCGACCTGACGTGTCCGACATTAGTCATGTTAAGTATGACCTTAACCTTCTTATCATTGCCTGCAATCTCTCTCAGTATTTCAGGTGTCCGGTCTGCGGACTTGTTATCCTCAAACAGTATCTCATAATCATAATCGGTCATGTCAGCCATTATGGCTGACAGTGACTTATACATATTATATACATTGCCCTCCTCATTATATGTAGGAACACATATGCTGATTTTCTTTTTCACTTAATAATCACCTGCTTCCTCAGACAAAGAGCTCACTTATGCTCTTTGTAATACCAATCAATCGTTTTTCTTATGCCTTCTTCAAAGCCAATCCGCGGAACAAACCCCGTGTCTGAAGTAAGGCTCGAAATATCCGCGCACAAGTTCATTACCGTATCGGATTTATACGGTATCTTGCCGAACTGCGGCTCTGTATCGGACCCTGCTGCGCTTAACATAATTTCAATATACTCTCTGAGCGGCGCAGAATGTCCGCTGCCGACACAGTACACCTTATATCCGCACGCCTTTTCGCCTATAAGATAATAAGCCCTGCCTGCGTCCTCGCTGAACAGATAGTCCCACCTTTGAATACCCGCCGTAAACTCTGCCGGCTCGTGCTTCAGCACCTTTGACAATGTAGTGCTTATCATTGACCCCGGCTTGTCATAAATACCGTAAACACTGAATATTCTCGGCCATAAGCAGTCCATGCCCAACCGTCTGCAGGCAATCATTGCCAGCTTTCCGGCGGCATACTTTGCAATACCATACGGCGTAATCGGATCAGCCGGAGAGTCTGGCGCTATCTTATCTATATCCAATAGCCCGTATTCCGCCTGTGAGCCTGCGCCGACAAACTTCTTACAGCCCAGAGCGGACGCTGCCTTTACCGCATTCAGTGTCATTTGAATATTTGACGCTTGGTTCTCAAGGCTGTCGTTCCGCCTTGTCCCTGTGAAGCCCCATGCGATATTATAAAACACATCCGCCCTGATGTCTGTCCTTTGCGGCAGCGTTTGTATATCGTTTATGTCACATTCTATGACAGTAACATAATCCGACTCAGGCAGTCTTTGTATATTAGCCGAATTTGGCCTCACGACTGCAAAGACTTTGACCTTATTCCTGATACATTCATTTATAAGCGCAGTTCCTATCATGCTTGTTGCGCCCGTAACTACTACGCTCTTCATATCATTCACCCACTAACGGTATATACATATTTTCTTTTAACTCCTCTTTGGATAAAAACGGTGCCATATCCTCCAGCGGTGCTGAAACCATCTGTCCGTTATCCAGCTTCTTGCTTGCGGCCTTCGGCTCGGTTATCTGGCTTGCCGAAAGCATCATTTCACAAATACACGGCTTTGCCTGACTCAGCGCCCAGTCTATACAGCTCTGCATATCCGCACTGAAGGCGCACCGCCTGAATTCATAGCCGTACGCATACGAAAGCTTTTCCAAATCCGGGAAGCTCAGATCTCCGCTTTCCGGTCCGACACCTACCAGAGGCCCGCCGAAATATGATTTTTGCGTCATTCTTATCGAATGATAACCCTGATTATTCATTACAAAAATCACAATCGGGAGCTTGTTATGAATAATCGTCTGTAGCTCCTGTATGTTCATTTGCAGACTGCCCTCGCCGGTAACCAGAACAACTCTTTTCTCCGGCGTTGCGGCAGATACTCCTATTGCCGCCGGCAGGTCATAACCCATTGCCGCCGTAGACGGATTGGTTATAAACCTCAGTCCTTCGTTAATCACGCTCGCCTGACTTCCCGCAACACGCGAGGTGCCTACGCTTACAACCAGTATATCCTCTCCGGTTAAGCGCCTTGTCATTTCGTTGTAAAACGCATATATATTCGGCTTTTCATCATCATAGTGCTTCGGCAGAACTACGGGGTACTTTTCTCTCCACAGCCTGCACTGCTTAATCCATTGAGTTTTCGGCTGCAGCGGCTCCTTCAGCTTATTTAACAATGCTTCTATCAGCTTTTTTACATCACAGCATATCTTAAGATCAGCGGATATGCTGTCCTTTTCCGGTTCATATCTGTCTATATCGTTTACTATCTTATATGCGCCCCGCGCCCATGTCTGATAGTTAAACCCCGTCTGCAAAAAGCTGAGTCTGCTTCCGAGTGAGAGAAAAACATCGCTGTTCTGAACAGCAAGATTCCCCGCTCTGTCGCCTGTGCTTCCGCTTCTGCCGGCATATAATCTATGCCCGGTCGGAACGGCGTCAACACTGCTCATACCTGTCACAATCGGAATATTCAGCATATCCGCCAGCTTCAGGAACTCCTCATGCGCCCCGGCAAGCCGAACGCCGTTTCCGGCAAACAATACCGGCCTTTCCGAGCTCTTAAGCTTTTCAATAACAGCGCAAACAACGTCATCCCCGGGTTCATCTTCAATCTGCTCAGGCGGAATATATCCCTTAAGCTCCTCAGTTTCGATATAGGCTCCCTGTATATCCAGCGGAATATCAAGCCAGCACGGTCCGGGTCTTCCGTTATGTGCCAGGTACAGCGCTTTCTCCAGGCAATACCTGACTTGCTCCGGCTCAGTAATAATTTCGGCATATTTGGTCATGTTTTTCACAGAGCCCGTTATATCAAACTCCTGAACTCCGCGGGTTCTGAGCGGGAGGCCGGAGGCATATACGGTAGTCGCATACCTCGCCTGACCCGAAATAATCAGCATGGGAATCGAATCCATCCATCCGCAGACCACACCGGTAACGGCATTTGTCGCTCCCGGTCCGGTAGTTACGCACACAGCCGCAATTCTGTTATCTATACGAGCATAAGCCTCAGCTGCAATAGCTGAGGCTTGCTCATTATGATTATATGTACACCGAAGCCCCTCTTTGTGTCCGAAAGCGTCGTTTAAGTGCATCGCTCCGCCGCCTGTCACCGTGAACACATCTGTCACGCCGCGGCTCACCAAAAAATCCGCTATGTACTCCGAAACCTTCTGCTTCATATTAATATAATCCCCCTCTGCAAGAGTTAACCGTTAACCGCTTCTTTAATCACCTTTGCCATATAGTCAATCATTTCGTCCGTCATTCCGGGATAAACGCCCACCCAGAACGTGTCGTTCATAATCCTGTCGGTATTCTGGAGCGTACCGACAATGCGGTAGCCCCTGCCTGTTCTGCGCATCTCGTCAAAGCACGGATGCTTTGTCAGGTTGCCCGCAAACAGCATTCTTGTCTGAACGCCCTTGCTCTCTATATACTGTACAGCCTTGTTCCTGTCAATGCCGGGCTTTACTGTTATCAGAAAGCCGAACCAGCTCGGTCTTGAGTTCTCACACGGCTCGGGCAGAATCAGCTTGTCCTCTGTTCCCTCAAGCGCCGACTTCAGTCTGTCAAAATTATGCCTGCGCCTTTCCACAAACGACGGGAACTTCTTAAGCTGCGCACAGCCAATCGCCGCCTGCAAATCGGTCGCTTTAAGATTATACCCGAAGTGCGAATACACATACTTATGGTCATATCCGAGAGGAAGCTCGCCGTACTGCCTGTCAAACCTGTGACCGCACAGGTTATCCTGACCCGATGCGCACACGCAGTCTCTGCCCCAGTCGCGGAATGAACGTATGCACTTGTTAAGCAGTGGATTGTTTGTGTACACGGCACCACCCTCGCCCATTGTCATATGATGCGGCGGATAGAAGCTTGACGTGCCAATATCGCCCACAGTACCGGTAAACCGTTCCTCGCCGTCAATCGTATATTTTGAGCCGAGCGCGTCACAGTTGTCCTCGACCAGCCACAAATTATGCTTGTCGCAGAACGCCTTGACCGCTCCTAAGTCGAACGGGTTGCCGAGTGTATGCGCAATCATGACCGCCTTTGTCTTTTCGGACAACGCGCTCTCAAGCATATCTGTATCTATGTTATACTGCGGAATAGTCACATCGACAAACACCGGAACAGCGCCGTACTGAATACACGGCGTGACCGTAGTCGGGAATCCTGCGGCAACAGTAATCACCTCATCGCCCGGATTGATTTTTCTCTCGCCCAGAAGCGGTGAGGTAAGCGCCATAAAAGCGTTGAGGTTCGCCGATGAACCCGAGTTCACGAGCGAGCAGTATTTAACACCCAGATACTCCGCCAGCGACTTTTCAAACTCCGCCGTATAACGTCCCGAAGTCAGCCAGAACTCAAGCGCCGAGTCAACAAGAGTTACCATCTCGTCCGAGTCATAAACCCTCGAAGCATACGGAATACGCTGACCCTCCTCAAACGGCTTTTTCTGATTGTGAAACTTAGCACAGTACTCGTCAACCATTTCGAGTATTTTCGCTCTTGCCTCTTGCTCAGTAGTATTTTCAAACATATCGTTTCACACCATCCTGCTTAAATATTCATCAATCTGTTTTTCCATAACGGCGTTAATATCACCGCCGCCGAAATATACCTTTGTCCACTCAACCGTCTTTTCGACCGCCTCATCGACATGCATGACCGGTCTCCAGCCGAACACCGACTTAAGTCTTGAGCAGTCCAGCTTCAGGAAATTAGCCTCGTGCGGTCCGCCCGTACTGCGGTTCTCCCATTTCATACCGCCAAACTTGTCACAAAACATATCGGTAAGCTCACCGGCTGATACGCAGTCGCACTCATCAGGACCTACATTATAATATCCCTGAATACTCGGTTTTTCGTTTCCGTACTGCTCCATCGCAATCATCAGATAGGCAAAAAGCGGTTCAAGCACATGCTGAAACGGCCGGGTCGAGTCCGGGTTTCTGACAATTATCGTCTGATTGTTCTCCGCTGCGCGCACGCAGTCGGGTATTATTCTGTCACTCGCGAAGTCTCCGCCGCCGATAACGTTTCCGGCTCTTGCGGTTGACACGCCGATACCGCTCATATTATCGAAGAAGGAATTCTTATAACTGTGCGTCACAAGCTCCGAACACGATTTGCTGTTTGAATACGGGTCGTATCCGTCCAGAGGCTCGTCCTCACGATAGCCCCATTCCCACTCGTTGTTCTTATACACCTTATCAGTCGTTACGTTAAGGCAGGATTTCACACTGCCTGTCAGCCTGACACATTCAAGAACATTCACTGTTCCCATTACGTTTGTCTCGTAGGTATACACCGGGTTCTTATACGACTCTCTCACAATAGGCTGCGCCGCAAGATGCAGCACAATATCCGGCTTATACCTCTCAAAAACGCCTTTCAGCATTTCTAAGTCACGCACATCGCCGATAACCGAGGTAATCTTATTATCTATACCTGAAATCTCATACAGCGACGGAGTTGTCGGCGGCTTAAGCGAATATCCGATGACATTTGCGCCGAGCATAGTCAGTATCTTGGTCAGCCACGCACCTTTAAACCCGGTATGTCCGGTCAGAAGCACCGTCTTTCCGTCATAAAACTTCTTAAAATCATACCGCATATGACCCATCAATCCTCCCAGACCTTCCACGGAGCCTTTCCGCTCTGCCACATTTCTTCAAGTTGAAGCTTTTCTCTCTGCGTATCCATCGGCTTCCAGAAGCCGTTGTGAAGATAAGCGTTCAGTTCGCCGAGCTGAGCCGCGGTTTCAAGCGGTTCCTTTTCAAAAACAGTAGTGTCGCCTTCTATATAGTCGAATATCTCCGGTTCAAGTACCATATACCCCGCATTGATACGGTTGCCGTCACCGCTCTGCTTCTCGCGGAACGAATGAATAATTCCGTCCTTGCCCATACCGAGAACACCAAAGCGCTGACTGACATTGACAGCGGTCAGCGTTGCAATCTTTCCGCTCTCGCGGTGACACTTTATAAGTGCGTTTATGTCTATGTTGCCGACACCATCGCCGTATGTCATCATAAACGGCTCGTCGCCTACAAACTTCTGTATTCGTTTTATTCTGCCGCCTGTCATGGTGTTAAGCCCCGTATCAACCAGAGTAACGCGCCATGGCTCCGAATGGTTCTTATGTACAATCATCTCGTTTTTCTGCATATCAAATGTAACATCGGAGGTGTGCAGAAAATAATCAGAGAAGTATTCCTTAATAACATACTGCTTATAGCCGAGACAAATAATAAAATCGTTAAACCCAAAATGCGAATAGATTTTCATGATATGCCAGAGAATAGGCTGTTCGCCTATTTCAATCATCGGCTTTGGCTTTAAGTGGCTCTCTTCTGATATTCTTGTGCCGAAGCCGCCAGCAAGCAAAACAACTTTCATAATATATATTACTCCGTTCCGTTCATTCATAATATCTTATAAAATATTATTTTTACAAATAAATCAACATATTTTCGGATAAAAATACAGATTAATTATAACATAGACATATTTAAAAGTCAACCGTTAGGCGGAGCAATTACGCCCGGTACATGGAAGTACAAATTATAGTTTGACGCGCACAAACCTTTTAGGAAAAGGTTTAAAAATCTAAATTGGTAAACCGCAATTCGG
>CAJKEB010000010.1 GCA_905198865.1 uncultured Eubacteriales bacterium
GAACCGAGGCTCTGTATTCATATGTGACGGCAATGGTTCGCACGGTTGAAAACGGTGACGCAAAGGAAGGGATAAATTATTCGCCCACAGATACAGAAATACAATTCAGACCCTATCAGGAGGAAGTATCATTTGAAATTCCGGTTTGTGCCGCTAAGGATATGTCGTTCGGACTTGAGCTGTACGACTTAAAGGGCGGTGAGGACGGAGAATTTATGACCGCGCAGGTAAGTATCAAGGGTTTGGATAATGAAAGCGTAAATGTGGAGCTTGCCGGCTCACCTCAAATGATAGAGATAAATGGTAAAACATATTATGTTGATTACAGTCAAAACAGTACAATAGGAATTATTAAGGATTACACAACAAATCCGCCTATAGAAATAGGTGAATACTGGGTTCCGACATGGGACAACGGTTTCAGCTACGGCGGACATCCCGACGCCCTTAAGGCGGCGGAGTTTGACAAAGATGAAAAATGCGGTCATCTTTGGTCAAAAACATATTTCTTTAACAGTAGTATGTACGGATATCAAACGCGTACATACTCGCAGCATGTGACGGGGACCCGACAGTATCAGTCCTTCTGGCTTGATTGTCAAACTTGGTCATCAACCAATGCAAAATACAGAATGTATAGCTCAGACAGATACTACGGTTGGACGGGGACAGAAGACCGTTCATCTGTAAAAAGCATTGAGTTTACTGGAACAACAGAGCGCGGAGCCCATGGCCCCGCAAGGTGTTTGGGTCCGGATGATAAGCTCGGGGTTTGGGACACCCAACTGATGAATATTGATGCTCAGAGAATAGCTGACGGCTCCGCACAGCCGGAAATAAAGTTCTGGGGATTGGCTAAAATATACCGCTCATATGAAATAACTCTTGAACAGCCGGATGAAATGGAGTTCAGGACAGAAACGGGAACAATTAAAAAGGCACCCGCAAAGGTATCTTTAAGCAATGACACTAATACCAATAAAGCAAAAAGATATTATAATCAGGCTATAACGGTTAGTGAAAAGGCCGTTAATAACGGAGAAAGAATAAACGGTTATCTTAAAGGCTTTGATATAATGGTAGGCGGCGGAGAAACATTTTTCTACCCTACAAACAGCACAACACTTACCTTTAACCAAGAATTCGGAAAGATTTTGGATGATCATCTCGGCAGTGTAAAAGAGACGGACATGGGCTTTGATACAAGAATTACAATTAAGCCTGTTTACGACTATATCAATGTACAAATGGAAATACTTCCGAGTGATGACGGAAAATTTACAAACCCTGATCTTTGGCGAAGCTCGGATAATATATTCCATGTCGGAGATGTTATCAGCATGGACGGAGTAAGCGAAAAAGAGGATTATGAGTGGGATTCTTATTATGTGGAGGAATATGTAAATCCCGGTGATACAGACCCTTGCGCTGAAGACATAAGATTTAAATCAAAGCTTGAATTAAAAAATGTAAAATACAGAGTACGCCCTAATTTTTCCAAGTATAGAAACTTTATAGAAATACAAATGGACGAAGATGCAAAGAAGTATTTCAAAGTTTTAAACGCAGTTCCTGCATATGAGCTTAAAGACGCAAATATGATAGGTAAAACGGTACTTGACATAAGAGAAAACCGTATAGAAGGAACGGACGGAACAATGCCGGTGCCGGGAAAAGCATACACCGTAGAGCTTACCCAAAAGGAGGAGGGCAAGGGCTACCGCCCAAAGATTACTCAAGTCTTTACGGGAGAATATACAGACGGATACGCTATGGATTTTATAGCGCAGGATAAGCATGAAAAGAATATTATTAAAATTACGGCAGTTCCTGATGTAGCAGAGAGCGAATACACAAGCTTTGTTATAAGCGGTGTTGCAAATTACAGGAGTGTACCTTTAAGAGAAAGCTCCGATTTGCCTTTGAATATTCCGGCAGAGGGTGCGTCCGTTACGGCAGGTACATCACTGCATTATTTGTATGATTCAAAGGAAAATAAGAAATATGTACCCGAACGCATATCCACAGAAAGCGATCCGGACGGAAAATTTAATGCGCTTGTACCACGCGCCGCAAAGGGCGACAGAGTATCAGTGCTTATAACCGGCAATGGTATAGATCAGGTACAATATATTACACTGACTCCCGATGAGAATGCGGAGAAAAAGCGTATAAAATATACCGGACTGAAAATCAATGAAGAAACTAAGAACAACGACTTTGTAACAGAGGAAAAAGACTTTTGTCAGTTGATTTCTACTCTGCCTACGGATGTTTCAATGCCTATACGCACATCATATGCGCCGTATATAGAGAGTATAAATTGGACATATGTAAACGGTCACGACGAGGCGGATACAAGAAATAATGACATACCTATTTACATAGACAGTACGGGAGCGATGCTCAGGTTTATCGTGAACGTTTGCGAAAACGACAAAAAAGTAAGTAGAGTAGAACTTATACGCCGTGATAAAGACGGAAGTAAAAAACAGACATATAACGCTGAAAAGGATGCCGACGGTTTTTACAGCGTTACAGCCGACCCGAATGCAATATCCGAAGGTGATAAGCTGTATGCGCGTATAATATGTGAAGAAAATGTTTCCGTAAGAGATGAAGATGATAACATAATTGAAACAACAGCTGAGGTAAGCTATGCAACAGTCAATACCGGTCTTAGCTTCTATATATATTATTCCGAGGTGCCGGCTCAGCGCATATCCGTAAAAACAGATAAGCTGGGAGATCTTCCGGTTGTCGGTGATATGGCGGCTGACTTGGATTCCGGTAAGCTTATATGGAAAACAGACTATGCGGATCCTAAAAATCCCGGAATATCGGATCGTACGGAAACGGTTATGGTATCTGTAAGTGTGAGCGACACTAAAGACAATCTGGAAAAGCTTGATAAAATTGCCAACGGTGCCACTGTGAAGGCGCAAAAAAGCGTTGAAGACCAGCTTAAGGACTATGACCCGTTAAAAGAGGCAAGCGAACAGGATATTAAACAGCTTGCTGACAGCATTGACGAGAATCTGAGCGATGAAGAAAAGCTAAAGATTGTAAAGGACTGGAGCGAAGCTGATAAGCAAAAAAAGAGAGAGGAGCTTCGGTCTAAGCAAAAGGCGGATTCGCTTGCCAAGATGAGCGAAGATGTTGATATGGATATGAGCTTTACTGTTATTCTTCGATTTGATTATGTATATGATGAGGAGAAAAATCAGCATATATTCTCAGGAGGACAGTATTTGTTCGGCGGTGCGTTCAACTTTAAAAATACATGGTACTGGCTTGTTTACGGCATACCCGTATATGTAAATGTATCGGGATATGTATCGGTGCAGCTTGACGGAGCCTACAAAACAAAAGAAGGCGAAAAAATACTTGCAAAGGATATTAAGGATGAAGAAAATCTGCTTGATACAGAGCTTAAAAGCACAAATCCGTGGGTGCAGCTTGGAGCGGGAGTAAAAATTCAGCCGGGTGTAGGTATATGCGGAATTATAGGCGTCCGCGGAATATTTAAAGTTGACGGTGTTATCAGAGTCTTATTAGATAACGACGTAAAAGACCCAAATAAAAACGGCGGTGCAATGCTGAAAATGAAAGGCGGAGTTGGAGTTGATTTGCTGATATTCTCCTTTGAATACAGCATAGGTATTTTAGATTTAAAAGCCGGCGTTTACAATAAAGGAAAAGCATCACTGGCCTCCGCGGAGGATACGACTGAAATTTCCGTAAGGAATTTTGACAGGGGCGAGGAACGAGATACAATATTCGGAAAAGAACAGATAAGCCTTATGTCAAGTCTTGAGCCTGTGTGCAGAACAGATATTATTTCGGGTACGATGGAATACATACGTCCTGAAATTGTAAACCTCGGCGACGGCAGACTGATGATGATATATCTGAAAAACGACACATCGAGAAACGATGCAAACGCCGCATCTCTTGTTTATACAATAAAGGATAACGGCATATGGTCAGAGCCTGTTTATATAAATCCCAACGGCACAGCCGACTCAACACCGGATATTATGCGTGACGGCAACAAGGTCTATATAGCATGGAGCAGTGCGGATTCGCCTGTTACCTCGGACGGCTCGGATATAAGCGGCGTCAAGGCGGATCTTCAGAAGATGAATATACGTATGTGTGTATATGATACTGAAACAGGCAACATGAGCGGTGTAATGACCGTAACAAGCGATGAATATGTAAATTCTGATGTAAAGCTTACCAAAGAGGGAGAAAACATTGCTCTTTATTATCTGAAAAAGGATATTTCAGGAGCGGAAAATGCTGAGCAGCTTGTAAGCACAACTGCAAATTACAGCACATGGGCAAAGCGTGTATTTGACCCGAATACAAAGTCATTTGTAAAGCTTATTTCAGACGGCGGCACAGAGGTTGACGAAAAGCTTATTTACATAAAGCATCCGACAGTAGCGGATCCGCTTGTTTATGATTGTATGGTTGAGGAGTTTGTTTACGATGGTATTACATACGGTATTGCGTCATATTCCGTTGACAGGGACAGAAATATAGAAACAAACAACGACCGCGAGGTATGGGTGCAGATAAGCGATATATCAAACGGTAAGGAATATTATCCGCTAAAAGTAAGCGAGGATTCGGAAAATATAATGAACGTAAAGCTTACAAAAACCAAAGACGATATTCTTCTGACGTGGCTCAGTGATATTTCAACATTTAATACAATAAGTATAAAAGAAATATTCATGGGTCTTTCATCTGAAACGGGGGATAAGGAAGGAAAAGAAACCGGAGTAACCGGACTTAGCCTATTCAGAAATCTTACCGAGGAAGAGGCCGCAGATGAAAACTGGATTAATACCCTTGCAGACAAGGCAAAGGCGAACTTATCCGACTCAGATAAGGAAAGCTTTTCAGAGCTGTTCCCGACAATAAGCGATATTTCTGAAAAAGGTCTTGTAAGAAATTCAAAGGATTTCAGCAAAGGCAGCGATGAGCATGTAAATATGTCTGATTATCAGATTGTGACAGGCGGTGACGGAAATACATACCTGTTCTGGACAGGAGCAAGCGCAGAGCCTGAAAACTACGGCAAGGAGCTTTACGGAGCGACATTTTACAGAATAAGCGATGAATGGCAGGAAGTCTGGGGAGAAAGCGATATGCCTTTATCCGGATGGGGAGAGCCGGTTCGCCTTACCAATTACGGCGAAGTCATTGATGAAATGACAATAACCGTTGATGAGGATAAAACGGCTGTTATTATCGCAAATATGTATGAACAGACAATAGACGAAAACGGCAAGGTTTGTCAGGGTGAACATTCACTTACAGAAATTGACTGCATACCGTCAAACAGTCTTGAAATTGAGGATGATGAAATAACTCTGTCTGACGAATATCCGACACCGGGAGAGGATTGTACCATAGGAATTACAGTTAAGAATAACGGACTGCTTCCGTCCGAGGGACAGGATGTGTCTATAAAGGTAATTCAGAATGGTGAGGTTGTATTTGAAGATACAAACAGTGAAACAGGAAATGAAGAAGTAATATATCCCGGCAACAGATTTTCATATACAACCGATATTTGGACGCCCCAAACTCTTGACGGTGAAACAGAGATTGTCGCAGAGGTAAGAGAGCATGGTACTGACAATGTTCATATAGCGTCAAGAAAGCTTGAAAAGAAGGCGGAAATAGAACTCGGCAGCAGTTATACATGGGATATTAACAAGGTGTTTGAAAATTACAGAAAGTACAATAATAACAGCCATGCTGAAGATATAGCAGCCGAAATAGACAGCATAAAAGCAATAATAGACGATGACAGCACCGGTGCATTTGACTATATCGTATTTGTACCTATAAGCAATATCGGAAATATGCCGATGGATAATATTACGGCAAATGCGGTGCATGTTGACAGAGATTTAAATCTGGGAGATACCTTAGGAGCTTCAAAACCGATAAGCATAGGTGAAAAGGAAGAAAAGCTTATAGCAATTCCGGTAAAGGTAGGTGCTAAACACTATACCAAAGAAGGCGTTCTGGAAATGAAGATTGTTGTAAATTCGGGTGATACCAATCTGGATTTTGATAGAATTCATGAAACTGTACACGAGAGTGAAAATGTTGGAGTTATTGCAAATGACGGTATCGGCAAAAAGGAACTCAAAGCGGGCGAAAGCTTTGATATTACTGTAATGGCATATCCTTTTGACAGTCTGAAGAATATGTACTATTTTTCAAGCGACTCCAATGTTGCGGCTGTATCCGAAAATGGTACGGTTACTGCCGTTGGAGCAGGAAACGCTACTATTTATGCACTTGATTTATCATGCCAAATATCTGATGAAATTGAAGTTACGGTAGAGGGTACAGAGCCAACGCCGACACCTAAGCGCAATCACGGTTCGGGAAATTCTTCGTATTCAACAAATGCCGGAGAGGCAACAGCAACGCCGATACCGGCTTCCTCACAGGCACCCGAACCCACCTCAGCCCCGTCGGGCGGAAATGTGGATTGGTTTGTCGATGTGCCGGAGAGCGCATGGTATTATGAGTCAGTCAAGGAGATTTTCGAAATGGGACTTATGATAGGTACTGACGATACTCATTTTGAGCCTGAGACCGATGTGACGCGCGGAATGTTCGCCACAACGCTGTACCGTATGGAAAACGAACCGGAAACAGCTTTGGAATATACCTTTAAAGATGTGCCGGTGAATGAGTATTATGCAAAGCCGGTCGCATGGGCAAGCGTAAACGGGATTGTTACAGGTTTTTCAGAAGAGGAATTTGCACCCGATAAGACAATCAGCCGTGAGCAGATGGCGGCAATAATGTACAGATATGTTAAGTACAAGGGATCTGACACAAGCATAGGAGAAAATACAAATATTTTGAGCTATGACGATTTCGATGAAATAAGCGAATACGCAATCCCGGCAATGCAGTGGAGCGCAGGAAGCGGAATACTTCAGGGAAGAACGGATACAACACTAAATCCGCTTGAAACCACTACTCGCGCCGAAGCAGCAGCTGTATTTAACAGAAATATTGAATATTTGAAGTAAATATAGTGTAGGAGAGTCTTAAAAGACCTGATATTATTAAAGCTCATTTGCACTTCTTATAAAAAATTCAGTGAGGAGCTTGATAAAACCTCCGGTAGGAAAGCGGTACACAGAAGATTTTTCGGGCGGTTTGATGAATATAAAATGCACAGACGGCACTCAGGCTATGGCTTGGGTGCCGTTTATATGTTTTGCGTGAAATTTTGTCGGTATTGTGGATTGATATGATGAGTGGTGTGTGGTATAATTTATTTTAATATACAAATCGGAATTTGTGCGTTGATTACTATTATTAATACAAAGCATTTAAGAAAAAGAACAGTAGTACAAAACCTAAAAACAGTTGGAGAAAGAAATGAAAATAATAATATCACCTGCGAAAAAGATGATGTATGAGGACATTATTCCCCATAGACAGTTTCCTGTTTTCCTTGACAGGACTGAACTGCTGATGAAATACCTAAAGAGTCTGTCCTATGACGAATTAAAAAAGCTGCTCGTATGTAATGATGAAATTGCATCGCTTAATTATGAGCGTTATGCAAATATGGATTTACAGAAAAATCTGACTCCGGCAATCTTATCCTATGACGGAATTCAGTACAAGTATATGGCACCGCAGGTATTTGAGAACAGTTATTTTGATTATATAGAAAAGCATCTGCGCATTCTCTCAGGATTTTACGGAGTGCTGAAGCCCTTTGACGGCATAACACCATACAGACTTGAAATGCAGGCACGGCTTAAAACTGATTTCTGCAAAAACTTATATGATTTCTGGGGTGCTGATATTTACAGCGCGGTCAAGAATGAGCTGATACTCAATCTTGCCTCTGAAGAATACGCAAAAACAGTGCGGAAATACCTTGAACCCGGCATAAGATTTGTTGATTGTATTTTCGGAGAATTGACAGACGGCAAGGTCAGGGAAAAGGGCGTATATGTCAAAATGGCGCGCGGAGAGATGGTAAGGTTTATGGCAGAAAATAATATCCGTGACATTAATGATATAAAACACTTTGATAGACTCGGATTTTCGTATTCCGAGAGGCTGTCTGGGGAAAATAAATTTGTATTTTTGAAGGAGGAGAACAATGTTAGAGGAAGGAACAAAAGCGCCTGAAATCGTTTTAAACGACAAAGACGGAAATGAAGTAAGACTCAGTGATTTTGCAGGAAAAAGAGTGGTTGTATATTTCTATTCTAAGGACAACACACCCGGCTGTACAAGGCAGGCGTGTGCGTTCAGAGATACATTTGAGGAATACAAGTCTCTTGATATACCGGTTATCGGAATAAGCAAGGATAGCGAGACCTCGCATACAAAATTTGCATCGAAGCATGAGCTTCCGTTTATACTGCTTGCCGACCCCGAGATTAAAGTAATACAGGCATATGACGTATGGCAGGAAAAGAAGCTGTACGGAAAGGTATCAATGGGAGTTGTGCGAACAACATATCTTATAGGTGCGGACGGTATAATTGAAAAGGTGTGGAAGAAAGCAAAGCCGGACACCAACGCCGGCGAAATACTTGAGTATATAACCGAAGGGAAATGATTATGATTTGCGAATGGCGGGGAATGTGCCTGATAAGAGCACATATCCCCGCTTCGTGCAAGTATAGAACTGCTTAATTGTTTCACAATACTTCATTCAAATCGTTTACAGGCGGCATACAGGCTTTATCCCTGCATACATAGTAGGTGGTGCGATTATTTATGACAGGATACTCGTCACTTCCTCCGTTAATTACTTTAACTACCGAATTTAACGGAAAGGATTGATGCGTATCCGACGGCGCGCATACAATATGCACAGGCGGGTTGACATACATGGACAGTGCTAATAAATAGAAGCAGTATCCCATAGGATGATTCTTTGCCTTTCCCGCCATAAAACTAAGCTGCTGATCTGCCGTTTCAGAAAAAAGCGTATCCTCCGTTAATTGAGAAAGAAAAACAAGATTATATGCCATGACTGAATTTCCGCTTGGAATAGCCCCGTCATATGTTTCCTTTGGTTTCATTATTAATTGTTCATTATCATTGCCGTACAAATAAAATCCACCGTTTTCTTTGTCAAAGAAATCCTTGATTGCCTTTTTGCACAGCTCTGTTGCCCTGCTTAGGTATTTTTGTTTAAATGACGTCTCATACAGCTGAATAAGCGCAAAAATATAGAATGCGTAATCGTCGAGGAAACCACGACTGCCGTGCTGTCCGCTGCGGAAGCTTACATAAAGCGTGTCGTTCTCAGAAAGCTCATTTTCTATGAAAGCGCAGGCTTTTTCCGCGGCACACAGATATTTTCCATCTTCCAGAACACGATACAGCATCGCAAAGGCGGCAATCATCAGACCGTTCCATGATGTCAGTATTTTATCGTCAAGATGCAGCTGTGTTCTGGATTTTCTGTACTCATATATCTTGGGTAAATATTTCTGAAGCTCACTGTTTTGTTTAGGATTGTGGAGCAAATTGGGAATACTTTTTCCCTCAAAATTTCCGCCTTCCGTAATTCCGTAATATTCATTGAATTTTTCACCCGCTTCTCTGCCTATCAAATCCGGAATTTCATTGTAGCTGAATACATAATATTTTCCTTCTTCACCCTCGCTGTCCGCGTCCTGAGCCGAAAAAAATCCACCGCGGCTGTCCGTCATTTCACGCAGTATATACTGAGCTGTTTTTTCGGCAATGTCCTTATATTGTGTATTTCCTGTGACAGAATATGCGGTAATATAACTCATAATCAAAAGCGCATTATCATACAGCATCTTTTCAAAATGTGGCGCTAAGTAATACCTGTCGGTCGAGTAGCGGGAAAATCCGTATCCGATATGGTCAAAAATACCACCCTTATACATTTGCATAAGCGTGTGCTCTGCCATATTAAGCGCTGATTTTGCATTTGTCTGACGATAATAGTCCAAAAGAAAAATAAGATTGTGTGGGATTGGAAATTTAGGCGCACTGCCAAAACCACCGTATTGCTTGTCAAATGAATGGACGAGCTGTTCAAATGCATGGTTAAGCAAGGTTTGTGACGGATTTCCCGTTTCATTCGGTTCAGATGCTAATATTTTTTCTAGTTCCGCTCCGGATGATATTAATTCATCACGGCGAGTTTGCCATAATAAATGGATTTGTTTTAATATGGACTGAAATGCCTGACGCGGAAAGTATGTTCCTGCAAAAAAGGGCTTCTGTTCAGGTGTGATAAATACTGATAATGGCCAGCCTCCGCTTCCGGTCATTGCCTGACATACATTCATATAAATGCTGTCAATATCAGGACGTTCCTCTTTGTCTACCTTAATAGATATAAAATAATCATTCATAATTTCCGCCGTATCATGGTCTTCAAAGGATTCATGTGCCATTACA
This sequence comes from uncultured Eubacteriales bacterium, assembly GCA_905198865.1. Classification (GTDB taxonomy): domain Bacteria; phylum Bacillota; class Clostridia; order Monoglobales; family Monoglobaceae; genus Monoglobus. Next base: position 10,468 of record CAJKEB010000010.1, read on the forward strand.
TGACACCAGTGGCACGTGCTGTAGCCGATGCTTAAAAATATAGGCTTGTTTTCTTTCTTTGCTTTTTCAAACGCTTCTTTGCCCCACGGATACCAGCGGACGGGATTGTCCTTGTGCTGTAAAAGATAAGGACTTGTTTCATTATTTAAAGCATTTTTCATGTTAGTCACCTCATGGTTATTATACACCTATCGTTTCTATAAAATAAGTGCTCTAAAAAATTGAATTAAAAATATATTTTGATTAAAATATATAAATCGGTTGATTATTTCAAAATTATACCACGATTTTATTGGTTGTTTATTTATTGTTAAAGTGAGTTCCATACTTGAAATTTGCCCATATTTCAGGCTTCCGTTTATCAGTTCCTTTACTGTTCTCTGTATTACCACTGCTGGCAGTCGAATTCAGCAAAATTCTTATTCGAATCAAAATGAAAATTAAAAAATTTATTGACCTACAAAACACAATTACAAGCTTTTCTATGTGATTGTGTTTTTATGCATATAGGCAAAAATTAATTTTATTCTTAATTATACTCAATACAATAAGAAAATCCATCTCGATTTTCTTTACAGATGTTTTCTTTTTTATCTTTTTATGATATAATATAAGCGTTTAAATGTTTAAACAGATTGAGGTGTTATATGAAAAATACAATACAAGATATTGAGCGTTTAAAAACAGAGTTTCAAGCATGCCAAAAAACACTTACAGCGCTTGGCGATGAAACAAGATAGCACTTGCTTTTTATTATGCTTAATTGTGATTGCGGCGGAAGTCGTGTAGTAGATATAGCTGAAAAGACAATTTATCAAGACCCGCGGTATCACATCATATGCAGATATTAAAGGATGCTGGAATTGTAAAATCAAGAAAAGAAGGTACATTCATTTACTACTATTTAGACCCAGAAGACAGCGGAATTGACAAGATGATTGCTCTTTTTCAGGATATAAGGCGAATTAAGGAGAATGTGCCGGAGAGAGGTGGAACTGATTAAAGTTCAAGTTATGCATACATGCAAAGAGCGTGTTGATATTGGAGACCAATTTGAACAAAAGCATCGTGCATGATTATCGATATCAATATATTTAATTAAACACCCTATTGTATCGGGTTCAGAGTTTAAGCAGAGATAACGATTGTGCAGGAATACTTTGCTACACATGCCCCTGCTATAAAACCGCAGATTTTTGAAATTTAAAAGGAGGAATAACAATGGATTTATTAGAAGCAATCAATATGCGTCATTCAGTACGCAATTATACTGACAGAAAAATGGACAGTGCAGCGGAAAAGGAACTTCGAGATTTGATTAAGCAATATAATAAGGCAACCGGACTTAACATTCAGCTTTTTACAAAAGAACCGCAAGCCTTCGGAGGTATGATGGCGCATTACGGAAAATTTTCAGGCTGTACGGATTACATTGCGCTTGTCGGAAAAAAGGGCGCGGATGAACAATGCGGATATTATGGTGAAAAACTTGTTTTAAGAGCACAGCAATTAGGCCTTAATTCATGTTGGGTTGCAATGACTTATAGTAAATCAAAAACGCCATGTGTAATAAACAAAGGTGAAAAGCTACATATTGTAATAGCGCTTGGTTATGGAGAAACACAGGGTATTCCGCATAAATCAAAGTCTGTGACACAGCTTTGTAATGTCGATGGAGAAATGCCAAAATGGTTTGAAAGCGGAATGAATGCAGCGTTGCTGGCACCGACAGCAATGAATCAACAAAAGTTTATTATAAGCCTAACAGGTAATACGGTGTCTGCAAAGGCACTTTTCGGCTTTTATTCTAAAATTGACCTCGGAATAGTAAAGTGCCATTTTGAAATAGGCGCGGGAGAAGAGAATTTTCGATGGGAATAAACCGCGAAAATAAACTTGAATGCGTGGCGGGTGATCAAGGAATGATGTTTGGGTATGCCTGCAACGAAACTGCAAGCCTTATGCCTTTACCGATTGATCTTGTGCACAGATTGACAAAAAAGAAAGTAAAGCTTATTTGCGCTTCTTGTAAAAATTCAGTAAGGAGCTTGATAAAACCTCCGGTAGGAAAGCGGTACACAGAAGATGTTTCGGGCGGTTTGATGAATATAAAATGCACAGACGGCACTCAGGCTATGGCTTGGGTGCTGTTTTTTATTACTACTGTTTTGTGTAAAATTTTGTCGGTATTGTGAATTGATATGATGTGTGTAATGTGATATAATTATCTAAATATATAAATCGGAATTTGTGAGGTGGTTGAGATGAAAGAAAACATTGTACAGAAACTTACATCAAAAGACGATAAATATGCCTGTGCACTTGCTGATAAAATTGTTACAGAAAGCCACGATACAGATGAATGGTATGAATATTTCGATGACTTTGCTTCGTTGCTCGACCATCCAAAATCATTGGTGAGAAATCGAGTACTGTATATTCTTGCAGCAAATGCTCAATGGGATGAAGAAAACCGTTTTGATGCCATCATATCTGAGTTTCTCACACATATAACGGATAAAAAGCCGATTACTGCAAGACAATGTGTGAAGGCACTTGTTCAAGTTGGACTGGCAAGGCCGCAGTATATCCCGCAAATTCTGTCTGCTCTGCACAGTGCTGATTTGTCCAAATACAAAGACAGTATGCGTCCACTGATTGAAAGGGACATAGCAGAAACAGAAAAAATACTGATAAATTCCGGTTTATCGAGCAAATTAGAAAAATAAGAATAAATCCCACAGTAGTAACTACCCCAAATTCCTACTACGTTTTTACTACGATTGACGGCATCAATTTGCCGTATTTTGCCCCGTTTCGGATTTTCGTGACAGAGTTCGGGGCAAAACAACCTCTCTGATACGCTCGGCAAATCGGGGCAAATCAGAGCAAAACTTAGCATTTTAGGAGGCACTTGAATTATGATTAAGATACTATTTGTCTGCCACGGCAACATATGTCGTTCACCAATGGCGGAGTTTGTTTTAAAGGATATGGCTGAAAAATGCGGTATTCAAAGTGAAGTTGTGATTGAATCCTCTGCGACAAGCTATGAGGAAATCGGCAATCCGGTTCATAACGGCACAAAAAGAAAACTTGCTGAATATGGTATTTCGGTAAAGGGTAAGTATGCAAAAAAGTTATTGAAATCGGATTATGATGATTTCGACTATTTCATAGGAATGGACAGCGCAAATATCAGAAATATGAAAATAATTTTTGGCGGGGATCCGGATAATAAGATATATAAACTGCTCGAATTTGCCGGCGATTATGGAGATATTGCCGACCCGTGGTATACCGGGAATTTTGATGAAACATATAAGGATGTTTACAAAGGTTGCACAGGATTAATCAAAAAAATTAAGGAGGAAATATAATGTTATTTGTTTGTTATCCAAAATGCAGTACATGTAAGAAGGCGGAAAACTGGCTTAAGGAAAATGGAATTGAGTTTTGCACACGGGATATAAAAGAAGATAACCCTACATATTCAGAGCTGAAAGAATGGCATAAGCTGAGCGGTCTGCCGCTGAAGAGCTTTTTTAATACAAGCGGTATGCTGTATCGCTCTATGCAATTAAAAGATAAATTAATTAGTATGTCAGAAGAAGAACAGCTTAAGCTGCTTTCAACAGATGGTATGTTGGTCAAGAGACCAATTCTTGTTACTGAAAACAAAGTGCTGGTTGGGTTTAAAGAGAAAGAGTGGGAAAAGATAAAATAATATGTGAAACATATTATTGTTTCATAAAGCCAAAATATTTAAAAATGTTTCACACAGTTTAAAGCCTCAATATTTACTGATATAAAAGCAATATGCAAATGTTTCACAAAAAACGGGTGCCAAAATAATTGACACCCGTTAAAATTATTGACGTATTTGACTGATTGCATCTATAGTGTTTGAAATTAATAAATCAGTTAATTCTGAACCATTGATTTTCCAGGAACCGTTATCAAATCTCATGTTTACATCTATGTTTTTTGTGACATTCGGAATTTCTCCGTTAGTTAACACCTTTTGAAGCTCCTGATTCATAATATTTTGGTATTCCTCACGGCTCATTGATGAAAGATTGCTTTGATATTCAGGGCTAGAGACGAGTAAAACAATGTTTTCTATATATTTTTCCATAACCTTAGATGAATCAATCATAGTTATATCGACATTAATAATAACATTTTTGCCGTCGCTTGCGGTTGCCGATCTGATATCGTAAGTAATGTTATTAAGCGAGCTAAGTATCAGACTTCTGAGCTCAGTATCATCGCTTATTGTATCGGGAGAGAGTGAAAGCGATTTGATTTGTTCAACGTCTCCGGATTTAAACGCTTCAATAGCAGAAGAAAAAGCTGCCTGAGCTTCGCTTTCAGCTTCATCGTTCGATTTAGAGCCGCAGGATGACACTGTTATAACAATAATAGACAGAGTAAGTAAAATTAGAAGACCATGTGTTATTTTTTTCATTATTATTCCCCTTTATTTTAATACTGTTATATATGATTTAATTCTATTTTATTATACAAAAGTTGAAAAATAAAGTCAATGACTAATCACAAATTTAAATGACGTAACATATTATAAATCAGGCTTTATATTGTCATAAAAGGACGAAATAAAGCAGAATTGCAGATATCAGGATATATTTTGGAGACAATATAGAAAATAATGTGTATGAAAGGAATGATATTATGCCATATGCAAATGAAACAAAAACTTTGGAAATGCCGATGGTAGGATATTCATATGTTCCAATACAACAGGCAGAGATGAGAAATCTTTTTGATCCTGAATACGGATTAAGACAAGGAACCATATTTCCTATTTTAAATAAACCGCTTGGCGTATATGGAAACCAATATAAGGGCGATGTAATCTTTGAAAACGGAGGAATGTAAAATGAGTGACAGAGAAGCATTACTCCAAAAAGTTCAGGCATTTGCGTTTGCCGAAAAAGAATGGAATCTATATTTGGATACCCATCCAACAGATAAAGAAGGTCTGATGATGCATAGGCGCATGGCAGAAAAAGTAAAAGAACTGACCAAAGAATATGAATCAAAATTCGGGCCGTTAAATACGCTTGGAGTGACAAACCCCAATTGTTTTGACTGGATAAACAGTCCGTGGCCTTGGGAATGATATGTTAAGTTAAAAACTTTACACAAATAAAAATTATTCGATTTTATGTAGGTATTATAAAATTAATCTGTAAAGCAATATTGCATTACACATAAAAATTGGAAGCATTAAGAAGTATTTTGATTATGTAATAATCAGGAGGAATATAATATGTGGGATTATCAAAAGAAATTACAGTATCCGGTCAATATAAAGAATACAAATCCAAGATTGGCAACATATGTTATAAGCCAATATGGCGGTCCTAATGGTGAAATGGCAGCATCTTTAAGATATTTGTCTCAAAGATATTCTATGCCGGACGAAGTGACAAGAGCTATTTTAACCGACATTGGTACAGAGGAATATGTACCGTTTTGAATTGATGTTAAAAATAAGCCCCGTTCAATTCTATCGGGACTTATTTCTTTTTTATTGAGTATTATAGCTGTTTAGTTTCGGGTATATTACTATTTCAAAGTTGTCAGGATTTTTATGCGTTCCCTTTTTGTGCTTGGTATATACTATTTTTTCGATTATTTCTATAAGGATTCTATTTTTAATTTTAGTATTATCTATTTTTCTGTATACGTTTATTATTCCGTCATTCTTTGATATAGATATGGTGTTTCTGCTGTCTGTATTATTGTTAATATTATTTAATATAGTTTTTTGGTCGCTGATTAATTTGCTTCTTTGAATAGATATTGTTTCCATTCTCTCGCGGAAAACTTCTGTTGTATAGACTCTCTGCTCAAGAAGATTATATATATTATCGGTCTGCACTTTGATATTTTCAAGCTCGTATTTGATTTGATTTAATCTCTTTTTCTGCGTTTCAGCAGTGTTTGATGAGATACATTCTGTGTTTAAGTTTAGCAGATATCCGTTTAGCCATTCTTCCAATGCGTCAATAACACGGTCTTCAACTAAATACAAGGCAGAACCTATATTTTTACAATTATTCGTAGTACATATAAGTCCGGTAGGAGTGTTATTTTTGTATTTTCTTGCAACCATTTTACGGTTGCACTCCGAGCATATTATGAGTCCGGACAGTGGATTTGTAATGCTTCTGTTGATGCAATTTTTATTTGTTTTATTTCGGTTTAAGTAATATTGTGCAGCATCGAAAACTGATTTTGAAATGATTGGCGGATGCACACCGTCGACAAGTATCCAATTTTCCGGTTTGTTTCTCGGTCTGGTTTTGGTTACAGCGCCGTTTGTGATTGTACTCACTGTTTTTCTGCTGTTCCATCGTATTTTCCCGATATACACCGGATTTGTCAAGATTTCTCTTATTGTTGATGCCGACCATAACTCCGATTTTCGCGGGTGAATACCGAGATTGCACAGAGCAGAACAGATTTCCGGAATTTCAAGCCGCTTTTCTGATACAAATTGATTTGAAATTCCTTTTGTATACAAATCAAATATCAGTTTTACGGTATTCGCCTCGTTATCGTTAAATTTAAGTGTATAGCCCTTTATGTCTCTGTCATATACTCTGTCATAGCCATACGGCGGTATACTTCCGAGAAATTTCCCTTCTTTGACCGATGCGATTCGGCCGCGCTGTAGCCTGCGGTTTATTGCTTTATACTCACGGCGCGACATGAATAAGCCGAACTCGAAATATTCTTCATCGAACTCGTCATTTGTATTGTATGTTTTAAGCGGTGTAATAATCTTTGTGTTGCTGTATTTAAATGTTTGACTTATTATTCCTTGGTCAATCGTATCGCCTCTTGCAAGACGTTCTATTTCCATCACAAGAACACCTGCCCACGCTCCGGCTTCTACGTCCGCAAGAAGCTCCTGTACCACCGGTCGGCTTGCTATTGTATCGCCTGAAACTACTTCCCGATATATTTTTGTTATATTAAGGTTCATTGATTTACCGAGTTCTGTCAAAGCCTTTTCGTGCCTGCTCAGAATTTCTTCTAAATTTGTATTAGGAACATTTTCATCAGCTCTTGACTTTCTGAGATAAATACAATATTCTTCTGACATTTTACCCACCACTCAACATTAGGTTTAATATAAATATAGATTTATATCAGAATAAAATGCACAAAGATAATAAATAAAAACCAAACTACTTCAAAATAAGCTCAACCGGGCAATGATCCGAGCCCATTATTTCTTGATGGATTGCTGCAGATACAAGTCTGTCTTTAAGCTTATCGGAAGTTATAAAATAGTCGATACGCCATCCGGCATTCTTTTCCCTGGCTTTAAACCGATATGACCACCACGAATATTCGCCTGTCACATCCGGATAAAAATGTCTGAACGTATCTATATATCCTTTGCCTAATAGCGTTGTCATTTCACGGCGTTCCTCATCGCTGAAACCGGCATTTTTGTGATTGGTTTTGGGGTTCTTTAAGTCGATTTCCTCATGTGCGACATTGAGATCACCGCAGATGATAACCGGCTTGCTTGATTCGAGCTCTGCCATGTATTGACGCAAAGCATTTTCCCATTCTATGCGATAGTCCAGGCGTTTCAGTTCGTTTTGTGAATTGGGCGTGTAGCAGGTAATCAAATAGTAGTCGTCAAACTCTGCGGTTATCAGTCTGCCCTCAGTGTCATGCTCAGGGATACCCATTCCGTATTTAACCGATATCGGCTCCTGTTTTGTGAACATTGCAACACCTGAATATCCCTTTTTCTCAGCATAGTTCCAATACTGAAAATAGCCATTAAGCTCCTGCTTCAAGTCAATTTGTCCTTCTTGCAGTTTTGTCTCCTGTATACAGAAAATATCCGCATCTGCCTGCTTAAAATAATCTAAAAATCCTTTTTGAACGCATGCGCGCAGACCGTTTACGTTCCATGAAATCATTTTTGTCATAATGTCTCCTTTAATTACAAACGTTAATCTATATTGAAAAATCTTTTGCCATTTTCGTATGTTATATTACACAGCTCATCAAAGTCAATTCCTTTGACTTCCGCCATTTTTTGAGCCACATACCTTACGTATCTGCTGTCGTTTCGCCTGCCTCTGTACGGTTCGGGGGCCATATAAGGACTGTCGGTTTCAATCATAAGTCTTTCCAGAGGTATTACCTTTAACGCTTCAATAGCTTTGCGTGCGTTTTTGAAAGTAATTACACCCGTAAATGAAATCATAAGTCCCATTTTTACAAGTATTTTTGCAGTTTCAGCACTGCCGGAAAAACAGTGAACCACGCCTTTGGTGACCTGCTTTTCTTTGAGGACTTTGAGCGCATCTCCCTTTGAATCTCTGTCATGGACAATTATAGGCAGGTCAAGCTCCTTGGCTATATCAATCTGGTTTGCAAAGCATGAAATCTGTTTTTCACGCGAAGCGCAGTCATCATAGTGATAATCAATTCCAATTTCGCCGATAGCCTTAACCTTAGTGCTGCTCTTTGCAAGACTGCGAACAGTCTCAAATTCTTCGTCTGCTGCATTGTCTGCAAATTCCGGATGAATTCCGACAGAACAATATATAAAGTCATGTTTTTCAGCAATACTTATTGCCTTTTGTGATGACCTTATGTCTGAGCCCACCTCCATAATATTTATTACGCCGTTTTCCTGCATCATTGAAATCAATTCTTCCCTGTCAATGTCGAATTGTTCATCATCTAAATGAGCATGTGTATCAAATAGTTTCATTTTCTGATATTCTCCTGTAATTCTCAGCATATTATTTTACTTGATTATATCACACGCTTATGATATAATCAAACATATTTTACAAATAAATTGATTGTTTATGAGGTGATACCATGCAGGAACTTAATGAAAAGGGAAAGCTGGCGAAAGAGGCGTCATATGTATTAGCGGCACTTTCGACAGATGTTAAGAATAAAGCTTTGCTTGCAATTGCAGATGCTTTGGTTGAAAAGACAGACTATATTATCGACGAGAATAAAAAGGATATACAAAACGGGAAAAGCAATAACATGTCTGACGGCTTAATTGATCGCCTTACGTTAACACCTGATAGGATTATCGCAATAGCGGAGGGGATAAGACAGATTGTAGCTCTGCCGGATCCTATCGGTGAAACAGTATCCGGTATAAAGCGTCCTAACGGGCTTAAAATTTCAAAAATCCGTGTTCCGCTCGGCGTTATAGGAATTATCTATGAAGCTCGTCCGAATGTAACGGCTGATGCTGCCGGACTTTGTATAAAATCCGGTAATTCAGTTATACTCAGGGGCGGCAAAGAAGCCTTTAATTCAAATATGGCAATAGTCAAAGTCATGCAGGAGGCCGGATATGCTGCCGGACTACCTGTTGGCTCAATTAATCTTGTCGAAAACACCACCCGTGACAGCGCAACTGCATTAATGCGGCTTAATGAGTATCTTGATGTCATTATACCCAGAGGAGGAGCGGGACTTATTAAAGCTGTCGTAGAGAATGCGACTGTTCCTGCGATTGAAACGGGAACGGGCAACTGTCACGTTTATGTTGACAGCGGCGCTGACCTTGAAATGGCGAAAAATATAGTTATCAATGCAAAAACTCAGCGTCCGTCCGTTTGTAACGCCGAGGAAAAACTCATTGTCCATTCTGCGATTGCAAGTGAGTTTTTACCAGGAATGTTAAAGGCTCTTGCTGACAAGGGTGTTGAAATCGTTGGCGATGCGAGGGTTTGTTCAATATACCCCGACGCTGTTTTGGCGACAGAGGAAGATTGGGGAACCGAATATCTTGATTTGAAAATCGGGGTCAAAATTGTTGACAGCGTTGATGAGGCCATCGAGCATATAAATAAATATAACAGCGGTCACAGCGAGGCGATAGTAACCAATAATTACAACAACTCGCAAAAATTTCTTGACAGAGTTGACGCTGCGGCGGTTTATGTAAACGCTTCGACAAGATTTACAGACGGATTTGAGTTCGGCTTTGGCGCAGAAATCGGTATAAGTACACAAAAGACACACGCACGCGGACCTATGGGATTACCTGAGCTTACTTCAACAAAATATGTTATTGAAGGTGCAGGACAGATAAGAGAATAAAACTTATTATTTTATAAAATCTGTTGACATAAAAAAATAGTTGTGGTATAATCTGTATCAGATGAGAACAGATGAGAACAGATGAGAATAGACGAGCGAGGATTTACATACTGATTATAATGAATTCATGTCGCTTTGTGTACATCCCAAAGCGGCTTTTTGTTCCATCAAAATAAATTAAAAAAGGAGTTTTGGTTATGAAAGTAAAAGGGTATTTGAAAAGAGCGGCAATGATTGGTTTATCTGCTGTATTGAGCGCAGGGGTTCTTGCCGGCTGCGGCACACAAAACAGTGCTGGTTCGCAGAGTAATGCAAACGAGAGTGAAAAGGTATACAAGGTTGGTTTGGTTCAGTATGCTGATCATCCGTCGCTTGATAACTGCCGTGAGGGATTTATTCAGGGTCTTGAGGCGGAAGGCATTGTTGAGGGAACCAATCTTGAGATTACAAGCAAATCGGCGCAGGGCGATGACGCATTGGATACACAGATTGCTCAGAGCTTTGTAAATGCAAAGATGGACTTGGTTTGCGGTATAGCAACTCCGTCTGCTATGGCTCTGTATAACGCTTGTTACGAAAAGAACATCCCGGTTATATTTAATGCGGTTTCCGATCCGGTTGCTGCAAATCTTGCCAAGAGCAAAACAGAAGCGATGCCTGGTATCACAGGTGTATCTGACGAGCTTCCTGTAACAGAACAGTTAAAGCTTATCCGTGAGATTATGCCGGACGCTAAGAAAATCGGTATTATTTACACAACAAGCGAAGCTAATTCGGTCAGCACAATTGAGACATATAAAGAGCAGGCAGGCGAATATGGCTTTGAGATTGTTGAAAGAGGTATAAGCAATGCTGCTGAAATTCCTCAGGCTGCTGACGTTATCCTCGGTGAAGTTGACTGTATAACAAACCTGACAGATAACACAGTTGTTGATAATCTGCCTGTTGTTTTAGAAAAGGCAAACGCTGCAAACATACCGGTATTCGGTTCTGAAGAAGAACAGGTTGGAAACGGCTGTATCGCTTCTGCCGGTATCGATTATATTGAACTCGGTAAGATTGCCGGCGAGATGGCTGCAAAGGTTCTTAAAGGTGAGGACATTGCAAATATGCCGTATAAGACAATTACTGAGAGTAAAGTTACTGTTAATGAACAAGTTGCAAGCAAACTTGGTATAGTAATTCCTGAAGAATTGCTGGCAGCAGCAAATAAGAAATAATTTGATTTGAACATTTTGTTTTTATACCTGTTCCTGTTTTTCAGGAGCAGGTATGCTTTATTGTAAAAATGTTATGTTTTTGGAGTTAACAAAGATAATATCTGTGTGAGTGAAAGGAACAATAGTTATATGGATATTTTGATTAGTATACTTGAACAAGGATTTATTTACGGTATAATGGCTCTTGGCGTATATATCAGCTATAGCATACTTGATTTTCCTGACCTATCCGTTGACGGAACATTTCCGCTCGGAGCTACAATTTGCGTCACTCTGTCGGCTGCCGGAGTAAATCCATGGCTTTGCTTAATTATTGCATTTCTTGCAGGCTGTATTGCCGGTTCGTTTACCGGATTTTTGAATGTTGGTCTTAAGATTAAAAATCTGCTTTGCGGAATTCTGACTATGACAGCCTTGTATTCAATAAATTATCGCATTGCAGGAACAGCAACGGTCTTTATGAGTGTTGACAAGCCGACGGTATTTTCGCAGGTTTTGCAGATTCTGCCGCAGAGCATATCTTCATATTCCAAGATAATAGTTCTTTTGTTTATTATGCTTTTGTCTAAGTTTCTCCTTGACTGGTATTTGCGTACAAAGTCGGGATTCCTGCTCAGAAGCGTCGGAGATAACGAAGGCTTGGTTTCAACCTTGGCTCAAAGTCCTGGTAAAATTAAAATAATCGGACTTGCCATTTCAAACGGCTTGGTAACGCTTGCGGGTGCGGTTAACTGTCAGTATACCCGTCAGTTCTCGGTAGCCGGCGGCACTGGTACGGTTGTTATGGGACTTGCTGCTGTCATTATCGGAGCAACGCTGTTTAAGAAGCTTGGATTTCTGCGTGTCACAAGCGGAGTTTTGCTTGGTATGATTGTATATAAGGCTTGTACATATGCGGCTCTAGCTTCCGGACTGCTTCCGAGTGACACCAACCTTGTAATCACAGTTTTATTTATCGTTACACTTCTGATTAATAGATTTGTTTTGGATAAAAATAAGAAAGGTACGGTGAAATCAAATGCTTGATATGACTAATATACACAAGACATTTAATGCAGGTACTGTTGATGAAAAGGTTTTGTTTGACGATTTCAGCCTACATATTAATGACGGCGAATTTGTTGGTGTTATCGGATCAAACGGATCAGGTAAGACCACAATGCTGAATATCATATCAGGCGATATAAAGCCTGATGCCGGAAAAGTACAGCTTGGCGGAGCTGATATTTCAAGACAGAAGAGTTATAAACGCTCTAGAAATATAGGTCGTGTCTTTCAAAATCCTGCCATGGGCACTTGTTCTTCAATGACAATATGGGAGAATCTTTCGATTGCGGATAATAAGGGAAAGCCTTACGGTCTATCATTTGGACTGAATAAAAAACGTAAGGATTTTTATTGCGAACAGTTAAAACAGCTCGGCATGGGTCTTGAGGACAGACTTAACACCCTTGCAGGCGCTTTGTCAGGCGGTCAGCGTCAGGCTCTTGCACTGATAATGGCAACAATGAGCTCGCCTAAGCTTTTGCTGCTTGATGAGCATACTGCGGCGCTTGATCCAAAATCAAGCGATATAGTTATGTCGCTCACGGAAAAGGTTGTTTTTGAAAAAAAGATTACAACCCTTATGGTAACTCATAATCTGAGACACGCTGTAAAGTACGGAACACGTACCGTTATGATGCACGAGGGCGGTATCGTGCTTGACAAGAGCGGTGCTGAGAAGGAAAATACAAGTATTGACGACTATTTAAAGCTCTTTAATGAAATTAGTATTGAGTGCGGAAATTAATATTTCCGGTATTGTTTTTAAAATGTTTGACGACATAAACAATTTATGTTATTATATGTTATAAAATTATAGCATATTTTGAAAGGAGAAGTGATTATGCGTATTGATACAAAGTGTGTTCAATCAGGATATAAGCCGGATAACGGTGAAGCGAGAATTCTTCCGATTTACCAGAGCACAACATTTAAATACAGTTCTACTGAACAAATGGGAAGATTATTTGATTTGGAAGAAGACGGTTATTTTTATACTCGCCTTGCAAATCCTACTAATGATGCCGTTGCCGCTAAAATTACCGAGCTTGAAGGCGGTGTTGCAGGAATGCTGACATCATCAGGTCAGGCTGCATGTTTTTATTCTATATTCAATATTTGTAATGCCGGAGATCATTTTGTATGTTCTTCTACAGTATATGGCGGTACGTTTAATCTATTTGGCGTAACGCTTAAGCAAATGGGAATTGATGTGACTTTTGTTGATCCTGATGCCGATGAAGAAGAGTTAAATAAGGCTTTCAGGCCAAATACAAAGGCTGTATTTGGTGAAACAATAGCAAATCCTGCGCTTGTTATACTGGATATTGAAAAGTTTGCAAAAGTTGCGCATGAGCATGGTGTTCCGCTTATTATTGACAATACCTTTGCAACACCGATTAATTGCCGTCCGTTTGAATGGGGAGCTGATATAGTTGTTCATTCAACAACTAAATATATGGACGGACATGCTACATCAGTAGGCGGTGCAATTATTGATAGCGGCAATTTTGACTGGGAAGCGCATAAGGATAAGTTTCCGGGACTGACAACACCGGACGAATCGTATCACGGTGTTGTGTATACAGAGAGGTTCGGCAAAGCTGCTTATATTACAAAGGCAACTGTTACAGTAATGCGTGATCTTGGCTCAATACCTTCACCGCAGAATTCGTTTTTGCTGAATCTTGGACTTGAAACACTGTCATTGAGGGTCGCACGTCATTGCGAGAACGCAAAAAAGGTAGCTGAATACCTGAATGATAATGATAAAATTTCATGGGTCAGCTTTGCAGGACTTCCCGGCGATAAGTATTATGACTTAGCTCAAAAATATTTGCCGGGCGGCACATGCGGTGTTATTTCTTTCGGGGTTAAAGGCGGTCGCGAAAATGCAGTTAAGTTTATGGACGGTCTCAAGCTTGCTGCAATTGTCACCCATGTTGCAGACGCAAGAACTTCTGTTTTGCACCCTGCCAGCCACACTCACAGACAGCTGAATGATGAGGAATTAAAAGCTGCCGGCGTAACACCGGACTTGATTCGATTCTCTGTAGGAATTGAAGATCCGCAGGATATAATTGAAGATATACAGCAGGCGCTTGATCAAATCTAAGAATAATAGAAGCTGATTTTTGACAAAGAGTGATAAAAATGAATTTGAATAATATGGATCTGGAGCTATTGGAAGCCGCACGAGATGCAATAGCAAATAACTATGATAAGGTTAATCAACTGCACACAGTAGGTGCAGCTGTCAGATGTGGCTCAGGTAAAATTTACACAGGTGTAAATGTATATGCTATACACAGCGCTTGTGCCGAACAAGTCGCTCTCGGTACGGCAATAACCAACGGTGAGCGTGAGTTTAAGTCTATCGTTGCAGTAACCGGCGAGCATGGCGAAAATGTTATTCCGCCGTGCGGAAATTGCAGACAGATACTCTCGGATTATGCACCTGAGTGTGAAGTAATTTTACTTGTCAATGGTAAGCTGATTAAGCTACAAGCAAAAGAGCTTTTGCCATATCCGTATATAACACCATAATAAGATAAAAATAACGGGCGGAAATTGCCCGTTATTTTTTTGCTTGTGCATATTTAATTATTCATGAAATGCTTTGTAAACTTCAACGCACATAAGAATAAATGCTCCAGCACCGTGCAAATCGTTTGCGCTTGTCGGTCTGCCCAAGTAATGCTCATAGTCGCCGACGCCGGTTCCTATACAGATGTTATCAATTATCACACCGTTTTCATCGTATTTAAGACGGTTGATAATTCCCTCATATCCTTTCTTTGCATATTCAAGATATGATTGATCCATATAGCCTTCTTTAACCGCACGGCACAGTGCGCTTACGAACAGACAGGTGCATGAGGATTCGAGCCAGTTATTCTTGTCGTAGCCCTTGTCAACAACCTGATACCATAATCCGGTTTCGGGATCCTGGTATTTTACTACTGCTTTAAGCAGATCTGTTGCGGCACGAACCATTTCAGGCTTATCCTTATAATCGTCAGGGAAGTAGCCCAAATCTTCAAATATGGCAACAGGAACCCAGCCTATTGAACGACCCCAGAACTCTGGCGAATGTCCTGTTTCCGGATTTGCCCAGGGCTGCTCTTTTGCGTAATCCCACGCATGATACCAAAGACCTGTTTCCTTATCTATTGTCTTTTTCTCCATCATCAGCACCTGAAATGCTGTGAGGTCAAAGTATTCCGGCTTGTCGAAAACCTTGGCATATTCCGAACAAATCGGACCTGCCATATACAGACCATCAAGCCACATTTGCTGAGGATAACGACCCTTGTGCCAAAATCCGCCTTCCGGGTTCTTCGGGAAGTCTTTGATAAGCGGAAGAAGAGTATCAAGCGCAGTCTTATAGCGTTCGTCTCCCGTTTTTTCATAGAGCATAAACAGCAGTACGCCCGGCTCCATATCGTCAAGCTGAGTTTTATCAAACTTTGTTATTGTTCCGTTTTCATCAATAATTGAATCAACCCACGCCTTTATGTAGTTATAGTATTTCTCATCGCCGCAAAGTTCATATGTCTTTTGCATACCTGAGAGAAATACACCCTGATGATAATGGAATCTGCCTTTAGGCGGCAGGTCTTCGGCGTTAAACTTCTTCATCAGCGTATCGCATGCCATTTCAGCATATTCAAGAGCGGTGTGATCTTTATAAACCAAATCCATTTTTAATTCTCCTTTTTATTTAATATTTTTATGACTAAATTGATTATACTGTAATTATACCATAAATTTACCGAATATCAAGCATAAATATATGATTTTTTTATTAAAATTTATGTTTATATAAAAATGTCTCCCGCCTTTGGGAGACATTCAGGATTATTTAAATTCAGCGTGCAGATTTGATTTTATAAATGCGGCTGCGTAATTGCTTATAGCACCATAGTTTTCTTCAAACTGTACCCAGGTGTTTGTGGCTTCATCAAGATAAAACTTCACATCGTTTACAATTTTTGAATTACTGTCAGATAAAGCTATACTTTCATCCCATACAAGTACAGGAGTTGGATTTGTGGTGCTTTCTACGTCAAATAACACTGCTTCAATTCTGTTGTCACGATAGCCTTCGCGGTATATTGCATAGTAGTTTTGAGCCATATCAGGCAGCTCAGGCAAATCATCTATTGCGACCTCCTGTGCATACTCATTCCAGCCAACTTTATATCCAAGGTTTTCACTGAGAAATCTTAAAGGAATAAGAGTACGGTCGTTCAGCAATATCGGTGATACATATGTTTCAAATTCCTTACCGTTTATAACCGCTGTATTGCTGCCAATAGTAAACGCAATGCTTGTTTTTCCATCGGTTGCCACAGCAGTATCAGTATCATTATTCCAATCTACTGTCATTCCGAATTTTTCAAAAATGAATCTCATGGGAACCATAGTTCTGTCATTTTGAATTATTGGAGGCTGGTCAAACTTTAAGTATTCATCATTCAGCTTAACCATAATATCATTCATAGTCTCATCTTCGGATTTATCCCAATATGGGGTATACCACTTTGCTCCGTCAGTGCTGAAGGTTCTTGTTCCGTCCTGAGGTGTAATTATGAATTTGCCGTATGTATAAATGGCTTTCATGGGAAATTCATCAAAATGCGTCTGACCAATCAAATCAAAATTCTTATTTAAGAAGTATACATCGCTTGCCAGCGGCTTGAACTGTCCCTCCCAGTCCGGGTGGTCATCCCAGTCTTTCCAGCGCAGCATATAGCCGTAATCAGTCTCGGTCACCTCAAAATTGCTTAAGTTTCCGCTGAAAAATTCTTTTGTTTCCGCGCTTGCCTTTTCTGTGTACTCACTTAAGTAAGTATTTTCTATAGTTATATAGTCCGGAAGCCAGTTCTTTGTTTCCGTTCTTAGGTCAAACTGCGGTTTGTCGTCCGAAATTCTGAAGGAATTTTTTAATCCGCCCATATAATTTACGGGCAGAATAGTTTCAATAATAAATTCTTTTGTCTCGTGCGGTTTAAGCTCCACAGATGCGCATGTATCAGTTGTTATATCCCATTCATTTCCGCCTTTGCATATAGGGGTGCCTATTATATTATTGTAATTATCACGCACAACCGTAATTATGTTTGCCGAGGTTGCCGCGTCATAGTTGAAGTATCTGGTTTTTGCGCCGTTATTTGTAACGGTAAGGTTATAGCGTGTTGAGACGCCGTAATTACCCATACTGCAAGCAATACCGTGGTTGTCGATTATTTCGCCGTTTTTATCTCTTGCCTCAAGCAGATAGTTCGGTGAATAATCGTCTGCTGATACACCGCTTTCAGTGACATATTCTTTTGTATCGCTGTGATATATATCAAATATCCAGACATCATCTCTTTCGCTTTGAGGTACGTTTTTACCGTAATACGTTAACTTATACGGGTCAATGTATTTAAGCGGCAGCATATCCGTTTCAACAGTGATATATTTTGCCCATATGTCATCCTGAGGATTCAGATTTGTAACCCAGTCATTAGTCACTACATCATTGAAAAACTGATTTGAAAATGTCACCGGCAAATACTGACCGTCAGGTGTTTCATCGTCTATGGTATATTCGAGTTCAGCATTGACTTCCGGCAGACTGTCAGCAACCCCTTTGTGACATCTGTCTCTGAGATAAATGCCGTAGCCGATATTTGAACTGTCAAATCCTGTTCTATCGCCGAGTTTCCCGTCCTGTGACCTTAATTCAACAACATTCATGTCAACCATACCGCTTTTTAATTCGGTATCAGCTGTTATAAATATTGGCAGAACCATGCTGCACGCTGCATAATTGTCAAGATATTGACTCAGCCATACGGTTTCATCTTTTTTGATATTTATCGTAACCGGCTGATAATTCCTGTCTTTAAACACCTTGCTGCTGTGAAGCTGTTTTATATCGCTTTTAAGCATTGTTGCACATGCATTAAGTCCGCCCCAGTTAGTGGCTTCAAATAACTGCTCGCCTTTCTCGTTTGTATAGCGCTTTACGGCAGGCGTCTCACATGCAGCGTTGTTGATAACAAGTACGGAATCCTCTTTGGCTTTGATTTCAACGTCAAGTTCAACGTCAAAACCTAAACCGCTTGGGTTGTTATAACTATCAAAGCCATACGTATAATTAATGTGAGATAAGTACAAATAGTATCTGTCCGGCGTTAAGTTTTCATTGTTCATTGTATATCTCGGATTTGGGTTCGGGGATCCCGCAAGAGTGTTACGCCCTATTCCCTCAGTATTGTTGCAATATATAAATTTACCTTCGCTCTTTGGCATGAACTCAAGCGCCTGCGCCTCGATAAGCCCGTCGGCGTTTTCGGCGTTAACATGAATAGCCGGACATAATAATATTATCAATGTCATAATGGATATAAATATTAGTTTAAAATTAGTCATATTAATATCAAAATTTTTACTTTTTAGCATAATTACCTCCCGATTATAAAATGTACAGATATATATTTTGACGTTAAAAATTCCAAAAAGTTCCTAATTTAGCAATTATTTTATCATATCTTTACGTTTAAAATTGAATCTTTGTCTGATAATCAGTAATTATTTATATACATTCAAAAGCTCTGTAATATTTGTCTCTGAGGTAATAATAAAAATGTATAAAATATTTAAATACAATAATGGGTATTTTATGCAGCTATACAATAATTTAGATTATAATTAAAAATCAAACAAAAAAATGTATAAAATCAAAATTTGTACTTGACTTCTTAAAAAATATTAGGTATTATAGTATAGACGTTAAAAACGGTCTAATTTAATTAGCATTAAAGGAGCGGTATTTATGTATATGAAAGAAGTTGTTGTTCAAAATCAGGTGGGACTTCACGCAAGACCTGCCACCTTCTTTATTCAGAAGGCAAATGAATATAAATCCAGTATCTGGGTTGAAAGTGAAGACAGAAAGGTTAACGCCAAGAGCTTGCTCGGTGTACTTTCTCTGGGTATCACAAAGGGTCATACCATTACTATTATTTCAGAAGGTCCGGACGAGGAAGATGCTGTTAACGATTTGGTTAATTTGATTTCTTCGAATTTTGCATAAACCGCTTTGGCGTATATAATAACTGCCTTTGAATTCAAGAGTGAACTGCTTGCAATTGTGGTTTACTCTTTTTTGGTTGTAAGGAAAAATTATATAAACCGGGTGATAAGTATGGATAATGAAACGTTAATAAGAATAAAAGAAAAATTAAAATCGCTGCCCATGTCGCCGGGCGTTTACCTGATGAAGAACAGCGATGGGAAGATAATATACGTTGGCAAAAGTAAGGCGCTTAAAAACCGTGTTAGTTCATATTTTGTCAATTCAAAAAGTCATAACGTTAAAACCAAAAAGATGGTCAGCAACGTGTATGATTTTGACTACATGGTTACCGACAGCGAGGTTGAGGCACTTATTCTTGAGTGTAATCTGATCAAAAAATATATGCCGAAGTATAATATTCTTCTTAAAGATGACAAGCAGTATCCGTATATCAAAATTACATCAAAAGAGGAATATCCGAGAATTTTTATAACCAGAAAGCTTGTTAAGGACGGTTCAAAATACTTCGGACCATATATGAGCGCTTCAAATACCAAGGAAACTCTTGAGGTTATAAAAAAACTGTTTAAAATCAGAAGCTGCAACAAAGTTCTGCCCCGTGATATAGGTAAGGACAGACCATGCCTGTATTATCATATCGGTCAGTGTAGCGCTCCCTGTGCAAATAAAATCTCAAAAGAGGAGTATTCTGAAATGTTCAGTCAGATTGCTTCTGTTTTAAACGGCAATTATTCGGTGCTGACCGACGCTCTGACCGAGAAGATGTATACTGCTTCAGAAAACTTAGAGTTTGAAAAGGCTGCCGGGTACAGGGACAGAATTAATCATTTAAAAGCCCTTGACGAGAAACAGAAAATCATATCAAGCAATAAGGATAACCGTGATATTATCGGTCTTTATAAAGACGCCAATGACGCTTGTGTGCAAGTATTCTATATGCGCGGTGGAAAAATGCTCGGTTCGGAACACCATATTTTTGAGAATTGTGATGACAGTGATTCTGAGCTTATTCTGAGCTTTGTAAAACAGTTTTATTTCAATTCAACGAATTTGCCCAAAGAGATTTTGATTCCTGTTGAAATTGAGGATAAATCAGAAATCGAACAATGGCTTTCCGAAAGAAAGGGAAGCAAGGTGTCGTTAATTATACCGAAAAGAGGAGATAAGGCGAATAGCGTAGCTATGGTCAGCAGAAATGCTGAGGAAACGCTTAAAATTCATAAGTTTAAGCGTGATAAGGAACAAACCGACAGAAATGAAATATTGAGTTCTTTGATGAAGGTGCTAAATCTTAAAAATGTACCGCATAGGATTGAAAGCTATGATATATCAAATATATCAGGGTCAGGCAGTATCGGTGTTTGCGTTGTGTATAACAATGCAAAACCTCTCAAATCAGCCTACAGAAAATTTAATATTAAGACTGTCGAGGGAGCAAACGACTATGAAAGCACCCGTGAGGTAATTTACAGAAGAATTTGTGAAGCGTATAAAGAAGAGGATTTGATTAAAGAAGGCAAGCTTGACCGGTCTAAGGCTAAATTTCTGCCGCTGCCCGATTTGATTTTGTTAGACGGCGGCAAGGGACATGTGAATTTTATACGTGAGCTGTTTGATACAATGGGCGAAGAAATACCTGTATACGGACTGGTTAAAGACGATAAGCACCGTACGAGAGCGTTAACGGACAGCGACAGTGAGTTTGTTATAGACAATGACAGCGAATTATTCAAGTTCTTGACAAGACTTCAGGACGAAGTCCACAGATTTGCGATTACTGCATTCAGAAAGAAACATGAAAAATCAAACGTCCACAGTGAGCTTGATGATATTCCCGGCGTCGGACCGAAGAAGCGAAATCGGCTTCTTATGTATTTTACATCAGTTAACCGGATAAAAACCGCAACATACGAGGAGCTGTGCACCGCTGTTGACAAGCGTGCCGCGAGAAGTGTATATAACTATTTTCATGATGAGAAATAAGACGGCTTATTAACATCTAAAGAGTCGGTACAGAGGAATTGGCACATCTGGAGATAGTTGGCACTATCGTCAGACAGCTTGTACGGAATGCAACCGATGAAGAAATAGAGAACAGTCCGTTTGGGGCATACTTTATGAATCATGGCAGGGGCGTGTATCCGTCAGATTCAAGCGGTGTGCCGTTCAGTGCGTCGGTATTGGCGGTTACGGCTGACCCTATTGCTGATTTAAATGAGGATCTTGCTGCAGAACAAAAAGCGAGAGTGGTATACGATAATATTTTAAGAGTGTCTGATGATCCGGATGTTAATGATGTCATAAAATTCTTAAGAGAAAGGGAAATAGTACACTTCCAAAGATTCGGCGAGGCTCTTGACCAAATCCAGAACAGACCTATCCGAAAAAGCTACTGCGGCGGATTTTGCAAGTAGCTGATTTGTTAAGCTGTATAATAACATGATTTGATTATTCTTTAAAAGTCCCGGCAAAAGCTTTGACCGGGACTTTGAATTTGCGGTTTTATGTGCTAAAATTATATATGTTTATGTAAAATAGTTAAGAAAAAATTGCATTTTTCATGACAAAAGACTTGCAATAATAATTGATTAAGGTTATAATTAGAAAGAATATGTAAATGTGAGTTGCGTTTTGATAAGAATACTTTATAGTATTTGTATTTACATATGTTATGATTGATTTTCAGTCATTATTTATTGGAGGTTATAGAATGGGAATTAAAGGTGTAATTGAGAAGATTATAGGTACCTACAGCGACAGAGAGCTAAAAAAAATAAATCCTATAGTTGATAAGGTTTTGTCATATGATGATGCGATGCAGAAAAAGAGCGACAAAGAGCTTAAGGCAATGACCCAGGAATTCAAAACACGCTTGACAAACGGCGAGACTTTGGATGATATTCTGCCTGAGGCGTTTGCTGTTTGCCGTGAGGCGGCTTGGCGTGTTCTGGGCATGAAGCATTTCCCGGTTCAGGTTCTTGGCGGTATTGTACTGCATCAGGGTCGAATTGCCGAGATGAAAACAGGTGAAGGTAAGACGCTCGTTGCTACTCTTCCGGCATATCTGAACGCTTTGACTGGTAAGGGCGTTCATATTGTTACAGTTAATGATTACCTTGCAAAACGTGACAGCGAGTGGATGGGCAAGCTGTACAGCTTTCTCGGTCTCAGCGTTGGTTTGATTATACACGACATGGATAATGCGCAGAGGAAGGCGGCATATGATGCCGACATAACATATGGTACGAATAACGAAATGGGCTTTGACTATCTGCGTGATAACATGGTTATTTATAAAGAGAATAAAGTTCAGCGCGGTCATAATTACGCCATTGTCGATGAGGTCGATAGTATTTTAATTGATGAGGCTCGTACTCCGCTTATCATTTCCGGTATAGGCGATAAATCTACAGATTTATATACTGAGGTAGACCGCTTTGCGAAAACCTTGAAGTTTAAGAAGGTTGTTGAGACAGATTCAAAGGTCGAAGTTGAGGATGAGGAGGAACTCAACAACTACGATTATATAGTTGATGAAAAAGCCAAGACGGCAATGCTTACTCCAAAGGGTGTTAAGAAAGCAGAAGCTGCTTTTAATATTGAAAACCTGACGGACCCCGCAAACATGACCTTGTCTCACCATATCAATCAGGCTATTAAGGCGATTGGCGTTATGAAAAGGGACAAGGACTATGTTGTTAAAGACGGAGAAGTTATTATAGTCGATGAGTTTACCGGACGTATGATGTTCGGAAGACGTTATAACGACGGACTGCACCAGGCCATTGAGGCAAAGGAAGGCGTTAAGGTTGAGAATGAAAGTAAAACTCTCGCTACTATAACGTTCCAGAACTATTTCAGATTGTATTCAAAGCTCTCCGGTATGACCGGTACTGCTCAGACAGAGGAAGAAGAGTTTCAGGAAATTTATAGGCTTGATGTTATCGTTATACCGACAAACAAGCCTCTTGCCAGAATTGACGATCATGATAGTGTGTATAAGACAGAGGACGCTAAATTCAAAGCGGTTATCGAAGATACTATCGCCGCCCACGAAAAGGGTCAGCCGGTTCTGATTGGTACCGTATCAATCGAGAAATCGGAAAAGCTGAGCAAGATGCTCAGAAAGCGCGGTATTAAGCATAATGTACTGAATGCAAAGTTCCATGACAAAGAAGC
This sequence comes from uncultured Eubacteriales bacterium, assembly GCA_905198865.1. GTDB lineage: Bacteria > Bacillota > Clostridia > Monoglobales > Monoglobaceae > Monoglobus. The sequence continues at coordinate 34,147 of CAJKEB010000010.1, forward strand.
TGAAATCGTTGCACAGGCAGGTAAAAAGGGCGCCGTTACCATCGCCACAAACATGGCCGGCCGTGGTACAGATATTGTGCTCGGCGGTAATGCTGAATTCCTGGCAAAAGATGAAATGGAAAAGCTCGGCTATTCCGAAGAGATGATCAATGAGGCTACCGGATTTGCCGAGACAGATAATGAAGAGATTATCGAAGCAAGAAATGTATTTAAAGAACTGAATAATAAGTATAAAGCTGAGATTGAACCTGAGCAAAAAGAGGTTCTTGCTGCCGGCGGCTTAAATATTATGGGAACGGAAAGACACGAAAGCAGACGTATTGATAATCAGCTCCGCGGACGTGCCGGTCGTCAGGGCGATGTTGGTCATTCGAAATTCTATATTTCACTCGAGGATGAACTGATGCGTTTATTTGCTCCTGAACGTATCACCAAGGTTATGAATACTCTCGGTCTTGAGGACGAGGATGCAATTGAAAGCAAAATGCTTTCCGGAGCAATCGAAACAGCTCAGGAACGTGTTGAAGGCAAGAACTTTGATATCAGAAAGAATGTCCTTCAGTTTGACGATGTTAACAACCAGCAGAGAGAGATAATATATAAGCAGCGTGATCAGGTGCTTGACGGAAACGATCTCAGAGATAATATCATGAAAATGATGAAGGATGTGTTCAGCGGAGTATCGGCTTTATATATAGGCGATAAGGTTAACACACCTGAAGAATGGGATTGGGAAGGCCTTAAAGAACATCTTGAGACAATTCTCGGTGAAATGCCGGGTGATTTTCTCAAGTTTACAGATGTAGAGATTGATAAAATGACGCAGGAGCGTCTGACGGAATACATTCTTGAGGACGCTGAGAAGAAGTATGCGGAAAAAGAAGCCGAATTCGGCGATGCAATGCGTGAAATTGAGCGTATTATTCTGCTCAGAGTTGTTGACCAGAAGTGGATGGATCATATCGATAATATGGAACAGCTTCGTCAGGGTATTTATCTCCGTGCATATGCGCAGCATGATCCGGTTGTTGAGTATAAATTCGAAGCAATGGATATGTTTGAAGAAATGACCGAGTCGATTAAAGAGGATACTATTAAGCACTTGTTCCATGTTGTACCGCAGTCAAAAATCGAAAGACAGCAGGTTGCAAAGCCTATGGCAGAAAATGCGGGCGGCGACGGAACTGTCAAGAAAAAGCCTATCAGAAGAGTAAATAAAATAGGCAGAAACGATCCATGTCCGTGCGGCTCGGGCAAAAAGTATAAGAATTGCTGCCTTGATAAGGATCAACAGAATAATATTTAATTTTTAAATTATAATGCAATTAAAAAAGAGGTGATACAGTGATAGCATTTGATGAATACAAGCTTGGGCTTGAAGGTATGGAAAAAGATATTACTGAATTGAGGGATTCACTTTAACCTGACAGAAGTTCAGGCAGAAGCTGAGAGACTAGAAAAGGAATCTTTTGATCCGGGGTTTTATGACGATATGGACAAAGCCGGTAAGGTTTTGCAGAAGATAAAGTCGCTTAAAGACATAATTGCGCGTTTTGAGGAGGTAAAATCTCAAAGAGAGGATCTTCTCACACTCGTTATGCTCGGTATTGAGGAAGAGGATGACAGTGTTTTGGACGAAGTTAAGTCAGGCTATAAAGAATTGGCTGAAAAGCTCGATAATATTAAGCTTGAGACACTTTTGTCCGGTAAGTACGACAGACTTAATGCAATTGTAACGCTTCATTCAGGAGCGGGAGGTACTGAGGCTCAGGACTGGTGTGAGATGCTTTATCGTATGTATAACATGTGGGCTGAAAAAAGAGGATTTAAAACAGAGGTTATAGATTATCTTGACGGTGAAGAAGCCGGTATTAAGAGCGTTACGTTTTCAATAAGCGGTCTCAATGCGTATGGATATATGAAGTCGGAAAAAGGCGTACATCGTCTTGTGAGAATATCACCGTTCGACTCTGCGGCAAGACGTCACACTTCGTTTGCCTCATGTGAGGTTATACCTGAGCTTGATGAAGAACTTGACGTGGAGATTAACTCAGAGGACTTGCGTATAGATACCTACAGGTCAAGCGGAGCGGGCGGTCAGCATATTAACAAAACTGAATCAGCAATCAGAATAACTCATATTCCGACCGGGATTGTTGTAACATGCCAAAATGAGAGAAGTCAGCATAAGAACAAAGAGACGGCCATGAAGGTTCTCAAATCTAAGCTTGTTGAAATTGCAGAGAGAGAGCAAAAGGATAAGATTGACGACTTAAAGGGTGTTCAGACTGAGATTGCATGGGGAAATCAAATTCGTTCATACGTATTCCATCCATATAATATGGTTAAGGATCACAGAACCAATTTTGAAACCGGAAATGTTAACGCTGTTATGAACGGAGATATTGACGGGTTTATAAATGCATATCTTAAGGCAAAATCCAAAGGTGAAATATAACAAAAGTTTTTGAGGAGTATAAAATGTTTGAAAAATTATCATTTTTAGAAGAACAATTTGAAGAGCTTGCAAAGAAAATCAGTGATCCTGAGGTAATAGCAGATCAGGATACATGGAGAAAGCTATGCAAAGAACATTCTGACTTGACGCCCATTGTCGAAAAGTATAGGGAGTATAAGAAGAATAAAGAGACAATAGATGATGCTGCGGCGCTTATGAACGACCCTGATACCGATAAGGAATTTAAAGAATTGCTGGTTGAAGAGTCAAAGACTGCAAAAGAAAATATTGCAAAAATTGAAGAAGAACTGAAAATTCTGCTTTTGCCCAAAGATCCTAATGATGACAAAAACGTTATGGTTGAGATAAGAGGCGGAGCAGGCGGCGATGAGGCTGCTTTGTTCGCAGGAGATTTATTCAGAATGTATTCAATGTACGCCGACAGTAAGAGATGGAAAATTGAGGTTCTTAATCTCAGTGAAATAGGTATAGGCGGAATAAAAGAAGTTACATTTATGATAAACGGTGAGGGTGCATACAGCAGGCTTAAGTTTGAAAGCGGAGTTCACAGAGTGCAGAGAGTTCCCGAAACCGAATCAAGCGGACGTATTCATACCTCAACGGTAACTGTTGCCGTTCTTCCCGAGGTTGATGATGTTGAAGTGGAAATCAATCCGGATGATCTTGAGATTGATACCTATCGTTCGAGCGGTGCAGGCGGTCAGCATATTAATAAAACCGAATCTGCTATCAGAATAACACATAAGCCGACAGGTATGGTTGTTACCTGTCAGGACGAACGCAGTCAGCACAAAAATAAAGAAGCAGCTATGAAAATGCTTCGTTCAAGACTGTTTGACAAAATGCAGCAGGAACAGAACGCTGCCATTGCCGCCGACAGAAAAAGCCAGGTAGGTACCGGAGACAGAAGTGAACGTATAAGGACATATAATTTCCCTCAGGGAAGAATGACAGACCATAGAATTGGTCTTACTTTGTATAAGCTTGAACAAATCATGAACGGAGATTTGGATGAGATTATTGACGCTTTGATTACAACCGACCAAAGCGAAAAGCTTAAGGCTGAGTCGTTTTAGAATTGAGAGAAACAAAGTGAATGGCGGTGTTAGCGGTTGTGGATACTTTATTTTTGAAACCAAACGATGACGATTTAAAAAGGGCTGCCGATATTATACGCTTAGGCGGAACCGTTATTTTTCCTACCGAAACAGTATACGGACTTGGCGCAAACGCTCTGAACTCAGAGGCTGTAAAGAAAATTTTCTCTGCAAAGGGCAGACCAAGCGACAATCCTTTAATCGTGCACATATATAAGAAAGAACAACTGAATAATATTGTTCGTGAAGTTCCGGAAGAAGCCAAAATCCTTATGGACAGATTTTGGCCGGGACCTCTTACAATTATTTTGCCTAAGAGTGATTTAATCAGCGATGCGGTTACCGCGGGTCTTGATACCGTTGCGGTTCGTATGCCGAATAATCCTGTTGCTAAGAAGTTTTTAAGATATGCTGATGTACCTGTTGCGGCTCCGAGTGCAAACTTGTCGGGGAAGCCAAGTCCGACGTCTTTTAAACATTGTGTCGATGATATGAGCGGAAGAGTAGATGCGATTATTAACGGCGGAGCTTGTGAGGTGGGCGTTGAATCTACAGTAATTGATATGTCAGGCGAACCCACTCTTTATCGCCCCGGAGATATTACAAAACAGCAAATTGAAAGCGTTCTTATTCATGAAATAAAGGTTAAGGATGAAGCAAAAGCAGATGAGAAGCCAAAATCTCCCGGTCTTAAATATAAGCATTATTCGCCTGATGCTGAGGTCGTTGTTTTATCAGGCGATGTAGATACGGTTATCGAAACAATAAACGACAGCTCGAAAAAAGCCGGTATTCTGCTGTTTGACGAACAGCTTTTGGTTGTAAAGAATAAGCTCAGTCCTGATGTAAAAATTATTTCACTTGGAAGTATGCAGTCGCCCAAGGAGGCGGAAGCCAGACTGTTTGACAGTTTGAGAAAAATGGATGATTATGGCGTAAAAGTGATATTTGCCCCTGAAATCCCGAAGAGTGACAAGTGGATGGCTGTACATAACAGACTTTATCGTGCCGCCGGAAACAAAGTGATAAGTGCAATTAAATATCACCATGACGATTTGTTCCATTGTGATGAATGTGAACGTTTAGGTCAGGACTATAAGACCGTTGCATTTGTTTGCACCGGCAATACTTGCAGGAGTCCGATGGCTGAAGGCTTGTTTAATTATTATGCAAAAGAAAATAATATAAATTACAGAGCCATATCAGCCGGAATTTTTGCCGCAAGCGGAAGCAGTCCGTCCGAAAATGCAGTTGAAGTTACAGCGGAAAACGGTATTGATATTTCCGCTCATAAATCAGTGCAGTTCACTTCAAAGATAGCGGAAAAGTCTGACATAATATTAACGATGTCACCCAGCCATAAGACAACGCTGATTCAATCTTTTCATAATATAGGAAATAAGGTTTTTACTTTGCCTGAGTATATAGGAAATACAACATTCACAGATGTATTTGATCCTTTTGGCGGAAGTATTAACGTATATCGTTCATGCTTCGGAATGCTTAAAATATTTATTGAAAAGCTGATTGAAATTCTTAAAGACGATGAAAATATTCAGTGTGATAAAGATTTAGGTGATACAGTAAATGATTAGATTTGAAGTTTTGACCCGCAAGCGTATAGACGAGATTCTTGAGATAGAAAAACTTTGTTTTCCGGGCGATGAATGGACTTATAGCATGTTTGAAAGCGAGCTCGATAATCGAATTTCTGTATTTATTGTTGGTATAGACGAGGATACCGACAGCGTGGTGTGCTACGGCTGTGTCTGGTTGATTGCGGATATTGGCGATATAACAAATATTGCGGTTTCGCCCGATTATCAAGGTCAGGGACTTGGTGATCGGACTCTTGAGCTGCTGATTACATTATGCGTCGAAAACGGCATGAGCGTTATAAATCTTGAGGTAAAGAAAGAAAATTTTCCCGCTGTTTCTCTGTATAAGAAGCATGGCTTTGAAGAAGTTGGAGTAAGGAAGGGCTACTATAAGGACGGCTCAGCAGCAGTTTTAATGTCGAAATATCTTTGATGACGGAGGTACTTTATGAAAATTCTTGCAATAGAAAGTTCGTGTGATGAAACGGCTGCAGCCGTTGTTGAGGATGGAACTCATATATTATCAAATATAATTAATTCTCAGATAGACATTCATAAGTTATACGGCGGAGTTGTACCGGAGATAGCTTCTCGCAAGCATATAGAAAATATATCTTTAGTTGTTGATATGGCTATGGAAAAGAGCGGTTTGTCTTTTGAAGACATTGACGCTGTTGCCGTAACCTGCGGTCCGGGACTTGTCGGTGCGCTTTTGGTCGGTGTTTCCTATGCAAAAGGCCTGAGTTTTGCGCTTAATAAACCGCTTGTACCCGTACATCATATCAGAGGTCATATTTGCGCAGTTTATTTGGAGAATCCGGAATTTAAGCCGCCGTTTATATGTCTGGTCGCTTCCGGGGGTCACAGTCATATTGTATATGTTAAATCTTATACTGAATATGAGGTGCTCGCAAAGACAAATGACGACGCTGCCGGCGAAGCCTTTGACAAGGTGTCGCGTGTACTCGGTTTAGGGTATCCCGGAGGACCGATGATTCAAAAGGCTGCTGAAAGCGGTAATAAATATGCAATTAATTTCCCGAGGGTCAGCATGGGAGAGGATGGATTTGATTTCAGCTTCAGCGGTGTAAAAACTGCCGTGTTGAATTATATCCATAATGCTGAACAAAGAGGAATGACAATAAATAAAAATGACATTGCAGCTTCGTTTCAGCAGGCGGTAATTGACGTTTTGTCAGACCATTTGATAAATGCGGCAATAAAATACAATGTAGATAAGATTTCACTTGCCGGCGGTGTTGCTTCAAACAAACCGCTGCGTGATTTAGTCAAGGAAAAGGCAGAGCAAAACAGCTTTGAGCTTTGCTATCCGAAGCCAGTTCTTTGCACGGATAATGCGGCAATGATTGGATGCTCCGGATACTATGAATATAAAAACGGCAGAAGAGCGGACATGTCATTAAATGCGTATGCAAATCTGGATATTCAAAGCGGTTTGGACTTTTCCAAAAAATTTTAATATTAATCGGAGGCAAGGATGACAAGGTTTATAAAGCTATTATATTCAAACAGACTCTTTGGCCTTATACTTATACTTATTCAGCTATTTCTAATTGCGGCTGTATGTGTCTGGCTCTCGGATTATGCGTATTATGTTTATTTGGCTACAATTGTATTGAGCGCCGTACTTATAATATATGAAATCAACAGGCAGGAGGAGCCGGGATTTAAGCTGACATGGATTATGCTTATATCTGTTATTCCGATTTTTGGCGCGGTACTTTATCTCTTTTTGCATAACAACAGAATTGCAAGAAAAATTATTATCAACAGCAAAGAGGTAAAAAGCCGTATTGTGCCTTATACAAAGCAGGATAATGACGTTAGGACCGCTTTGAAGTCAGAGTTTCCCGGCGAGGTCGGTATATCTGAGTATTTATATAATAATTCACAATTCCCGACATATTACAATGATTCTGTTAAGTATTTTCCAATCGGCGAGGATATGTTTGCTGATTTAAAGAATGAGTTGCGTTCGGCAAAAGATTTTATTTTCATTGAGATGTTTATAATCAATCCAAACGGAAAAATGTGGCCTGAGATTTTAGATATTTTGACAGAAAAAGCAAAGTCCGGTGTTGAAGTCCGCTTGATGTATGACGGCATGGGATGCATGACTCTGCTTAAAAGCGATTATCCGGAATATTTGGAAAGCTTAGGAATAAAATGTAAAATATTTTCACCGATTGTGCCGTTATTTTCTACTTATCAAAATAACAGAGACCACAGAAAGATAGTTATTGTTGATGGCAGGGCAGCGTTCACCGGAGGTATAAACTTTGCAGATGAATATATAAACGAAATAGTTAGGTTCGGACATTGGAAGGATAACGGAATTAAAATTATAGGCAATTCCGTTTCAGAATATACCGCAATGTTTTTGCAGATGTGGAATACCTTTGCGGTTAAAATAAGCTATGATGATTATAAGAAGTATATTTCAAAGACATATGATTATAAATATGAAATTGGCGAAGGCTTTGTAATACCATTTGCAGACAGTCCGTACACTTTGGACAGAGTTGGTGAGAATTTGTATTTAAATAACATAAATTCAGCAAATGAGTATGTTCATATTATGACGCCTTATTTGGTTTTGGGCTCTAATATGATTGAAGCATTGAAATTTGCTGCAAAGCGCGGAGTAGACGTCTGCATTATACTTCCGCATATTCCGGACAAGCCATATGCTTTTTGGCTTGCCGGAACATATTATCGTGAGCTTATATCCGCAGGTGTAAAAATATACGAGTATGAGCCCGGGTTTGTACACGCAAAGATGTCTATTTCCGACGGTAAACGGGCGATAGTCGGAACTATGAATCATGATTACAGGAGCTTGTATCTCAATTACGAATGTGCGGCATATTTGATAGGAGTACCGCAAATAAACGAGATGGAGGAGGACTTTCAAAAGACTTTGAGGTCATGTATTCATGTAAGTATAGAAGATTATCAAAAGCGAAGTATACTTAAACGCTGCGCAGGCAGAATAATCAGGCTTGTTGCGCCGCTGTTATAAATATGAATTTGTTATTTTCCTGTCAAAGGGATAAATTTGTGATATTAAAGCGGAATTTTATTATAAATTAATCTTTAGATTGACTTAATAATTTGTGTATAGTATGATAAATTTATATTTTGGAGGTGTTATTTATGGCATTAAATGTTATAAGTGAGGCGAAAAGGTGTTTAAATTGCAAGAAGCCAATGTGCAGAGAGGGATGTCCAATTTCGACCAATATACCAAAGATGATTGAGATGTTTAAAAACAGTCAAATTGAAGAAGCGGGCGAAATGTTATTTGACAACAATCCATTATCTACGGTGTGTTCTTTGGTATGTAACCATGAAAATCAGTGCCAGGGTCATTGTGTACTCGGCAGAAAAGGTGATCCGGTACATATCAGCAGTATCGAAAATTACATTTCAACTACATACCTTGAGCGTCTTAAGTTTAATCCGGCGCCGAAGAACGGTAAAATGGTTGGTATCGTCGGATCAGGTCCTGCCGGCATAACTATTGCTATAACTTTAGCCCGCCGCGGTTACGATGTGTCAATATTTGAGGCAAAGGACAAAATCGGCGGCGTGCTCAGATATGGTATTCCGGAGTTCAGACTTCCGAAAAGTATACTTGAAAAGTATAAGGAATTAATGCTTGAATTGGGTATCAAAATCAGACCTAATGCTACTATCGGCGGTGCTATAAGCATAGATGATATATTCAGAGACGGATATGACGCTCTGTTTATCGGAACCGGTGTTTGGCAGCCAAACAGCCTTAAAATTAAAGGCGAGAGCTTGGGCAATGTTCACTATGCCATTGCGTATCTTATTAATCCTGACGAATATAATTTAGGCGATAACCTTATAATTATCGGCGCCGGCAATGCGGCTATGGATGTTGCAAGAACGGCAATCAGAAAAGGCGTCAGAAACGTCACAGTATTTAACAGAAGCGATCAGGTGGCAGCAAGTGAAACAGAATTTGAGTATGCCAAGATTGACGGAGTTAATTTTGAATACTGCAAAATGCCTGTTGAGATTAAACCTGACGGCGTTATTTTCCGCGATACAAAAGTTGAGGAGGATGGAAGCATTAATGCTATTGAGGGTAGCGATAAGCTTTATCCGTCAAGTTCGGTTATTATCTCAATCAGCCAGGGTGCACAGGACGTTATCCTATCAAAAACAAAAGGAATAGACACAACTAAAAAAGGATTGCTTGTTACAAACGAATACGGCGAGACAACCCGTGAAGGTATTTTTGCTTCAGGTGATGTTGTTAAAGGTGCAAAGACTGTTGTTGAAGCAGTGAAATATTCAAAACTCGTTGCCGACGCTATGGACGAGTATATGCAGGGACTCGATAAAGACAAATAGAATTAAAGTTTAAAATTATTTCAGCCTCTCCGAAAAGGAGAGGCTGAAATATTATATAGGCTTGCTTACACTTTTTTTATACCGATATCGTGTCTGTAATGTGCGTCTTTAAAATCAACAAGTTTAACATAGTCATAGGCTTGTTTGATTGCGGAATCCAAATCATCACCAAGCGCGGTTATACCAAGTACACGGCCGCCGTTTGTCAGGATTTCGCCGTTTTCGAGTTTTGTTCCTGCATGAAAAACTAATGCTCCCTGAGCTTTGGCGGCGTCGAGACCGCTTATTTTATAGCCCTTTTCGTAACTCTTCGGATAACCGCCTGATGCAAGCACCACACATACACAGGCATTGTCAGCCCACTCAACTTCGACTTCGTCAAGTTTTTCATCAACAACGGCATTGAATATATCAAACAAATCGCTTTTGAGCCTCGGAAGAACAACCTGGGTTTCCGGGTCGCCGAATCTGCAGTTATATTCAATTACTTTAACGCCGTCTGGCGTTTTCATCAAGCCGAAATATAAAACACCTTTAAATTTTCTGCCTTCGGAGTTCATAGCGTTCATGGTTGGTATGAAAATATTCTTCATACATTCGTTCGCAACTTCATCAGTGTATATTCTGCTTGGTGAAAATGTACCCATACCGCCTGTGTTCGGACCCTCGTCATTATCATAAGCACGTTTGTGATCCTGAGCCGAAACCATGGGCTTCATTGTATTTCCGTCAGTAAAGGCAAGTACGGATATTTCAGGACCGGTAAGAAATTCTTCAATGACAACCTTACCGCCGGCAGCACCAAACACTTTGTCGTCCATAATCTCATGTACTGCTCTTTCGGCCTCATCTAAGGTCTTTGCTATTATTACACCTTTTCCAAGTGCCAGGCCGTCAGCTTTGACAACAATTGGGAACTTGTCCTGCGCTTTAATATATTCAACGGCGTCTGTACTGTTATCAAAAACTTCATATGCAGCTGTCGGAATACCGTACTTTTTCATCAGGTCTTTTGAAAACGCTTTGCTTCCCTCGATTATTGCAGCAGCCTTATTCGGACCAAATGCTTTAAGTCCAGCGGCCTCAAATGCATCTACAGCACCTGCGGCAAGAGGATCATCGGGCGCAACAACGGTTAAGTCTATATTATTGCTTTTGGCAAACTCAGTGAGCTTATCAAACTCCATAACGCCGATAGGCACACATTCAGCCAGTTCTGAAATACCGCCGTTTCCAGGCGCGCAATAAATCTTGCTTACTTTGTCGCTTTGTGACAATTTCCAGATAATTGCGTGTTCTCTGCCGCCGCCGCCTACAACCAATACTTTCATGTCATATAACTCCTTTGAAATAAGATAATTTTGTCAAAATACTTTCTTATAGTTTACATGATTTTCATATAATTTTCAACAGTTTTTTACATTTTTAGTAAAAAAACCGACGGAAAAAACCGCCGGTTAAAATTATTAGTCAGATGTATAAGGCATCAAAGCTATCTGTCTTGCTCTCTTGATAGCAACAGTAAGCTGTCTCTGATGCTTTGCGCAGCAACCGCTGATTCTTCTCGGAAGAATTTTAGCGCGTTCTGTAACGTATCTTCTGAGCTTTGCAACATCTTTATAATCGATGTGGTCTACTTTATCAACACAGAATGAGCAAACTTTTCTCTTAGGACGTCTGCCGCGCGGTCTGTCGTTTCTTCTTTCTTCAGCCATTTCAAAATCTCCTTTAACTCAAATTTTTAAAACGGAAGGTCATCATCTATCTCGGATAATGGAGTGAATTCATCATTATCCATGCCGTCCGGCATTGACTGCAAAGACGGATCGCTTACAGCAGACGGTGCAGAATAAGAAGAGGAATATGCATTTTGCTGCGGAGCGCTATAACCGCCGCCATAGCCTGCATTTTCGTTTCTTGATTTCTTTGTTTCACCAAAGCTTATCTCGTTTACAATAACTTCAGTAGTATAATTCTTCCTGCCGTCCTGACCTTCCCATGTTCTGGTCGAAATACGACCGGAAACAATAATCATCATACCCTTTGTGAAATATTTACCCAGGAATTCAGCCTGATTATTCCACGCAACGCAATTAATAAAATCGGTCTGTCTGTTTTCGCCGTAACCGCTGTCAACAGCGACAGAGAAATTACAAACAGCACGTCCCGTTCCGGTATGTCTGATTTCAGGGTCGCGAGTAAGTCTACCCATTAAGATTACTTTATTAATCATAATTAGTCCTCCTCACGTCTTACAACGATGCTTCTGAGCACGCCGTCAGTAATACCGTAAACACGTTCAAGCTCCTTCGGAAATTCCGGTGCAGACTTGAAGTTTACAAGTACATAATAACCCTCATTCATGAAATTGATTGGATAAGCGAGCTTACGCTTGCCCCATTCATCGACGCTCTCGATTTCGCCGTGCTTTTCAATCAATGACTTGAACTTTTCGAGTAAAGCTGAGATTTCTTCTTCTGTTTTAGAAGCGTCTAAAACCATGATGGTCTCATACTTATTGATGTGTTCTGCCATTATTTTCACCTCCTTCTGGACTCTGACCCCTGATAATTCACAGGAGTAAGGAATTGCATATAATATTTATACAACTATGCTATTATAATACATTTTAAAAATATTGTCAAGCAACAAAATTTCAGGCTTTATTATAATATTGTAATTAAATATAAAACATATTTGTCTAAAATGCACAAAGAAATTTGATTAATTTTTACGGTTGAACAAAAAAATTAACTTTACTACTTAAAATATCTGTGTTACAATGTCATAATATAGGAGGAGATAATATGGGGAATGACAGAGTATTAAGTTCAGATACAAATTGTATTATCACAGTAGGCAGGCAGTTTGGCTCCGGCGGTCGAAAGATAGCAAAAAAAGTTGCCGATTTGCTTGGAATTGAGTTTTATGACAAGAGTCTTATTGCACTTGCAGCTAAAGAGAGCGGTTTATCCGAAAATCTCTTTGACGGCATTGACGAAAAGCCGACAAATAGTCTGCTCTATTCGCTTGTTATGGGGCTTCAGTCTGACAGAGGTAATTTTTATAGATATGGTGATATTTTGAATTCTGATTCTATATTCAGAATTCAATCGCAGGTGATTCAGGATTTGGTAAAAGATAAATCTTGTGTTATTGTCGGACGCTGTTCTGACTATGTTCTGAGAGAAAACAAGAATGTTGTCAATGTTTTTATTCACGCTGATCAGGAGTTCAAGCTTGAGCGTGTAATGCGCATATATAAGCAAACCGAAAAGGAAGCTCTTGATACTATGAAAAAGACCGACAAGAAGAGGAGCAATTACTATAACTTTTACACCAATCAGGAATGGGGAAATGTTACAAATTACCATATAGCTTTAAACAGTGCTTTTCTTGGTATTGATGATACCGCTAAAATCATTTGTGATTATATAAAGATGAAGTTTTCAGAATAGTTTTTTACAGCCGAATGTCATAATGTGACTTTCGGCTGTTTTTTACAATTGTACTTCATTATATAGTGTATTCCATTATATAGTCATCCATGACATAACCGCCGCCAATGTCTGTTACAACAGTATCGGTTATGTCAAAGCCGAATGATTTATAGACTGAAATTGCTTTTGTGTTGTTTTTGTTTACTGTTAAGTAAAATGTATTGTACTTTGTGGCAAAATCTGAAACCACAGTTTGAAATAAGCTGCTTGCAATACCATGTCTTTGCCATTTTGGTAAAACGTAAATCTTACTGATAAACAGTTTGTCAAGCTCCGGCTTTATGCCGCAGAAAGCAATTATTTTATTATTGGATTCAGCAATATAATAAGTATAGCCGTTCTTCAAAATATCCTGCTTTATCACATCAAAGCTCTGGTATTTTTTTATCATATAGTCGACCTGACCTTTAGGAAGAAGCTCATCGTAAGCATTATGCCAGGTAATATATGCACCGCCGGAAATGCCCATTATATCATTATCAGATTTTACGGTTCTAATCTCATAATTCGTCATAGTATATCTCTCCTGAATATGTTATATTATATCTCAACACGCCAGTTAAGTGCTTTGCCGAGAGTAACTTCGTCGGCAAACTCAAGCTCGCCGCCAACAGGAACGCCGTGCGCAATTCTGGTTACCTTAACTCCAAAGGGTTTTATCAGCTTTGAAATATACATAGCTGTTGTTTCACCTTCAAGATTGGGATTTGTAGCCATAATTACCTCTTTGATATCACCGCCCGATACTCTTGCAACCAACTCCTTAATTTTAATATCATCAGGTGAAACATTGTCCATAGGTGATATTGCCCCGTGCAGGACATGATAAACACCTTTGAATTCGTTTGTCCTTTCCATCTGCATTACGTCTCTTGGACTTTCCATAACGCAAATTATGCTGTGGTCTCTGCCCGAATTTGAACATATATTACATACCTCTGAAGCAGATAGGTTTTGACACACCGAACAATATCTTATATTCTTTTTTGCGCTCAGAATTGCCTGAGCAAGCCTCTCAGATTTTTCAGCCGGAAGATTTAAAACGTGAAATGCGTAAATTATGGATCGCACGTATCAACGCTGCAGCAAGAATGAACGGACTTTCTTACAGCAAGTTCATGTACGGCTTAAAGTTAGCAGGTGTAGAAGTT
>CAJKEB010000011.1 GCA_905198865.1 uncultured Eubacteriales bacterium
GCGCGGACTTCGTCCGCCTACCGATGCTCGCATTAAACCGCCGAGTTGCGGTTTAATCAAATAAACAATAATTTGCATTACAAAACAATAACTGATGCAATTATTAACAAGACATCAGAAAATTCATAATAATCTAATTGTCTTTATTCAAAATATTCGCTTATATCATAAAACAATTTATTCTTATAATCCGTCACATATACTCTGCCTAATATATTTTCAAACCTTAAATCCTTGAGATCTTTGCTTATTTTATACTTAGTCATGAACTCTTCGTCTGTCAAAAGTGCTGTATATCTCTTTTTGAAGGATTTTGACATATTCCTTGTCAAATAATACGGTAAAGGTGATGTTTTATTGTTTCTAAGAAAATCCCTCGCAAGCTCAAAAATTATGCTATCTCCGAAGTGTTCATACAGCAAGTCATATAATCCGGTCTGCTTTATCTTTCCGGCTTCGGACTTCTCGCTTAGTTTTCTGCCGAGTAACTCATACAGCCTAAAGGGTGAAGCTGCAAACTCGTCAAGCGTTTCAAGCACTCCGATTGTCTCGCTGAATCTGCCGCTGTTGTAGTATAATTCAACTGCCTCTTCTACCTCTTTGAGCTTGGTTATTTCAGCCGCGGTAATCCACTTTGTCGCAACCACCTCATACGGCGGATAAGAAGCGGCAAAAATTTCAGGCCTGAAGCGTTCGATCTCTGTACCGGGCAAGACTTTTAAAAATCCGAGCTGGAGCATATCGGGCTTCATGGAATATACATAGTCAAAAGAATGTGTGAAAGACTCATAATCCTCATACGGAAGTCCGGCGATTAAGTCAAGATGAATGTGCATATTATGCGGCTCCATGAGCTTTAATATATTTGTCTTTGTACGTTCAGCGTCAAATCTTCTGTTGACCGCATTTAAGGTCTTTTGATTAATGCTCTGTATTCCGATTTCAAGCTGGAACAAATCTTTCGGCGCACTGTTTAATACCTCAATTATTCTGTCAGACATTATTTCAGCCTCGATCTCAAAATGCACCCGTGTAGATTTTGAATTTTGGATTATATACTCAATTATCTCAATCGCACGTTCCTCATTACTGTTAAAGGTTCTGTCAACAAGCTTTACAAGCGGTACATTCTCACTCATAAGCAATCCCAATCCTTCTTTGACATATTCCATAGGGAAATATCTGACGCCATGCTCGGCTGACGACAGACAATACGAGCAGTTAAAGGGACAGCCTCTTGATGTCTCAAAATATATGATTTTCCCTTTCAGCTTTTGCAAATCTTCGGCTGTATACGGCTGCACGGCATGATTTAAGTCAAGGCATCTGCCGCTGACAAATCTTTCAGGTTCTTTGCCGTTTTTAATAGTTTCAAGCACTTCGCCCAGTACGTACTCGCCCTCGCCTTTTATTATGCAGTCAATATAATCATAACGTTTTAACAGATACGATGCGTTATATCCGCTCTCCGGTCCGCCGAATATAATTTTTGTATTCGGCATTGCCAACTTAAGCCGCTCTGCGGTCTTTAAAATAAGCTCTATATTCCAGATATAACAAGAAAAGCAGTACACATCTGCACCGCTTTTCAAAAGTTTCTTATATACAGAATCAAGGCTGTCATTTATAGAAAACTCAAATACATCGATATCGAAACGACTGTTATACTTCTGAAGATACCTGACAGCCGGAGATGAATGTGAATACCTCGCATTGAAAGCCGCTAAAACTGTTTTCATTATTCAATCAAATCCTTAAACTTATTGTTTTTTCTTAAGCGGAGTAACCTTGCCGTTTGGATATTCAACGTCTATATTATCAAGCTGAACGCGGAGGCTTTTCTTTACATCTTCAATATACTCCTTGCGAAGCACAGCGCGCTCCGCTTCTTCCTCCGGTGTAAGCCCCTCAGGCGACTTTGCCTTTTTCGCAAGCTCATTAATTCTGTTTATCTTTGATTGTTCCATATTTTAACCTCAAAAAATATAATACTTAATAACCGTTCGGGTGATCCTTATGCCACTTCCAGGCGGTTTCAATAATTGTACCCAAATCATCGTATTTAGGCCGCCAACCGAGCTCTTTTTTGGCTTTTTCAGCGCTTGCAACAAGCACAGCCGGATCGCCGGGGCGTCTCTCGCCGAGCTTTGCCTTTATGTCTACGCCGCTAACCTCACGCGCAATATCAACCACCTCTTTGACAGAGAATCCGTTGCCGTTGCCCAAATTATATATATTTGACTTGCCGTCTTTTCTCATCTTATTAAGCGCAAGAATATGCGCGTCAGCCAAATCGGTTACATGAATATAGTCACGGACGCAGGTTCCGTCCTCAGTGTTATAATCATCGCCGAATATGGTAATACACTCCCTCTTGCCGAGAGCCGCCTGGAGAATTATCGGAATAAGATGCGACTCCGGGTTATGATCCTCACCGATTTTACCGTTTATATGTGCGCCGGCTGCATTGAAATAACGCAAAGCTGTATATTTTATATCATATGCCTCATAGCACCATCTTAATGCCTTTTCAACAGAGAGCTTTGTTTCGCCGTAGGGATTGGTAGGAACAGTTGGATCTGTCTCCATAATAGGGACATTTTTCGGTTCACCGTATACAGCAGCTGTAGAAGAAAATACGATTTTGTCCACACCATACTGCTTCATTTTTGTAAGCAGACACAGTGTCGAAACAACGTTATTGTTGTAATATTTAAGCGGGTCTCCGACGCTTTCGCCGACCAAAGAATCAGCCGCAAACTGAATGACGGATTCAATGTCGTTTTCAGTAAACACCTTATCTAAAAAACCGCTATCGCGCAAATCGCCAATCATGAGCTTTCCGCCGAGAACAGCTTCCTTATGACCTTTTTGCAGATTATCAGCGATAACAACATTCTCGCCTCTGTCTAACAGTTCAGCAACTGTATGACTGCCTATGTATCCTGCTCCGCCGCAAACTAAAACTGACATATATAATCCCCCAATCAATATTGTATACATATTTAGTTTATAACAATTATTCAATATTGTCAATATCAAAATTCAATTATAAACACAAAAATGGCAGGCACTATACAGCGCCTGCCAAATATTAACTGTAATTATATTACTTCTTTTTTGAAGCCTTCTTTGCCTCAGCCTTTGCAGCTCCGTTTGCCTTCTTTGCCTTTACAGCTGAATCCTTCCATGTTGCCCACAGAGGACCTGTGATAAATACAGAAGAATAGAAACCTACAACGATACCGATGATAATCGGGAGAGCAAACGCCTTAATCGAAGCAACACCGAGGATATAAACCATACCGATTGTGAGAAGTGTGGTTATTGTGGTGTTGACTGAACGAGTAAAGGTCTGCCAGATACTGTTATTGGCAATCTCGCCGTATGATTCTTTTCTTGAATGACGTGTATTCTCACGAATTCTGTCCATGATGACGATTGTGTTATTGATTGAATAACCGAGAACCGTCAGCACTGCTGCAATAAAGTTGATATTTACCGACCATCTGAACAGTGAATATACTCCAAGGAGAAGCAGCACATCGTGTATCAAAGCAACGATGGCAACGCAGCCGGAAGTAAATTCAAATCTGAATGTGACATAAATCAAAATAGCGGCACATGCGAGAAGTGACATCCAGAATGCGCTTCTTGCAAGCTCCTGTCCCGATGACGGGGAAATATCGTCCATACTCTTAAGTCTTACACCACTTTCAAGCGCTGCGCTTGAAGCGGTATCTGTTTCAACAGCAGGTGTAGCAGATGCGTCAGGTGAAGCAGTTACAGCTGCATCAGCCTCTACAGCTTCTGTTGTTTCTGTTGCTGCGGCATTGTCAGCAACAGCTGCGCCGTACTTAGCTTCAAGAGCCGTTGTGATTGTTTCTTTAGTAGTTGCAGAATATTCAATTCTTTCATCATCAGACAAGCCCTTGTCATATCCGACCTTGATAATAACATCTCCGCCCGATTTCTGGACAGATGAAGCACTCTTGTTAGTTCCAAGCGCTTCGCTTACTATTGATTCGATATCAGACGTAGTAAAATCGCTGCCTATTTCATATGTGAGAGCAATACCGCCTGAAAAGTCAGTATCAAGATTAAATCCCTGGAAAATCAGAGAAACAATACTGATTAAACAAAGTACAATGGCAATTCCGAAGAATATCCATTTCTTTTTCATTATATCAAACATTACGCTTCTCCTCCTTTCACACTTTCAGCTCCGGTCTTTTTCTTATTCAAACCATAGAGCCACGGCGCTCTGACGTTCATACCAATCATCTGCTTAAGCAGGAACTTGGTAACGAAAATAGCAGAGAACATAGAGATTACAACACCCATAAGAAGCGTCATACCAAATCCCTTGATTGTACCTGTTCCGAGCCACCAGAGGATAGCCGCTGAAATAATTGTTGTAACATTCGAGTCGATAACAGCTGAAAGCGCTCTGTTAAAGCCTGCGTCAACCGCACTTCTGACAGTCTTGCCGAGCTTAAGCTCTTCCTTTACACGCTCAAATATAACGACATTTGCGTCAACCGCCATACCTATGGCAAGTATGATACCGGCTATACCCGGCAATGTAAGGTTAACATGCAGTACCGAAATACAAATCAGTACGACTGAAACATAGAACATAAGCGCAATGTCAGCCATAAGTCCGAGCAGACGATATACGAGAAGCATAAACAGCATAACCAATATCAGACCGATAACACCGGCTGTGATAGCCTTGCTGAGCGCTTCCTCACCAAGCGTAGCGCTGACAACCTTAACTTCGTCAGTCTTAAGCGAGAAAGGCAGACGACCCGAGCTGATGTTTGCTGCAAGAGCTTTTGCTTCTTCGGCTGTGAAATCACCTTCGATTATACATGACTCGCTGTCAATCTGCTGCTTAACAGACGGCATTGTAAGCGTGTTGCCGTCCATTGCGATTTCGATATAGTTAAGACCTGATGAAGCCTGAGCTGCAGCAGCTTTTGTCGCCTCTGAGAACTTCTTCTGTCCTTCTTCCGTAAAGGTCATGCTTATGTAATACTGGCTCTTTGAAATTCCCTGCTGAGTCTGACCGTATTCTGACTTGGCTTCCTTAACCTGGTCACCGGTCATAATAACGTTTCCGTTTGCATCTTTGAACTCAAGCTGTGCTGTTGCGCCGAGAGTTTCAACAGCCTTGTCCGAATCCTGGACATCAGGAAGCTCAACTCTGATTTTGTTTGAGCCCTGAAGAGTAACGCTTGCTTCAGTATAACCCTGGAAGTCAAGACGCTTTCTCAGCATACTCATCGCCGTTTCCATATCTTGTTCCGAAGGGTCGGCTGCATCAGCTTTAAACACGATAACAGTACCACCCTTTAAATCGAGGCCTTGAGTAATTCCATCGCTGTCTGTAACACCGGGGAATCTTACCTTATCGGTAAAATCAAGACCGTACAGTCCTACGTAGAGAAGTGCAGCAATGACCAAAATGATTGCTGCGAATTTCACCAAACTTCTGGACACTTTCTTTTCCTCCTTCACTTGGGCTTTGCCCAATCCTTTATTAATTTAATTATTTTTCTTAGGTTATTAATTTTGCTATGCAAAAATTACGCAAAATTATATCAGTATACCGACATATTATATCCTTAGAATTATACGAAGTCAAGAGAAAATTTCAAAATGTAAACTAATTCCACAAAATGTTAGAAAAAATTTACATTAGAAACTTTTTGCAACATAATTGTAATTTTTACATAAGCTTAATTTCGTTAATATCAAGCTCAAATTTAGCGTCGAGACTTTCAGCTGCGCGCTTACACATAAGCATGCGGGTCAGGAAAATCTCAAAATAATCGCTTACGGAAGAAATCTCCGTATCTATCTTGAGCTTAAGCTTTATCACCCTGTCATCGACTGTGACCTCAGACACCTCCGCAGCATAATTTACACGGTCATGTATATCAAAGTCCTTCGGATCACGCGTCTTTACGCGGCTTCTTCTGACGTCCGTCTTGTCTGCAATAATTAAAGCTGCCGCAAGCGCGTTAACCGGCAAGCCGGTACCTTCGTCATGATTGCCTATCGCCGCAATTATCTTTGAAATCTCTGCGGGTGCCATTCCTAAGCGTATAAGTATGTTAAAAGCCATCATAGCGCTTGACTGAGCGTGGTCAGCACGGTTAATTACATTGCCTATATCGTGCATGTATCCTGCAATACGTGCGAGCTCCGCCGTGCGCTTATCGTAACTCAGTGACAGCAATATCATATTCGCAATTTTCGCAACTCTCTGTGCATGAAGCAATGAATGATTGGTATATCCGAGTGTTCCGAGATACTTATCGCCAAATTCAAGATATGTTTTTATTTCTTTGTTCTTTACAATATCCTGAAACGTTATCTTCTTTTCAGATACACCTTCATTTTTAGTCTCAAGAATTTCGGGACTAATCATATATTCGCTGTTTGTATCATCCATTTTTAAATCACCCTCTGATATTCACTATTATTCACAGGCAAAGCTTCGGGTTAATCCTCAGCTAACGCAGCTTTTGCATAAAGGCTGCACTCTACACGCTTCTTCATCATTTCACAGCTCAGCTTATGAGGCTCGTTCATGTCTCCGTTAATCAGACAAGCGTTTGCCACGCAGCCGCCGCTGCAGAAGAACTTCGCAAAGCAGTCTCTGCACTTTGGCTTTGTATATACATTGCATTTTTCAAAGCTTGAACGCAGTTCCGTATTCAGACCGTTATCATCGTGCAGACTTCCCATTTTATATTCCTCATGACCTACGAACTGGTGGCACGGATATACATCGCCGTTCGGCGCAACCGCCAGATATTCACAGCCGCAGCCGCAGCCGGAGAGACGCTTGATTATACACGGTCCTTCCTCGAGGTCTACCATGAAGTGGAAGAAGTTAAATCCCCTGCCCTCTTTTTTGCGCTTAACATATTCAGCGACAAGCTTTTCATATTCTTCAAAAATCTTGGGCAAATCTTCTTCACGCAAGGAATATTCAGTTTCTTCACCGCAAACCACCGGTTCAACCGAAATCTGCTTAAAGCCCAGATCCGCAAGATGTATTACATCTTCGGAAAAGTCAAGATTCTCACGCGTGAATGTGCCTCTGACATAGTAGTTGTCCTGATTCCTGCTCTCGGCAACCTTTTGAAACAACGGTACAATCCTGTCATATGAACCGCTGCCGTCGGCGCGGTAGCGCATTCTGTCGTTAACTTCTTTTCTGCCGTCAATGCTCAGAACTATATTACCCATATTCTTATTAATATAGTCAATCTTGTCATCGTCCAGCAAAATACCGTTTGTGGTTATTGTAAAGCGGAAATTCTTGTCATACTTCTTCTCAAGCTCTCTTGCATATTCAACGACTTCTTTAACTACGTCAAAGTTGAGCAACGGCTCTCCGCCGAAAAAGTCAACCTCAAGGTTTCTTCTCTTGCCTGAATTCTTAACAAGAAAATCCATCGCTTTCTTTCCTGTCTCAGCAGTCATAAGCTCGCCCTTTTCGCTGTGATACTTTCCCTCGTCGGCAAAGCAGTATTTGCAGCGGAGATTGCAGTCGTGACTGACATGCAGACACATAGCCTTTATCGGCGAATTCTTTTTCAAGTCAGCCGCAACGTTAAAGTCATCCTCAGACCAGAGCATTCCGTCATTGTAAAGCTCAATTATATCATCAAGCGCTTCGCCGATTTCGGCTCTGTCATAATCATATTTCAAGTCGTCTATAAGTTTAAATCTTGCTTCACTCGAAGTCGGAGCAAAATGCTTTACATTCATAAAATTGATAATATCATAGCACAGCTTATCCATTACGTGAACACATCCGCTGTTTACGTCCAGAGCTATATACTTATCAAACATTTTAAATGTATGTACCATAATAATTCAATACCTTTCCGTTAAATGCTTTTTATCCGCCGGATATAATATATCTCGGACATAATCTCAATTAATAACTTTACTTTGTTTAAATAAACACAAATCGAGCGTCCGCTTAAAAGGACGCCCGTAAATATTCAGCTTGAATATCCTGAATTAAGCAAAATTACTTATTGCTTTCGCATTTCTGATTAGCAACCGTACATGAAGTTTTGCAGGCTGACTGACATGATGTCTGGCACTCGCCGCAGCCGCCCTTGCATGCGCTCTCTTTAAGTGAAGCACTGTTTAATGTCTTAATTCTTTTCATTTTATTCTCTCCTTTTCACAAGTTATTTAAAGTATGATAAATACTTACATATTTTAACAAACGCTTATTTACATAAAACTCAGCGTCGTTTTTTATTTTTAGCCCTGCGGTTTATACCAATAAATCCGCCGAGTCCGCTTATTGCGCTGCCTGCCGCCAAATCAATCAGAATCTCCGGCGAAATGTCAACAGAGTTCCATAAAATACAGGCCGCAGCATATAAAAGCACTGTGTAAAAAAATCCGGTCAGAATTCCAATCAAAAGACCGTTTTTACTGTTATATCCCGCCGCTTTAAAGCCGACAAGGAAAAGACATATCATTGATACAGCGATGATTATGTAGTTTAAAACCGTATCGGGAATGTCATAAAATACAGCAAAAAACGACAGCGCAAGCAGCATAACCGACGCGGTGACAATACCGAAAACCGCCGCCTTAGCCATTGAAAGAAAAATGCGGGAAAATCCGCTCCGGCTCATGTCATTATCGCTCTTACTGCTTCTGCCGTAACTATCGTTTCGCCCCTTAGCCGACTGTCTCAAGCTGTTCTTTTGAAAAACTCCGTCTGTCATACAGCACACACCCTTTACATTTTGATTTATTAATCTATATGCAAAAGGTGTATGCTAAATGTCAAAAATTAACAAACACAAGTCTCAAAAAGGCTTGTTATTATTCTGACTAATTATCAGATTTTTCATCTGATTCTTCCAAAGGAGCAACGGCGTTTTCCTTCGCCTTACCTTCCTTAATCAGACGTGCGATTGCACTCTTTTCGATTGTCACATAAGACTTTGTTGTGCCAATACCGGTTTCAAGCACAAAAAGATTGTCTTTAATCTTTTCAATCTTGCCATGAATACCGCCGATAGACGCAACTTCGTCGCCAACCTTCAAAGCAGAAATCATGTCCTTAAGAGCCTTTTCCTTCTTCTTCTGAGGTCTGATCAGAATAAAGTAGAAAACAACCAGGACAAGAGCCATCAAAATTATTGGATAGAATTGCTGTGCACTTTCCACTATTATACCTCCTATACATAGTAATGGAATTATTATAACTCTATGCCAAAAATTTTGCAATACTTTTTTCAAAAAATTCTTATTTTTTTAACATATTTACTGGATATTTATCCTCATTTTGCTTATTTACGGTCTCTCACTCTACTGTGCAAGCCTCAGAATTTCAATTATATCCTTTTCATTCATTCTGACAAAATGCCCCTGACCGCCGCCGCCGATTTCGACCGACTGTTTCGCCATCAGTTCAAACTTTTCGTCACCTATTCCAACATCTGAGAGCTTTGAAGGTAAACCGAGAGACTTCAAAAACCGCTCATACGCCTCTATTCCGCGTACCGCGGTTGCCTCCGGATTAAACACATCATTTTCAACACTGAAGACTTCGGTCGCAAACTTCACAAATCTCGGAACATCATGCTTCATAACATATCTCATCCACGCCGGAAATATTATCGCAAGCCCTGCACCGTGTGCAATATCATAATGCGCGCTGAGCTCATGCTCTATATTATGCGAACCCCAATCCCCGACTCTGCCTGTGTTAAGCAGGTTATTATGGGCAATCGTACCTGCCCAGACTACCTGCGCCCATGTATCATAATCCGCTTCTCCGTCAACCAGAGCCTTTGCATTTTTCACAACAGTTTTCATTCCCGCTTCAATAAGCCTGTCTGTAAACTCTACGCCTTTTGTATTTGTAAAGTATCTTTCCGCCATATGCGCAAATATATCAGAGCATCCGTTTGCAATCTGATTTTGCGGCAGTGTATACATAAGCTCAGGATTGATTATTGAAAACACCGGATACATGCAGTCGCCGTGAAGTCCCCGCTTGATAAGCCCCTCCTCATTTGTGATAACACTGCAATCGCTGGACTCGCTTCCTGAGGCGGGAATAGTCAATATTGCAGCAACAGGCAGCGACCTCTCGGGAACCGCTTTTCTTGCGTGGAAATCCCATGCATCGCCGTCGTACAACGCCGCAAGACCTATTGCCTTCGCCGAATCTATTACGCTTCCGCCGCCCACAGCAAGCACCGCTTCGATTCTTTCGCGCTTACAAAGCTCCGCACCTTCACGCACAAGATCAAGCCTCGGATTAGGCACAACACCGCCAAGCTCAAAGACCTCTATTCCTGCCTCTTTCAATGAACTGATAACTGTATCATAAAGACCGCTGCGCTTTATGCTGCCGCCGCCGTAATGCAGCAGCACTCTGCCGCCATACCTTTTCATCTCACTGCCGACAGTTTTTTCGGTATCTCTGCCAAATATTATTTTGGTATAGTTATTAAAAACAAAATTGTCCATTTAACATTTTTCCTCCGTTTTTATTTTTAGTAATTACTAAATAATATAATTATACTATAAAAATTTTAAATTGCAATAAGATAAAATTCTTATAATGCAGGTCTGCATACAAGATGTCGTTTTTAATATCGTAATACAATTACTTGACATTTATGTGCAGAATGGGTTAAAATAAATATAACAGAGGTTAAAAACATGCAAAAGAACGATATATATGAAATAGAAATTACCGGAATGACAGACGACGGCAACGGTGTTGGCAGAGCCGAAGGTATTGCCGTTTTTGTGCCATATACAATTTTAGGTGAAACTGTACGGGTTGTTATCATAAAACTCATGAAAAGCTATGCGGTCGGCAAGCTGATTGAGGTGTTAAAACCGTCAAAAGAACGTGTAAAGTCCGACTGCGAGTATTTTTATAAGTGCGGCGGCTGCGCCTTGAGACATATGAGCTACGATGAAGAGCTCCGGTTCAAACAGCAGAAAGTGTCCGACTGCTTTTCAAGAATAGGCGGATTTAATAACTTAAGGATAAACAGCATTGTCCCCTCGGATTCACGTATCAGATACAGGAATAAGTCACAGTTCCCTGTTACTCCGGAGGGAATCGGTATGTACGCAAACCACAGTCACAGACTCATTGAGCTTGACGACTGCCTTGTATCCCACGAATCATCAAAAAAGATTGCGAATGCGGTCAAATATTGGATAAAGACATATTCCATTCAGCCGTATGACGAAAAAACCGGCCGCGGCATCATTCGCAATATTTATACGCGCTACGGCAAAAACGGAGCTTTGGTTTGTATAGTAACCGCATCGCATAAGCTTCCGCACAGCGAGGAGCTTGTTGATGAGCTTAAAAACTGCGGTGCAAATGTCGGCGGTGTCCTGCAAAATATAAACACAAAAAATACAAATGTTGTCCTCGGCAAAGAAACAAAAACACTTTGGGGCGACAGCGAGCTTATTGACAACATCGGTCACACAGAGTTCTATATTTCACCCCTGTCATTTTATCAGGTCAACAAAGCTCAGACGGAGAAGCTCTATACTATAGCACGTGAATATGCAAATCTCAAAGGTCATGAAACTATATGGGATATGTACTGCGGTATTGGTACGATTGGTCAGTTTATGGCTGACAGATGCAAAAAAATAATCGGTGTTGAGGTTGTTCCCGAAGCTGTTGAAAACGCTGTTAGAAACGCGAAGCATAACGGAATTAAAAACGCTGAATATTATTGCGGCAAAGCGGAAAATGTAATTGCTGATCTGGTAAGACACGGAGAAATACCCGATGCAGTAATCCTCGATCCGCCGAGAAAGGGCTGCGACAAGCGCCTGATTGATATACTGAGCAGTATTCATGAACTGAAAAGAATAGTTTATATCTCATGCAAGCCATCAACCCTTGCCCGTGACGCAAAAATATTCGCAGAAAACAACTTCAAAGTCAAGTCCGTCACACCGGTAGACATGTTCCCCGGCACCCCGCACGTTGAGTGTGTAGTATTGATGTCAAGGGTTGAGAAGTAATATGTGAAAAAGGCTTGAAATAAATGGATTTCCGAGAGTTAGATGTATTCTTCTGATTCTCGGATTTTTTTATTATTCGGAGGAGAACATATCCACGGTTGTAAAGCCTAAGAGTTGAGCTGATAGAATTAAAGTAATATTGCTCCTGACTACCTCCTTTCAGGCATGAAAAAAGCGACTATTTGATGTAATCGCTTATATATGCTGTGTATGCTACTGCTCGACAAGCCGAAATTTGACAAACTATAAAACCAATGTAATTAAATCCCAAGCAGAATGAAGAATTGTGCCTGTCCATATTGACCTGTTTTTTTTGAATACCCAGCCGAATATCAGGCTGAGTGCGTACACCGAAATACTTGTGATAACAATAGTTGTTATATCATATCCCGCAAAAATCCACTTCGGGTAGTGAATTAACACAAACAGTCCCGAGGAAATAAGATTTGCCTTGCGTTCGCTTACAAAGGTCGATACCGCATTTAAAAGCCATCCCCTGAACACACTTTCCTCAAAAATACCTACCGTCTGTGCATTCACTCACATAATTTACGCCGACTGCCATAATAACTTCTCCGGCTTGCGTGAAGCTCTCATACTTCTCTATGCCGTTCGAAATGGCTGACACTGCCTTTATAGTCCACAGAATATCCCTTCCGTATTTAGGGCATATTCTGTATTTGTTTTCTGATATTTTCATCACAAAAGCTATATTTTTGTATTGACATGAGTTTAAAAATAAAGTACAATAAAAATATAGAATTATTGTGTTTGAAATTGGCAAGCTGTATATTTGCCTTAATATATTATATTTATGTTCGGGAGGGATAACAAAATGAAAAGATTAGCAGGAAAGGTTGCAATTGTAACAGGATCTACCAGCGGAATAGGTGTCGGAATTGCCGGACTTTTTGCGGCAGAGGGTGCAAAGGTTGTCATCTGCGGACGCCGTGAGGCTAAAGGTCAGGCGGTAGTTGACAGTATTGTTAAAGAAGGAGGCGAGGCATACTATCATTTTATGGACATTACTGAAACAAAAAGTATTGAGGATTTATTTAAGGATACTGTCGAAAAATACGGAAAAATAGATATTTTAGTAAATAACGCCGCTAATGTTGCTTTAAAAGACGGACGCGTAGATGAATTAACACTGGAAATGTGGGATAATATTTTCCAAAGCGACATCAGAGGTACATTTTATGCTATAAAATGTGTGCTGCCGTATATGAAGGAAAATAAAGGCGGCTCTATTATTAACATAGGCTCTATGGCTTCATGCGGCGGAGATTTAGGCTCAACCGCTTATGCCTGTGCAAAAGCCGGAGTTGATATGCTTACAAAATCAACCGCATTACAATACGGTAAGGATAATATCCGCTGCAACTGCGTCCGTCCGGGACTTATTGTCACCCCTGAGAATGACGCCCATGTACCTCAGGTTTTAAAGGATATTTTTCTTAACAACATTATGGTAAACCGTTACGGAAATCCAAAGGATATAGCAAATATGTGCGTTTATCTGGCTTCTGATGAAAGCGAATACTTTACGGGACAGGTTGTTACGGTAGACGGCGGCTTAAATGCTCATGTTTCTACTGTAGGACAATTCAAGGAAATGAAATCCCGTACATGGTAATACATTGATTACAAGGTTATGAAAAAAATCCCGAAACAGGCTTTTCAAGCTTTTTTCGGGATTTTCCGATTAAATCGGTTTTTCCTTAAAACTATCTGTCAATCGTTTTGCAGTACCGTATATCCTCGGAATTATCAAGTATGTATAAGTTGTGGATATAAGATTGATATGTGTATGTCATTGTAACAAAGAGGACAATTATCATTAAAAATATTCAAATAAATTGAAAAAAGTATTGCTAAAGTCGGCGAAGAAAAAAGGGGGTTATTGCAATGGCAAATATACTAACCGGCAGCCGCATACTGCTAAGCATTCTGCTGTTATTCGTTCCGGCTTTTTCTCCGATGTTTTACATATGCTATTTATCGGCAGGATTTACAGATATGGTTGACGGGGCGCTCGCAAGAAAAACAAATACTGTCAGTGAGTTTGGCTCTAAGCTGGATACTATAGCCGATTTTATATTTGTTATGGTTTGTTTGATAAAGCTGCTTCCGCTGCTTAGTATACCGGTATGGCTTTGGATATGGATTGCTGTTATTGCGGCAATCAAAATAATAAATGTAGTTTTAGGCTTTGTAATTTATGGGAAATACATTGTTGAACATACTATGATGAATAAAATTACCGGCATTATGTTATTTGCACTGCCGATTGCAATACCGATTATTGAACTAAAATACTGCGGTCTTACGGTATGCACTGCGGCAACGATTGCCGCAGTGTGGGAAGGCTATTATATCGTGACAGGAAGAGTGGTATTATAAAACAGAATTAAAAAATAATAAATCAGAGGTAGAATATGCAAGGTGAGTTTATAAATTTAACAAAGGAAAAGCGGGGGCAATCCCTCATTTTGTGTAAACCTCAAATTTGACTCCAAAATGATAATATAAATAAATTTTGCGGGCTGAAAGCCGGATTTAGGCTTTCAGCCCTTAGCTATACTATAGTGTAAAATTGCCGTCATGTAAAGGACACCATCGTATGAGGGCGTGCATTTTACCTTTGATTTGGCGGTGGTTTTATGATACTGTGGCAATCTGCCAGCAAAAAATATCTCAAACTGTGAGTGAATTTGTCCCCGGTCATTGCATTTGCGTGTACGCTATTTTCACCTGTCGGGTACGGCGGCCTTGCGTATGATGTTACACAATTGATATGTGCTTCTTTCATAAGACGCATATCTTCATTCCATAATCCGTATAATTAATCCATTGTTCAGGATTATAATTGCCACTGTAACATAGCTTTTTCATTTTAAAGATATTTCTTTCCGTATTTATACTTTAGAATATAAATTATGTGTACTGTTCATCGGAAGCGAAACAGTTAATTTACCTCCGATAAATTCTACTCTGATTTCTCCTCTGATACTGTTATATACGCACTCAAAGCTGTCTATAAAATCCGCACAAGGTTTTATACTTACGGATTTAAAGCTGTCATTACTCTTTATTCCCGCAACCTCCGTAAAGAACCCCTTTAACAGTAGTGCTTATTTCTTCGGTTGATAAAAAGAAGGCTGGTTTTGTATATCATGACCATTGGACCCCTGACGGCGATTATATGTATTCTGGTGAAGGAAAAACCGGTGACCAGCAGATGACTCTCGGCAATAAAGCAATTATAGATGCAGAGCGTGATGGAAAAGCAATACACTTATTTGTTAAGTTCTCGCCACAGGAATATTACTATCAAGGCGTATTCTCTTTGGTAGATTATACATATGAAGATGACAAAGATGAGTCTGGTAATGTCCGTAAAGAGTATAAGTTTAGACTAAGAAAGAAATCCGTAGAGGAATAATGTGATGAAAACAATAAAAGTAGCGGCGGCAGTTATCTGTGACTCTTTAGAAAATGCAACTAAGATTTTTGCCACTGCCAGAGGGTATGGTGAATTCAAGGGACTATGGGAATTCTCCGGAGGAAAGATTGAACTCGGAGAAACATCACAGCAAGCTCTAATAAGAGAAATTCAAGAGGAGCTTGATGTAAAAATTGAAGTTGGTGAATTGATTGATACCATCGAGTATGATTACCCTACTTTCCATTTAAGCATGGATTGCTTCTTGTGTGTTGTGGTAGATGGAGAAATTATTCTCAAGGAAGCGGAAGCTGCAAGATGGCTTGGTAAAGACGAGTTGTATAGCGTTGATTGGCTACCGGCTTATATAGCGTTAATTGAAAAATTACAGAATAGCCTACTAATGTGAGACGTCAGATTTGATGTCGGCATTCTATAGGGCATGTGAAAAAGGCCGTTAAATCAACGTTTCTTGGCGTTTTTGGATTTGTTTCCGAAATAGCCTAACTATTACACGTTGAGTGCGTAGTTTTGATGTCAAGGGTGGATAAGTAATGCCTAAAAAAGCCTTATTTTAAGTCTTTTCAGTAGTGTGGCTTTAGAACATCACGAAAAATGACTCTATGAAAAAACGGTTGAAATGAATAATCTGTGAAAGGTAAGAACAGAACTCTTTACTTATATTACTATTACGAAAAAGGATTGGTGTGAAAATGAGTAAATATGAACCGTTATGGAATTGGATAAAAGAAAATGGCACAGACAGTTTTAAACTAACTTACGCCGAGATAGAAAATATAGCCGGTCTGCCGATTGACCGTTCATTCCTTACTTTTAAAAAGGAACTGTTGGAGTATGGATTCAAGGTGGGAAAGATCTCTATGAAAGAGCAGACTGTGACTTTTGAAAAAACAGATAGTTAGGCTCCCCATCATCGGATGTGTTCCAGTGGCGAGGAGCCTTTGCGCGTTTATATATTTCCCAAAAAGAAAGGATACTCACATCTTTATGAGTAAAAATATTATTTTAGATACTGACAGATTATATTTGCGCGAAATTGAGCAGACTGATTTTTGTTCGCTTTGCAAAATATTGCAGGATGCTGAGGTTATGTATGCTTATGAGCACGCTTTTTCAGATGAGGAAGTCCACGAGTGGCTTGACAGACAAATACAAAGATATAAACAGTATGGATTTGGATTATGGGCAGTTATTTTAAAAGAAAATAATGAGCTAATTGGTCAGTGCGGCTTAACTATGCAGAAGTGTAAAGACAAAGAGGTTCTTGAAGTAGGTTATTTATTTCAAAAACATTATTGGAAAAACGGCTACGCCGCAGAAGCAGCTATCGCTTGCAAAAAATATGCCTTTGAAAAGTTAAAGGCTGAGGAAGTTTACTCTATTATACGAAACAACAATATACCGTCTCAAAACGTAGCAAAGCGTAATGGCATGACAATCTGCGGTGAAATCACAAAACATTATTATGGTATGGATATGCCGCATTTGGTATTTTCAGTTAAGCGTGACGATAAATAAATTTTACAGAATGGAGTGGTTTTTTATGTTATTTAAATGCAGAATTGAAACGGGGAACGGAGACAGAATGTATGACATTACAAAAGTAGTACGCGATAAGGTAAAAAGCAGCGGAGTTAAGTCGGGTATATGTGTAATTTATGTACCGCACACAACGTGCGGTGTGACCATAAACGAAAACGCTGATCCTGATGTACAGCATGATATCATAAAAACCCTGGACAGGCTTGTACCGTACAACGATCCCGCATTTCTTCATATGGAGGGAAACTCGGCAGCACATATAAAGTCAAGTATGTTCGGATTTTCTCAAACAGTGATTATTGATGACGGCGATCTTGTTTTAGGCATATGGCAGGGAATATATCTGTGTGAATTTGAACGTGTAAAAACTGCAAGAAGTGTTTATATAAAAATAATCGAGGGCTAAAGTTAAACACACTCCGCTGAATAACAGACGGAGTGTGTTTTTTATCTTCTTCAGCCTTTGCGATGCTGAATATTATACGCAATCTTTGTGATTATATTATCCGGCAGGAAGCGAAGTCCGAACTTTCCGAGCTTCATTGCCGTTCCCGGAACTATTACCGTCTTTTTCTTAAACATATTTTTGACAGCATATTCGGCGACATCCATTGAATTAAGACCTTTGAGCGAAAATCTTACATTGGCGGTATTATTGAAGTTTGTATCAACCGGACCCGGACACAAAGCCCCGATATACACGTTTGAGCCGGAATTTTTAAGTTCGCGTGAAATCGCCTGAGTGAGCCTCAGAACATATGCCTTGGTAGAATAATACGTTGACATAAGCGGACCCGGCATAAAGCCTGCCGAGGACGCAACATTTAAGATATATCCGCTGTCTCTTTTAACAAAATCATTAATAAACAATTTTGTCAGGATATGCAAAGCGGTTATGTTGGCATCAATCATATTGAGTTCGGTTGTCAAATCTGATTTTGAGAATTCTCCGAACAATCCGAAGCCTGCATTGTTTATCAAAACATCTATATTGCCTATTTCATTTGCGGCTTTATAGAGTTCAAAGCACGTATTTCTGTCGCTTAAATCCGCAGCAATAACATGCGCCTTTCCGTCAAGAAGCGCTTTTGTATCATTCAGGCGTTTTTCGTTTCGGCCTGTAATGATGACATCATACCCCATTTTGCTGAGACATACAGCTATGTCACGTCCTATTCCTGAGCTTGCGCCCGTAACAAGAGCAAGCGGATTATTAATTTGACCGTTCATGCGTATATCCTCCAAGTTTTTTATAAAGCCGAGCGCTATAGCCCGGCTGTTCCGATTTCAATAATTTTGCCTTTGAGATATTCAAGCTCATCTGCCGGAGTTGAAAACTCGAAAATCAGTTTATACGCCTCAAGGCTTTGGAAACCATGACCGCCGTCTTTTGCTGCACCGTACTTGACATCGCCAATCAGCGGATGCTCTATATGTGCAAATGACGCACGTATCTGATGTGTTCTTCCGCTCATAAGCTCAACCTCTACAAGCGATGTGCCGTTTATCGTACTAATCACCCGATATTTCAGTTCACAATACTTGCCGCCGTCTGTTTTATTTTCACTGAACTCAACTTTGTTTTTCCCGGCTTTGGTGATATACCCCTTTATAACACCGTTTTCACGCTTTGGAACTCCGTGAAGGCGGCAGATATAAAACTTGCGGATTTCCTTGCTTTTTATCTTTTCTGTGATTATTCGGTGCGCCTTGATATTCTTTGCTCCAATCACCAAGCCCGAAGTATTCCTGTCTATACGATGGCAAAGTGACGGCTTGTATGCAGATTCTTCATCATACTCGCCTTTGGACTTTAAATACTCCCGCATTATGCTCTCTAGGGAGCTGCCGTTTTCATCCTGTGACAACATTCCCGACGGCTTGTTCATTACTATTATATTATCGTCCTCGTATACAATGTCAGGCTTGATAATTGATTCTCTTTTTGAGGATATAATATTCTCAGTATTATTATGCACACCGAAAAACTCATCGTTTATATAAAGCTCAAGCGTGTCGCCCGTATTCAGCTTTACTGTGCCGTCCGTTGTGCGCCTGCCGTTTATCTTAACCTTCTTCTTTCTCAGTGACCTGTATATCTCACCCTGCGGAGCAGTCATAATTTTGAACAGAAACTTATCGAGCCTTATTCCGTTATCACTTTTTGAAATTTTGATTTCTTTCATATTAGATTATCCTTACTTATTTCGCAATACGTCCTTTCGCTTAAGCATCTCATCGAGCCTTTCGATGTAATCTTTAGCCTCTTTGACATTGAAAATTCTCTCAATCCTATTTGTCGTTCTGTCAACAGTTTTTGTAACACCGCCGCAGCCGAGCGAAATGATTGTCTGAATTTCCTCCATAATGTAAAGATTATAAAGCGACTCTTTTCCGGGTTTTGCATAGCCTACGTTTTCAAGGTTCCCGAGCTGATTTTTCTGGCGGTACATGTAGTAGGGCTGTTTTCCGTTTTCTTCAAGGAACTTTCGAGCATAATCCACCATTTCGCTGACAAGCTCACCGTTTGTAAGATTATACTGACTTAGCATCTCATTTAGACGTGAAGAACGTTTTATGCTCATAGTGTGAACAGTTGTGTCCTCAGGGTTAAGTTTTTCAACTTCCTCAAGGGTATATCTGAACATGTCAAAATCCTCACCCGGCAGTCCTGCGATTACGTCCATGTTTATATTATCAAATCCGCATTCACGGGCAAGAAACATTGCTTCTCTGATTGCCTCAGAATCATGCGCGCGACCTATAATACGCAGTGTTTCGTCATTCATTGACTGCGGATTGATGCTTATTCTGTCTACGCCGTATTTCTTTAAAACATCGAGCTTCGCCTTGGTGATAGTGTCCGGACGTCCTGCCTCAACCGTGAACTCCTTTATTTGTGACAGGTCATTATTTTCATACAAACAGCTTATCATATCCTCCAAAAGCTCAGGCGTTAAAGTTGTCGGCGTTCCTCCGCCAATATACACGGTTTCTATACTCTGATTATTCTCGCGTATAATTCCGGCTGTATACGCTATCTCCTTTTTCAGCGCCTGGATGTATTCAGGCATTAGCTTTGCCGCCTGCTTTGTTCCGTTTGTGACAAACGAACAGTAGAGACAGCGGCTCGGACAGAACGGAATCCCGATATACAGGCTTACGCCGTTATCGTACATCTTCTCTCGCAAAGGGATAAGCGCTTTTGCACAGGTCAGGGCAAGCGTTGCTTTGTCGTATTCCGTGCCACACTCATTCATAAAATACTCTACCACTTCTCTATCCGATTTGCCTTCGTCAAGGAGCTTTGTAGCAATCTTTGCGGGTCTTATTCCCGTCAGAATTCCCCAGGGTGTTTTATTATTGTCTTTATTTTCTATAATATTTTTCTCCATGCTCAATTAATCAGCCGCCTATATACGGATTATACTTTCTCTCGTCGCCTATTGTTGAATACTCACCATGTCCCGGATACAGTATTATATTGTCATCAAGCGGCATAAGTTTTGTCTTAATTGATTTGATTTCCATATCCATACTTCCGGTAGGAAGGTCGGTTCTGCCGACGCTGAATCTGAACACAGTATCGCCGCAAAATATAACCTCGCCAAATTTCAGACACATACTGTCAAAAGTATGTCCGGGTGTATATATGACTTCAAATTTATTACTACTTCCAAACGGAATGGTATCTCCATCTGAAACAAGAATATCAGGCGTAAAAGTTTCGGGAGTTCTGCCCGGCTTGCCGCTCAAATTCAAAAAGGTATCGGCAAGGATTTCCTTGCCCTTCAGATGCGCGTACAGCTTTGCTTCAGGGCACAGGCTCATAAGCTCATTAAGTCCGCCGGTATGGTCATAGTGACCGTGTGTCAATATTATCTTTTTGATTTCACAACCGTCTTTATCGGCAGCTGACTTTATTGCCTCTGCGTTATATGCCGGATCAATTACCGCTGCCTCGCCGCTTTCCTCGTCGCACAAAATATAACAGTTTGTCTGTACGGGTCCCAATACTAATCTATTTAGTTTCATAATACCTCCTGTTATTTATTTTTATTATTTCAGTAATTCCGAATTATTAAATATTCTCTGAGCTATGATAATTGCCTGCTCTCTTGTTGCAGATGCATATCCGGCAGATTCCTGCTCATAGTTCATATTTTTCGGTGCGAAATGTGTATCATCAACGCCCTTTACAATTCCGTTTTTCGCTAAGAAATATACCGACTGCTTAGCCCACGATGATATATCCGCATCATCGGAAAATACCGCTGCACCGCTTGTGTCAAGGCTGAATAACGCGTCGTTTTCTATACTCCACTGCGGATAGCTGTATTTCTTAAGTACACGGCAGAGCATCGTCGCAAGCTGCTCACGTGTTATTGAACTTGACGGCTCAAATGTCGAATCCGACACTCCCTGTGTTATCTCTATCCCGTATGCCTTTTTTATCGCATCCTCATTAGGATCACCGCTTATATCAGTGAAAGGGCAGAACGACGGCGGTTGTGTATTGCTTTTTGAAATCGTATCGTAAAGCTTCAAAGCGATTGCTGCAAATTCACCGCGGCTTACCTTTTCGCTCAAATCGTAGCTGAGCATATTATCAGGAACAAGTCCGTTCTGATATGCAAGCTCAATCTCAGACTGCGCCCACGGCGATACAGACGCACCAAAGCTTGTTGATACCGTATTAACTACCGGCACATCAGGCTCAGCTCCAAATCTTATCGCATTTCCTCTTTTATAAAATGTATACTTCTTTGACTGGTCTTCTGATGAAATCTCAATTGTATGTTCGCCGTCTGCTATTGTGTTGATATCAAGCATAAAAGTATACGGAGCGTATGACGACGAATGATACCATGAACCGTCAATATAATAATTCACGGTTATATTCGGCTTTTTCGGTATATATGCAAGCGTGTACAGATTGATTATACCGTTTTTCGCAGCAAGTGTTTCTCCGGCGTCAGCCCGTGAAAAAACAAATTCCGGCGACTGTCCGTATCCGCTTATATACGCTCCGCTTGCAGCTGCCTCGTTTATAATATCTATCGCATACGGCTTATCTGTTGTTCCGCTTGTATTGTGGTCGAATATATAGAATCTTTCAGGTTCATCTCTGTATGTATTGAAATAATTTATCAGCTTTACCTGCGGATATTTCATTATCAGATTCCAATACATATTACGAAGTCTGGGAATCGCCCAAGCGGTACAGTCATCGCCATAGATATTTTCAGTCGCTACTCCGCCCTCACTTATCATTACGGGCTTATTGATGTTATTCTTCTGCATGAATTCAAGCACCGGCTTGATTGAATTTGTAGACCAAGCATAATCGCCTGTCATAAAGTAGATACTTTCCTTTTCCAAAGTGTTTTTATCACCTTGAAAATACATCTTCATATATGAGGAAATTCCTATCCAGTCTACATATTCGTCACCCGGATAGTAATAATCAAACGGCCTGTCAAGGGCGCCAAGATCATTAGGCGACCATACAACTGCAAAATTATCATATTCATGAATCATATTTGCCACATTTCTGAACACCTGGACATATAAATCAGGCTCATCTCCAAGAGATGAACAGTTCATTTCACTTCCAAAGCGTATCAGCATAGGCTTGTTATACGCCGAAAGATTATTTAAGCTTTTGCGTATCGCATCATAATCCACTGCGTCAAGCGAATTAAGATTATACGCAACCGTGACGACTGCATTTGAATTTCTGATTATCTCATTTGCAGGATAATATATATCATCCTGACCTATCTCCATTGAAAAATATGTAAGATACGCTCCTATGTTATTAATCATATCTGAATTTTCTGCAATCATTCCCAGATACGTGCCGCCGCGCGGTTCAAATTTAGCCCAGTAATATGGTGCTGATTCCACACTGCCCTCTGTGTACAGTTCAAAATCGACCTCGTTTACCATGCTTCTTTTCTCTGATAATAATGCACCCCAATCCGGCTCAGGAAAATTATAAGCATACGCACCTAAGCTTGAGCATATCATAAGCGATACCAATAAAAAAGATGCCAGTTTTTTCATAACATTTCTCTCCCTTATTATAATATATTTGTTTTTAGCATATACAATAACTACTGCAACAAACAAAGACAACCCTCACTGTGCCATTACTGTCTGCTTCTGATAACCGAGATTACGCCCTTTAAGCGTTTAATTTTATTTATTATATTATCAATCTGACCGGTATTTGATATTTCGGTTGTGATTTCGATTATTGCCAAATCATTTTTGCCGGTTCTTGCGTTTACGTTTGTAACCGGGATTTTGATATCTGAAATGACAGTCATAATGTCAATAAGCAAATTTGCTCTGTCGGTTGCCGTTATGGAAAGAGTTGACTTAAACGACGCCGGAGGTGTATCGCCTGCCCAGCGAACCGAAATTAATCTGCCGCGCTCGCTTTCGTTTGTCGTAGCATGTATCATATTGAGGCAGTCTGCCCTATGTATGGCAACTCCTCTTCCTCTTGTAACATATCCGATAATCTTGTCACCCGGTACCGGATTGCAGCAATGCGACAATCTTACCATACAGTTGTCTACTCCCTCGACAATTACACCGCTGTTATTAGGCTTTGAGGTTGTCTTTACCTTAATCGGAACCGGAATTTCATCAGGCGTAACCTCAAGCTCCTGAAGCTGGCGGGTTTTTGCTTCTGTCAAAAATCTTGTAACAAACCTGTTGGCGTTTGTTATGCCGAAGCCAATACCCGCATATAGATCGTCTAAACTGTTAAATCCGTATTTTTTAATAAGCGGATTAATAAACTTTTCATCATGAAGATACTTATCGGGAAGCTTGTTCTTAGTCATTTCTTTTTCAAGATGCTCTTTTCCCTTTTGTATATTCTCTTCACGGTTCACTTTTTTAAACCACTGATTTATTTTATTACGCGCCTGCGATGTCTTGCAAATCTTAAGCCAGTCGGTATTCGGGCCTCGTGTGACCGAACTTGTGATTACGTCTACTATGTCGCCGTTTTGAAGCTCGTGCGACAGCGGCACGATTTTACCGTTCACCTTTGCGCCCGTCATACGATTGCCGACAGCGCTGTGAATTCTGTACGCAAAGTCAATCGGTGTTGAACCGCTCGGCAGGCTCACAACATCGCCCTTAGGCGTAAACACAAACACCTCGTCATTGAACATATCAATTTTGAGCGTCTGCATAAAATCCTCAGTGCTGGTGCTGTCTTTTTGTATCTCAAGCAGATTTTTAATCCATTCGAGTTTTTCGTCCATATCACTGGCACCGCTTTTGCCCTCTTTATATTTCCAATGGGCAGCGATACCGTTCTCAGCAATCTGATGCATCTCCCACGTTCTTATCTGTATTTCAAACAATGTTCCATTCGGTCCTATAAGAGTTGAGTGCAGGGACTGATACATGTTAGGCTTCGGCATTGCAATGTAGTCCTTGAATCTGCCGGGTACGGGCTTGAATAATTCATGAACCATACCGAGAACCGCATAACAGTCCGATACATTGTCAACAATAACACGCACGGCAAATAAGTCATAGAGTTCATCAATAGTCTTGTTCTGCATGAACATCTTTCTGTAAATGCTGTAAAAATGCTTGGCTCTGCCTGCGACATGCGCCTTAATATGAAGCTCGCTCAGCTTTTTTTCAAGAATATCTATTATCTCAGCTATATACTTTTCTCTTTCTTCGCGCTTTTGAGCAATATTATCTACTATTTCATAATAGCCGATTGGGTCGATATAACGGAGTGATAAATCTTCAAGCTCCATTTTAATTTTAGACATACCGAGACGATGAGCCAGAGGCGCATACACCTCAAGCGTCTCGCGTGAAATTGCTCTTTGACGTTCTTCACGCATATATTTCATAGTCCGCATATTATGAAGCCTGTCGGCAAGCTTGATAACTATAACACGGATATCCTCCGCCATTGCAAAGAACATCTTGCGAAGCGTTTCAATCTGCTGCTCCTCCTTTGAGGAATACGGTATCTTATCGAGCTTTGTAACTCCGTCAACCAAAAGAGCGACTGTCTCGCCGAACTCACGCACAATATCCTCACGCGTACAATCGGTGTCCTCAACAACATCATGGAGCAGTGCGGCACATATAGAATCCACATCAAACTCCATCTCCGCAATTATTGACGCAACCTGAATCGGATGATTTACAAACGGTTCACCCGATTTGCGTTTTTGACCGGCGTGTTTTTCAACAGCGAAGTTATACGCCTTCTCAACCATCGATAAGTCGCCGTTCTTATTATATTTTCGTATTAATTCAATCAGAGTTGATAAATCATTACCTTTCATAATTTCACCCGCCGCTTTTAAATTTATTTTGCCTTAAGACCCTAAAAGGCTCCCGAAAGGAGCCTTTGATTCAAGCCTCAGAGGCCGCAATACCCCTGCATATTCTATTTTGCAACTTCGGTCATTCTGATGTCCTTAAGTATCATCTGTACATTCTGAAATCCCTTATAGTCATTTATGTCAAGAGCAAAGGCAACATCAATAAAGTCGCCCTCCTCAAACACACTGTAGTAGTCGCCCATGCCGAAGCCGACAGCGTCCAGATACTTGCCGTCCTTGTACAAAGTCATGCGAAGGTGCTTGCCGTTGCTCAT
Source organism: uncultured Eubacteriales bacterium (assembly GCA_905198865.1). Lineage (GTDB taxonomy): Bacteria > Bacillota > Clostridia > Monoglobales > Monoglobaceae > Monoglobus. Next base: position 25,743 of record CAJKEB010000011.1, read on the forward strand.
AACGCTTATTCTGTGTATCTTTATATTACGGACAGAGAACGCCGGCGTAGGATTATTAACACCGAACGGCTGAAGTCTGTTAATATCATGCACGGTATCTATAGTAATATACGTAACCTTTATCTGTGCATCAAGCGAAATAGTGGGAATTAATGTTGCTTCTTCGATTTTTCCCTTTGCATAATCATTAATTTTCTTTCTGAAAGCCTCGATATTTTCAGCTTTAATGGTAAGTCCGGCAGCAAGCTCATGACCGCCGAATTTTTCAAGCAAATCACTGCTGTACTCAAGCGCACCGAAAAGATTGAAACCGCTTATACTTCTTCCGCTGCCCTTAGCGGAATCTCCGTCAACAGCAAAAAGGATTGACGGCTTGTAATACTTCTCGGTTATCTTAGATGAAACAATACCGACAATACCATGATGCCAGTTTTCATGAGGTATAACGAGTATATCATCCTCTTTAATCTCAGGATGCTCTTCGATATATTCAAGGGCTTCTTTGAACATTTTCTGTTCGGTTTGCTGTCTTAACGTATTTTCATGGCAAAGCGAATCCGCAAGCTCAGCCGCCTTCGCCTCATCCTCGGTAAGGAACAGCTCAACGCTTGTAGAAGCACAGCCGAGTCTGCCGCTTGCATTAATTCTCGGCGCTATTGTATATCCGATAGTCGAAGTGGTAATTGCTTTCCCGTTTGTTGACACATCAATCAATGCCTTAAGACCAATATTATTTGTCGTCTTAAAACGCTTAAGCCCCTCGGTTACAATAACACGGTTTTCGTCAACGAGCGGCGAAATATCGGCAACTGTACCGAGGCACATCAAGTCGGCGTACTTGTCCATGAGGTTTTCAAGCGAGTCGTTTTTGTCAAGTGCTTGTATAAGCTTAAACACAACTCCCACACCGGCAAGACTTTTGAATGGATACGGACAGTCTTTCCGCTTAGGGTCAATCGCCGCATACACATCGGGGATTTTTTCCTTGCACTCATGATGGTCTGTTACGATAAAGTCAAGTCCGATAGACTTTGCATACTCTGCTTCCTCGACAGCAGTAATGCCCGTATCAACCGTTATGATAAGCGATGTTCCGCTTTCATGTATCTTGTCAAGAGCATCGCGGTTAACGCCGTAGCCTTCAACCATTCTGTCGGGTACATAATAGTCAACTTCTATACCCATATTTTTAAGATACTTATAAAGTATTGCAATAGAGGTTATACCATCAACATCATAATCGCCGTATATTGTGATTTTCTCATTATTACTTTTTGCCTGATGAATTCTCTCGGTTGCCTTATCCATATCCTTCATTAGGAACGGATCGTGCATTGTACCAAGATCACGTTCGAGGAATTCACGGATATCTTCGTCCTCACGAATTCCGCGGTTATAAAGTATAATGGCTGTCAATGGAGAAATCTTGAACGTTTTTGAGATTTCCACAACCCTGTTCTTGTCAAATTCCTTCAGTATCCATTTCTTTTTCAACATATGAATATATCTCCTAAATCAATTAGTTTACACAATTACACAGTTAACTTAATTATTTTATCATTATTTTCCCGAAAATACAACACCTTTTTATCACCTTTTTAAAAATTTATCAAAAATTCTTTAAGTTCTCGAAAAAATATTTCCACCTAACAACAAATTATTTAAGTTCCACAACTGTAACTCCCAAATCACCTTCGCCGAATCTGCCGAGCCTGTACCTTCTGACATGCGGATGGTGGCGCAGGTATTCATGCAGTCCCGCACGCAAAGCACCTGTACCCTTTCCGTGTATCAGGCTGACTTCCGAAAGTCCGCTGAGTACACTCTCGTCTAAGAACTTATCTACTTCAATCTCCGCTTCGCCGATTGTCATTCCTCTGAGGTCGACCTCAGTCTTTCCGCTCCTTTCGGTATTCAAGGCAGTGGCTTTTGACCTTCTCGGTGCTGTATAGCTTTCAGGTTTTGAACCTTTATCGTCCTCAAGAACCAGCAGATTTTCAATCTTTGACGTAATCTTCATTATACCGACCTGTATAACCGCAGTCCCGTTTGACTTATTTATCGAAAGGACCGTACCCTTGTCATTTAGGTCGATAATGAGGACATTTGCTCCGAGCTTTAAGGTATTCAGATTTACGTTTGACTTAACACCCTGTTTTTGTCTCGACTTCGGGCGGACATTTGATTTTTCCTTAAGCTTTAATTCTTTACGCACCTCTTCCATTGCGCGCAGGGCTTCTTTGTCACGCTTTTCCTTTCTCAGGCGATTTACCTCATCAAGCATTGCCTCTGTTTCCGCCTGAGCCTTCTTGATTATTTTGTCCGCCTGAGCACGAGCGTTGTCGTATATTTTATCCTTCTTTTTGTCTATTTTTTCACGCTCTCTTTGCAACTCGTCTTTGAGAGCCTTTATCTCACGGCGCATACGCTCCTGTTCCTGTCTTGCCTTTTCCGCCGAGGCTCTGTTTTCCTCAATACTGCCTAAAACGTCCTCAAACTTGATATTCTCATCAGACAGTCTCTCTTTTGAATCGTCAATTATACTATCCGGCAAACCGAGCTTTTTGGATATTGCAAATGCGTTGCTCTTTCCCGGAACGCCAATCAGCAGCTTATAAGTCGGGCTGAGCGTCTCGACATTAAACTCACATGAAGCATTTTCTATCCCGTCAGTTGACAGCGCATACAGCTTAAGCTCACTGTAGTGAGTGGTTGCAACAACATTTGCTCCTGATTTGCGTATGCTCTCTATTATCGATGTAGCAAGCGCGGCGCCTTCGACAGGATCGGTACCCGAGCACAGCTCGTCAAACAGCACAAGAGTTTTTGGCTTTATATTGTCCACAATATGAACGATGTTCTTCATATGCGACGAAAAAGTCGAAAGGCTCTGTTCTATGCTCTGCTCGTCGCCAATGTCGGCAAAAATGTCTTCATATACCGGCATCTCGCTTTCCTCATTTGCCGGTATGTGAAGTCCGGATTGGGTCATCAGGCAAAACAGACCTATTGTCTTAAGCACAACAGTCTTTCCACCCGTATTCGGGCCGGTTACAATCAACGCATCAAAGCTCTTTCCGAGATTTACGTTTATCGGTACTATCTTCTTTCTGTCAATAAGCGGATGCCTGCCCTTTATAATATTAATCTCGCAGTTGTTATTGAGCTTCGGGCATATCGCTTTCATATCAAGCGCAAGCTTTGCCTTTGAAAAGATAAAGTCTATATTAATAACCGTATCATAATTATACTCGAGTTCCTCCGAGAATTCAGCCGCATCGTTTGACAGCTCGAACAAAATCTTATCTATTTCCGTCTTTTCTTTAATTTCCAGCTCGTGCAGCTCATTGTTCGCATTGACAACGCTTGACGGCTCGATAAACACCGTACTTCCCGAAGCTGACATATCATGAACAATACCCGGAACCTCCGAGCGGCATTCTGCCTTGACCGGAACTACGTATCGGTTGTTCCTCATTGTAACTATATTATCCATGAGAAATTTCTGATAATGGCTTGAACGAACCATGTTATCAAGGCTTTCCTTGACCTTTGCGCCGGTATTTTTGATTTTTCTTCTTATGTTCGCAAGAGCCGGACTTGCGGAGTCCGCAATCTCGTCCTCGGATATAATCGCGGTATTTATTTTGTCCTCAAGAGTTTTGTTAGGGCTAAGCTCTGCGAAGTAACCCGAAAGTATACCTGTCTGTTCATCTGTGTAACGCTTTAAGTTCCTTGCACATTTTAACAGCCTTGCGATATTCAAAAGCTCCGCCATTGAAAGTCCGCCGCCTACAGCAAGACGTTTGAGTGACGGCTTAATACTGTCAATCCTCAGAATTTCAGGCGCGCCGAACTTGAGCGACATAGTGACCGCTGCGTCAGTTTCAAGCAGCATTTGTTCAACCTCACGGAAGGAGGGTGACGGCTTTAAATTTTTAATCATTTCTTTAGCGTCGTCATTCTTGGCAAAATCCTCAAGCAGCCTAAGGATTTTAGTAAACTCAAGAGTAGATAAAGTCTTTTCTTCCATTTTGTTTATACTCTCTCCTTCCTGTATTTATTCTTACGGCTCAGCCGTTTGTGTTATTCATTCTATTATTTCTGAATAAATATTATACACAAATCAACACTTTAAGTCAAGGTTTGCAAGCTCCGGGAATTGACAAATGTTATAAAATAAAATATAATTAAACCATGATACATATTAAAGAAACAATTATAGTGGAAGGAAAATTTGATAAGGAACGTGTCAAGCGGTTATGTGACGCGCCTATTTTATGCACAGGCGGATTTCAGGTGTTCCGCTCAAAAGAGCTTATTAACACAATCAGGCATCTTGCTGGCACTACCGGCATAATTTTATTGACCGACTCAGACCAGGCAGGCTTTAAAATCCGAAGCTACATCAAGTCATGCGTTGGAGGACGCGGAACGGTAAGGCACGCATATATCCCGTCCGTTCCCGGTAAAGAGAAAAGAAAAGACAAACCCGGAAAGGAAGGAATTCTGGGCGTTGAGGGAATGGACGATTCAGTTCTTGAAGGTATACTTCAGAAGCTTGCGTCTGACGATGAATCAAAATCTCCGAAAAAAGCTCTGACAAAGGCCGAGCTTTACAGTGACGGACTATCCGGGAAACCCGACAGTCTCAAGCTGCGCCGTGCGGTTTTAAAAGAACTGAACCTGCCGCTTCGGCTGTCGCCCAATGCGATGATTGAGCTGATAAACAAAACGAACATGTATGATGAATACAAAGAGGCATTAAAACTCCACAGCTCTGATCAGCAGAGCCATATATAAAGAAATCGAAAGGAATTCTGTGATGAATAATAATCTTGAACAAACGATAAAAACGCAGGTAAAATCGGTATTACCCGAAACAATTGACATACGCCACACACTGCACGAAAATCCGGAGCTGTCCTTTGAGGAATACAATACCGCAAAATTAATTTGCCAAAAGCTTGACGGGCTTGGCATAAAATATACCTCCGGAATTGCCAAAACAGGTATTCTGGCAGAAATCTACGGTACAAAGCCGTCAAGCGGCGAAACTAAGACCGTATTAATCCGCGGAGATATGGACGCACTGCCGATTGATGAAAACACCGATCTTGAGTTTTCATCAAAACGCGAAAATGTCATGCACGCATGTGGTCATGATGTGCACACCTCGATACTTTTATGCTGTGCAATGGTTCTGAATAAGCTTAAAGACAAATTCTCCGGCTGTGTAAAGCTAATGTTTCAGCCCGGAGAAGAAACGAGCGGCGGAGCAGAACCCATGATAAGCGCCGGAATTCTGGAAAATCCTAAGGTTGACACCTGCGTTGCATTGCACGCGGAACCGTCATTAAAAATCGGCGAAGCACGCTTTAAGGCAGGTGCGGCTTATTCAAGTCCGGACGAATTTGAAATTAAGATAAGGGGCAAGGGCGGTCACGGCGCACTGCCGCATCTGTGCATTGACCCGATAGTAATCGCCGCAGAAATCATAACTGCACTCCAGACAATCCCAAGCCGTATGATTGACCCGTTTGAACCGGCTGTTGTTTCGGTATGTGCAGTACATTCCGGCAGCGCTTATAATGTTATACCTGACACTGTAACTCTCGGCGGAACAGCGCGTTCATTCAGCCTTGAAACACGCGACAAACTTGACAGAGAGATTGAAAACGTAGTTAAATCCATATGTAAGCTGTACGGTGCGGAATATGAATATAAGTTCGACAGACTCTTCCCGCCGCTGATAAATGATGAGGAGACAATACTGCGTCTGAAATCCTCAGCCGAAAAGTATCTTGACGGCAATATTATTTTAGGCGGTAATCCGACAACGGCAGGCGAAGATTTTGCTTATCTTCCGCTCAGCGTCGAGCGTTCGGCTCTGTTTTGGCTTGGCAGTACGGAACCCGGTGAGCCCGTTAATCCTCTGCACAGCGATAAGCTCATAGTTTCGGACAGATGCATTGAATACGGCGCTGAAATATTTACCGACTACGCACTGAACTTTTTAAATAATTAAAATATTCTTATCCTATATCTTATTCACGTAATACGGACACGGCTTAGTCAGTTTACTGCTGCCGCTATCACTGTATAACACATTTTTGTGATGTTTTTGTTTATACTCTGTTACCGTATCAAGACAGCACTTACCATCGTTCATGAACGCACAGTCAGAGTTTGAGCAGTTAATGTTTAACATATATTATCACCTCAGATATTTTAAGCAAAAGCCGATGATACTATTCAAAAGCTGAAAAATCGAAATGCTATTATAAAAGGAGAAAGTTAAATGCCGATAATACTCGACAGATCAATGCCAAATGAGGTTAAAGCCAAAATCGGCAAATATTTTAACAAGAAAACCATTGATACATTTCCGCTGGCAAATGTTTATTCGGCGCTTAACACACACCCGGATATCCAAATTCATTTTATGTCACCTGAAATTGCCATATGCGCGCCGGAATGTTTTGAGTATTACACCGACGCATTTGGTAAGAATAAAATTAAACTCCTGAAAGGTTCTTCTTCTCCTGCTGACACCTATCCTGCCGACGCGGCATACAATGTAGCAAGGGTCGGAAAACATGTTTTCTGTAATACAAGACATGCTGAACCTGCAATAATTGAATATTATGTTTCACACGGTTTTAATATACACCATATAAACCAGGGATATTCAAAATGCAATATGTGTATTGCAAGCGAGAATACGGTTATCACCGAGGACAAAGGCATATACGGTACGCTTTGCAAAGTCCCCGATATAAATTCTCTTTTGATTAAGCCCGGAAGCGTCTCGCTTAATGGGTATAAATATGGCTTTATCGGGGGAGCTTCCGGTCTTGTGAACAGCACCGCTGTATTCACCGGTAAGGTTTCCGAACAAATTCGCATATTCTTAAATCATTGTGAAATAAAATACTTTGAAGCGTCAGCTTCAGACCTAAAAGATTTCGGGAGTATTATCTACCGGAGGTGAAAAAATGAACAAACCTGATACGGTTATATCTGATAAACTGAGGAAGTTTGATAATCTTGAAGAAATCACCGAAGTATATGAAGTATCCGATGATGACACTTATCGTGACTGCCTCATGTTCGACGGGGAACATCTCAGCGGAGCGGATGCCGAGATTATAGCCGACTGGCTTATTGCAAAATACCGCTCAAAAATAATATTTAACTACATCGATGAAATTTTCGGAGAGTTGTCCGACTTTGACCGCAGCGCAGTATATGACAGTGTATGCAATATAATAAGCGGAAAATACGGACTTGAACATCTCGAATATATTAAATCAAAAATAACTGATTTTTTTGAGACAGAAAACAAAATGAATGTTGACGGATTTATCAACTTTCGGCTTAAAGCATACAAAGACGAAATAAAAACGCTTGTCGAAGAGTGTGGATACGATGTCATTGCTTACCGCGATCTTCAGGACATGATTGACGTAATCAACTTTCTCTTTGATGTAACCGAATTCGAATAAAACTCCGAATGAATATTATAAAAAACAAAAACCGCAGCATAGATTTTATCTTATGCTGCGGCTTTAAGTTTTAATTGCTTTTATTACTGCTGCTGAACTGCTGTATTGCCTCAGCGCTTATATTTCCGCAAATGCCTTCAAAAATAGTCTTGGCATTATTATGCGCCATACGCTTGTCTGCATCATCTTCTTCTCTTTCATACAGCTCTTTAAGCAAAACATACAACGTATTGTCTATGTATCCGATTTCCTGTTTAAGCTCAGGTCTGTCTGCCATGTTAAACTCCGCCTCGAAGCACTCGGCATTGTCACCGCTCATAAGATAATCTCTGTATGCCTTATCGCAGATATACAGCATGTTATCCCCGGCAGTGAGCTCACTCATCAACCGCGTCTCAACAGCGACAAGCTCATCGGTTTCACTATCAAGGCTGGCTTCCATCGGTGTGATAGAAATCGTAACTCTGCCGTCATTGTTAATATCCTGTGCGTACTGCGCAATGGTGTTTTTCAGCTTTTCAACACTCTCATCGGATATACCGCTCTCGGAATAATACCCTACAATCAAATCATACTGCGGCATTGACACAATTTCATAAACGGTTATCGCTATAACAACCACTGCCGCTACGGCAGCAATTACCCACCATTTTTTATAATACCAAAAATTCACTATTCTCTTTTTAAACGGTAGGTTCTTGGTCATTTCCTTCGCAACCTGTGCATCCTTGTCCAAAATATCACCTCAAAATTAATATTCATAACTCTGCCCTTTTGAAAAACGACTAACGTTTATTTTTTGATTATAGCATAGATACACAGGATAATCAAGTTATTTTTCTGATATTCATCAGTTCTTCTTATCTCCAGTTATACACATCCACTACCTTCGGACATATATCCAGGAACACCTCAGCAAGAATTGGCTCAAAATCGCTTCCGATTCCGTTTTTGATAATTTCAAAACACTTGTCAAGCGGCATAGAGTCCCTGTAGCAGCGCTTCTCGGATACAGCGTCAAATACATCGGCAATCGCCATAATCCTTGCACAAAGAGGGATTTCATTCCCCTTAAGTCCGTTTGGATAGCCCGTCCCGTTCCACTTTTCATGATGGCACAGTGCAACCTGATACGCCATAGTATTATATTCATCATCGCCCAAATGCCAGAAGGTGTCCTGAATTATTTTGCCGCCGTTTACCGTATGCTGCTTCATCACAGCAAACTCCTCATCCGTAAGTCTGCCCGGCTTTTGAAGAATTGAGTCAGGCACTGAAATTTTTCCTATGTCATGCAGAGGCGCCGCTTTATAAAGATTTTCAATATAATCCTTTGTCAGTATATCAGAATAATATCCTCTCTCGCTCAATTCCTCTGCCAACAGCTTGACATATCTCGCCGTACGCCTTATATGCCCTCCGGTGTTGTCGTCCTTACCCTCCATAAGCGTTGCAAATCCCAGTACCATTTCACTGTGATAATGGTTCAGTTCTTCAAGAGCCGGATTTTCCATGTTCATATATACACCAAGGATAAGCATAGTTACCGCAGCGCTGCTGATTAAGGCTTCCGGCACAATCATCTGAAAAATGATTGTGAAGCTCAAAACAAACTGATATGTAAAAATACTTATTCTTTTACGACTCTCGATATAGTTTCGCCGTCTGAAAAATACCGCCAGCGTCATAGCAAGATATACTCCCGCCATGATAAAACAGGCGTATACCGGAATTCCCATAGAATAATTTGTGTTTCTGCCGATGCGATATTCAAGCGAACCGATGCTCAGCACAACTATCAGTATATTTATAAAATACGGACTATATAAAAGCAGTCTTTGCCATCTCTTTTTCGGTAGTCCTCCCGTATTTGAAAGCATATAAAGAAACAGTAAAAAGATTACAGAGTCCAGAGCCAGGAAAAACAGCATATGCAGTATCATATTAGCTGTATTATTCACAACGTCAAGATGATTTACGGTATAGGCTGTAGTTCCGTCAAGCATCAAACATACAATACTAAGCAGCAACAGTCCGTCAAAAAACGAAAACCTGTGGTTTTTCTTTATCCGCCTGAGCTCGCCGCAATAGATCATAACTATATATAAAATTATAATCAGGCAGACTGCCTGAAGCTTAAAATACTCCATCTGATACCCCTCCCAAAGCAGTATTGATTACATACAGTGTATGAAGATAACATAACTTGCCCTCAAATAATAAAACCAATGTTTTGAAACATTGGTTTTATTATAGATTAGGTATATTTATTTGTCAAGAGATTTTAAGCAAAAATATACGTTTTATATTTTATTGATAAATTTTGCTTACTTCTTTAATACCGCCAACGCATAATTGATATGCGGAAAAGCTGTCAATCCGTCACTGCGGTTTGCAAAATATCTGTTTTGTATGTCTTTATCGCTTAAAAACTCATAAATTAAGAAGTTGTGCTCTTGAAGCAGCATTTCAAGCTCTCCGTAACCAAAGCATGATTTCATAGGTTCACCGCTTTTATGCGCCATTTCAAGCATGTTTTTCACTCTCTTCTCGTCTGATGAAAACAGGTGATTATCTGCAAAATCAAATACGACCGTACTGCCGTCTGCCGCAAAAGCAGCTATGTCTTCAAACAGCCTTGAAATCTCGTTGGCAGACAAATAATAAAGAAGTCCAAGACAGGAAAAGAAGGTTTTTTTGCTTTTGTCAAATCCGTTCTTTTCAAGTACCGCTCCTATATCTTCCTTTGACAAATCGGCAGATATTAACCTCACATTGTCCGGGATTTCAAGCTTTGCCCGGCTTAAACGATGTTTTTTATCGTCAATAGTTGTTTCTTTATCAATTTCAAATACTTGAAGTGACTTAAACTTGTTTCTGAAAGCGAATGTATCAAGTCCGCTTCCGAGAATTACGTATTGTTCCGCTCCTGTTTTAACAGCTGTTTCAAGACTGTCTTCGCAAAATCTCGCTCTTGCAAGAGGAGTTGGCGCAAGCTGTGAATTGACATATGCTTTAACATCTCCACCGCCTGATAAAATGTATGTTTCAAGCTGGCTGTATTCCTCATCAGAAAACAGCTTCCTCGCTATATTATCGCTGAAAACAGGCTTATTACTGTTTTCAAAATGATACGCTCTTGAAAATGCAGACATAAGCGATGTCAGGCTTGTTTGTTTATCTGATTGGTCTTTCTGCTTTTTTCCCGGTTTGTACTCAAACAAACCATGCTTATTACAATAGTAATAAAACTTACCTCCGTACATTTTAGGGAAACGCACAGAAGAATCCTGTTCCGGATACAGTCTTACTGTCAGCACCTTGTCAAATGATACATACGCCAGAAAACTGATAAAGTGTTCCTTTGTCATTTCGTGATTAAAAGTTACATAAAAATCATTTTCTATCTCCGAAACAGTTATAGCGTGTCCGGCATCTGCCGGTGCAGCCTTTAAAGGCTCACGCTGCTTTCCGCAGCAGACAATCTGACATTCACCGGTTCCCTGCATGATTCTGCCGCAATGTGAGCATACATAGAATTTTGTTTTTTTCATATTACCGACTTCCTCCATATTCTGAATTAAGTCGCCGGATAAAATAGTATCTGCGCTTACACCCAATACTTCCGCTAATGCTGAAACGAGCGAAACATCGGGGAAACCATGTCCCGTTTCCCATTTGGAAACAGTTTTTGCACAGATGTTTAATTTATCGGCAACTTGCTTTTGGGTCATTCCCTTGGCTTTTCTTAAACTGCAAAGGAGCTTTCCGTTTTTACTTAAATTCATTTTTCTTCGCCTCCACAATCCAATTATAAGCCGGTAATATAAAATCTTCAATCCACTGTCCGTTCACACACATATTTTTTATTTTATAACAATAGCATAGCTTAAATTATCAAGCCATGTCGAGCGTTTCGCATTTACCCGCCTCCGCACATTCGCCGCAGGTATGTACTTCCTTTTGCCAAGCTAACATTCTCCCTCTGTTTTATTAATCCTGTGCTGCTGTTGTATAAATTTCATTTATATGAATATCCGCGGTATTAAGAACAGGTACGCTTAAATCCCCGTTTTTTATCGCAAGAGGAAGCTCTGTACACCCTAAAAGAACCGCGTCTGCTTTAAGCACACGCTTATATCCGTCACGCATTATTTGATTTACTGCCGCATCAACAATGCTTATGACCGGCAGCGGAAAGCAATCGCAGATTTTATTCCAGACAATATGCTCCGTGTTGGCGGTTATTGCCGCCAGCTCTGCCCCGGCAGCCTTTAAGTCAGCAAGGCTTTTGAGAAGCAGCTTGCATATCTTATCATAATCATTTTTTTCAAACGCCTCCGTGTGTTCGGACATATCCGCGCTGTCAATAACGATTTTGGGATATGCATTTTTGCCGTTTTGGCTTTGACACCGTTTAATAAGACCGAGATAATAATATACGGTTGAGGCAGGACCGAGTCCGCCCACAAGTCCGATTTTTTTCATGTCTATGCTCATATAGCCTCCTATCCGGAAGGCTTTATCAGCCATTCCTTTGCTTTTTCTATATCATTTATAAAGGCAACGGATAAAACAGTTCTGCCTAAAAGTGCGTGCCTGAGAAGCCTTTTGCTTTTTCTGTCAGTGCCTATAAAGCATACCCGCGTAAATTGCTTTCTTTCGCTGCATAAAAGATGTGCTATTTGGTCAATTAAATCTGCCGTAATCAGCGTTTCATCCAAAACAAATGCAATATACGCCGGCTTTGACGGCAAGAGAAATGTATGGCTGTCATTTTTTAACTTTTCCAAAACCAATTTCGTATACTGATACATTCCGTCCAGATGCTCAAACCATATCTCTCCGCCTCTAAAAGGCAGGGAAAAGGATTTTTTCTTTACTCCGGGCAATTCCTTGGGATTGGAAACGTCGTTATGCGTTTTTCTCAAAGCTTTTTCACCTCCCGCTCATAGTAATCAAATTCGGAAAATGCTTCATTTCATACAGCCTTTCACAAATTTAAGGGGAACGTCCATGCGCTCTGCCGTCTGCTCCGGCGTCATACCGCTGCCCATACTATTGTGATATTTTTACTTTTCATTCAGATAATTTCTTTTTGCAAAAGCTCTTTTTTCCGCAGTGCGGACACTTTAAATATCTTCTTGTAATTGTATGTGCTCCTAAAATATATGCCCGAACAGTGGGTTTGAATTTTTGTCTGCGATTTTTAAGCATCAGCCATAAACACAGAAGCAAATAAAATGCTGTACTTATGTAGCAGACAGCTACATGGATACCATCGGAATAGTTGCCCTTTGCCGTGACCGCATACAGTTGCCGCATCAAACGCAAGGTGCAGCGGCGTTATCGCCAATAACGCCGAAAAGGTTTTGTGCAGAGGCGTATTTCTTCTGCCTGCGCCAAAATATATAAAGGCAACGAAAACCAAAACCAGAATCAAGGCTATTTCCATTCTCATCATACGCGTTCCCTTCCTTTTCCTATATAATACATGATATTGATCCTAAAAAACAGGCAGATAATGCAGTCAAATGTGCTTATTTTATAGGTTCTGCTTTACTTGACTGTCAAAAATCAAGTATATATCTTTATTCATTCGCGGCACTGCAATATCATTTCTATTTGATAGCTATTTTCGTAGCCTTTTTGCATCATTTTTCATCACCATCTTTATTATACCATAAAAACGCAAAAAAGCCCAGAAAAATCTGGACTTTTTCGACAGTCTGACGCAAGATACATTTTGTATTTGCGTATTTTTCGTTAAATTCTTATATTATTTGAACATGTTCTCTTTATTTAGTCGTAAATCGGTCGTAAGTTTTGTCTTTCAATCCTTACAAACCGCACCGTTACGCCATTTATTTATCGAGCGGCTTCATTGTCGGGAACAAGAGCACGTCACGTATTGAGCTGCTGTCAGTCAGAAGCATAACAAGTCTGTCGATTCCGATACCCAATCCGCCTGTCGGAGGAAGTCCGTATTCAAGCGCGTTAACGTAATCTTCATCCATCATATTAGCCTCATCATCGCCCTGTTCTCTCTTTTCAACCTGCTTTCTGAAGCGTTCCGCCTGGTCAATCGGGTCGTTGAGCTCTGAAAAAGCGTTTCCGAACTCACGGCGTGTGATAAATACCTCAAAACGCTCCGTGAAGTCCGGGTTGTCCGCATAGCGCTTAGCAAGCGGAGAAATTTCAACCGGGTACTCATATATAAAGGTTGGCTGAACAAGCTGCTCTTCTACCTTTTCTTCAAACGCGAGACTGATTATCTCACCGCGGCTGAGCTTCGGCGCATCCTCTTCAAACTCAATGCCGATTGATTTTGCAAGCGCCTCTGCCTCCTCTGCTGTTTTTGTCTCAGCAAAATCAACTCCGGCAAATTTCTTGATTGATTCCAGCATTGTCATTCTTGCCCAGGGTTGACCGAGATGAATCTCCTCACCCTGATATGTTATATCAGTTGTTCCGAGCACTTCTTGTGCTACACTCTTAATCAAATCCTCGGTCAAATCCATCATGTCGTGGTAATCAGCATAAGCCTGGTATATTTCTATTGACGTAAATTCGGGATTATGCTTTACGTCCATACCCTCATTGCGGAACAGACGTCCCATTTCATAAACCTTTTCAAATCCGCCTACAATAAGACGCTTTAAGTACAGCTCCGGCGCAATTCTCAAATACATATCTATATCAAGCGTATTGTGATGTGTGATGAACGGACGAGCCGCAGCGCCGCCCGGAATTGTATTGAGAATAGGTGTCTCAACCTCCATGTAATCTCTGCTGTCAAGATAGCTGCGTATCGCTCTGATAATGCGGCTTCTGAGTTCAAACGTATGCTTAACCTCAGGATTCATAATCAGGTCAACATAACGCTGTCTGTAGCGCAAATCGGTATTTGTCAGTCCATGATACTTCTCGGGCAGAGGTCTGAGTGACTTTGAAAGCAATGTAATTTTTGACGCTCTGATTGAAATCTCACCTTTTTGAGTAGTAAAGACTTCGCCGGTCACACCTACTATATCACCAATATCATATCTCTTATATATCTTATATTCTTCTTCACCAAGTTCATCACGCTTAACACAGAGCTGAATTCTGCCCGATCTGTCAGCCAAATCCGCAAAAGACATTTTGCCCATTACACGCTTAGACATAAGTCTGCCGGCAACCGTAACAATCTTGCCCTCATATTCACTGTATCTCTCTTTGATATCATTAGCCATATCCTTACGGTCAAACTTTGTGATATCAAACGGATTTGCCCCCGCCTCCTGAAGCTCAGTCAGCTTGTCGCGTCTGATTTTTAAAACCTCATTTAAATCCTTTTCGGCATTATTATTGCTTATTTGTCCTTTGTTCTCACTCATTTTTTGTATATATCCTCCCAACGATTTTAAATTATACGGGATTATGAAATCTTCAAAATCTTATACTGCAAAACACCTGCCGGTGCATCGACATCAACAATTTCCCCCTCTGTCTTTCCCAGCAGAGCTTTTCCGAGCGGAGATTCATCCGACAGCTTACCCTCGTCCGGATCTGCCTCTGTCGAGCCGACAATTTTATACTCAAAATCTTCGTTAAATTCAATATCATTAATTACAACTGTTGCACCAATTTCAACTTTTGATGTGTCGCGTTCGATTTCGTCTATAACGACAGCATTTTTGAGCTTATTTTCAAGACTGACAATACGTGCTTCAACCTGAGCCTGTTCATTCTTTGCCTCATCGTATTCCGAATTCTCCGACAAATCACCAAAGCCGAGCGCAACCTTAATCTTCTCTGAGACCTCTTTACGCTTTTTGGTCTTTAAATATTCCAATTCCTCCTCAAGCTGTTTTAATCCGCTTTCGGTCAGCTTAATTTCCTTATTATTTGCCATATCTTTTTACCTCCGTGGTTATTAAGTTCTCTTTTGCAAGACGGCTTCGCATTAAGCCGCCCTGACACACGCAACTACAGCCTGTGTCTAACTTATAAATTATACTTTATACTCTATGAATTGTCAATAGTTTTATTGAGCCTATCAGATTTATCGGAAACCGGCACTATTCGCGAACCCACACAAAGTCCCGTCAATCTTCCGCCATTGTCCGTTATCGCTCCATCAATACACAAATCGCGTCCGCACCTGACTTTGCCGTGAACAAAATCTATAATTACAGGATACCTGCATCGTGCAGCCTCGCTGATACTCAATATCATTATCGGCAGCCCATACTTCTCATATATAATGTCGCCGAGCCGGTTTGCTGTATCCAAATTTTCTGTATATATCGTGACATACCTGAACGATAAGCATACAATATCAATAAATGAGTTACGTTCTCTCAAATTATTAACATCATCGACAATAATACCTACACCTCTGTCACAGCCCGTGTTATTAACTATGCTAAAGATGTACTTCAGCACATACTTTGCTGCATAATCATCAATCGGGACTTTGTTCGGCGTTTCATCTTTTAATGCTTTTGCTTCTTTTTCATTGCCTTTGACTTCAGAACTGAGGCTGGCAAATCCAAACTTTGCAAATAACCCGGCAATCCATCTTCCTAATGATTTTATCTTTTGTGAGATGAACAAAATCAGTTCCTGTCTCACACTATACCCCCGATATATTTTATTGTTTATTCAGATACGCCACAGCCGCAGAAAGCTGCCCATCCTCTTCAAGCATCAGACTTTCAAGCTTAGTATACTTTGCAAGCTCCATCGGTATAACCTCATCAGGTTCGATACCCACTTCATGTATACTTACTCCGCTCGGCGTATAATAACTTGCTGTTGTAACCGAAACAATGCTTTCACCGGCGTTGAACACAGTCTGAACTATTCCTTTGCCATAGCTCTTTTCACCAATAACATGAGCCAAACCATAATCTTTAAGCGCACCTGTCAAAATTTCGCTCGCCGATGCAGAACCCTGGTTTATCAGTACAACCACCGGGATATATCTCTGTTTTCCCTTGGATTTATAGTCTTCACGATTGCCGTTGCGATCAAGAGTATACACAACCGTGTCACCCGACTTAACAAAGTTAGAAGCTATATCTACCGCAGCGTCCATGTAACCTCCGGGATTATTTCTTAAATCAATAACGAGTGAATTGATACCTTTATTAATTAACTCTTCAAGACCCGATTCAAAATCCGGGCTTGTAGTGTCCGTAAACTGCGATATTGAAATATATCCTGTGCGGGTGTCGTCAATCACTTTCGACTCTACAGTCTTGACATCAATCTGTCGTCTCTCCACGGTCAAATCAACTATCTGACCGCTTTCCGCCTTTAAAACCTGAATATCAACCGTTGTGCCGCTCTGTCCCTTAATATTCCTCACAGCTTCGTCCATCTGCTCACCGGTATAAGGCGTTCCCGAAACCATAAGAAGCTTATCCCCGCTCACCAAGCCTGCTTCCTCCGCCGGCGAACCTGAGATTGCCGAAACAATAGTTATAGTATTGTCCTCTGTGTTATTTTCGATATATACTCCTATACCCTCAAAGCTTCCGCTTATATCCTCCATATACTCTTTTGCGTCATCGCCGTATATATAGTTCGTATACGGATCTCCTGTTCCCTGAGCAAAACCCTCAATAGCACTGTCAGCGTAATCAGACGAAGGTACGTCCTTATAATACATATTCTTTATTGTATTGCAAACAGCCGAAAACCTGAAAAAGTCACCGTAATTCACAAATCCAAACGGGTTTACTATTCCGATTGACACAATAGCTGTAACGATTATGAGAATTATTGAACACACAACCAAAACAGATTTTTTAATATACATATCATGCTCCTTACTTTCATACATAAATATTATAATTCATAACATAAAAATATTCCGAATAATTTATTAACTTTATAAAATGTTCAGGAATAAGATTACCCTCCGCAATGTAAATTTAAATCAAGCACGGATCAAATAAAAAATGAGGCTGTAATGCCGGAACAAATCCCAAGCACAAAAATTGCTGCAATAACTATTGCCGTAATCTTAACCATCTTTCCGCTCATGCAAAAACCTCCTATTTAAAAATCAGATAACTCCGACAAATTATGCAAGGGCGACAGACGAAAAATTCGTTTGCCGCCCCAATAATCAAATAAAATTTTTATAACCTTGTCGGTTGTGATGATAGATACTTATTAACCATCATCGCAACTTTAAAGATAATAGCATCATCGAACTCTCTTAGATCAAGCCCTGTAAGCTTCTTAATCTTATCAAGCCTATATACAAGTGTGTTTCTGTGGACAAACAGCTTTCTCGATGTCTCAGATACATTAAGATTGTTCTCAAAGAACTTTTGTATAGTATATATCGTCTCGCTGTCTAAAACATTAATCGACTCTTTCTTAAACACTTCGTTGAGGAAAAGTTCACAAAGAGTTGTCGGCAGCTGATAAATCAAACGGCCGATACCGAGATTATCGTAGCTGATAATATCCTTTTCGGTATCAAACACCTTGCCTACCTCAAGCGCAATCCTTGTTTCTCTGTATGCCTGAGCAAGATCCTGAACACGTTCCGCAACAGTCGAAATACCTATCAGCGGCGTAATCATAGCTTCGGCGCCAAGTGTGTCAAATATGTTTTGGGCAATAACCAAAATCTCATCTTTAGACGGTTCGGTACGGAATTCCTTAATAACAACCGAATCTCTCTCGTCAATTCTGATAACAAAATCATTCGCCTTGTCCGGGAACATATTTGTAAGTATATCAAGATAACCCTGATCAGTTTCTTCTGCAACTCTGATTAAAAATACTACCCTCGGACATTCAACATTAATATGAAGTTCCTTTGTTCTGTAAAGCACATCACCCGGAAGAACATTGTCCAGAATAATGTTTTTGACAAAGCTTGCTTTGTCGTACTTTTCATCATAATACTGCTTAATTGTCAAAAAGTTCACAGCAAGGAAAGAACAAGCGTTTCTGGCAATATCGTCATCACCATCGCAGAAAACGATATACTCGCACTTGCTGAAGGTTTCAATCTTTTTATAGCAAGCGCCGGCAACTGTCTTCACCTCTCCGGTAGCCGAGAAAACAGTAAAGATATTATCAACGGTATTACCGATTTTATCCTCATCACTGCAAGCGATAATAGTGTCGCTGTCATCTATAACTCCTAATGTTCTCTGAACCTCTTTTTTTAGTTGTACAAGTGTATTTTGAAATACTCTTCCCTGCACATCTGACACCCCCTGTAAAATTTAAATTAGTCCATACCGTTAACATTCTATTATTTGTTATTATAACCTAAAAATTTTGGAAATGCAACACTTTTTGTGTACAATTCACAATTTTGTTACATTTTTTATATTCTTATCTTATTATTTCTTATCTTACTTGTCGCATTTATAATAAAACTCAGATAACTATTTAATTTTATTATAAATACCAAAATTCATATTGACGAATCCCAAATTTTATATTAAAATATACTTGTGAATTTGGAAATTTTATTCACTTCACATATCTCAAAGAAAAAAATATTGAAAAGGCGATTTTTCGCCAAATAAAATATATTTATTGGAGGTAACATAAAATGTTTAATAACATTCCAAAAGTTAAACTGGGAGTTGTCGCTGTCAGCCGCGACTGTTTCCCCGAATCTCTTTCTGTTACGAGAAGAGAGGCTCTTATAAAGGCTTATAAAGAGCAATTCAATGCTGACGATATCTATGAATGCCCGATATGTATCGTTGAAAGTGAAATACATATGAAGCAGGCTCTTGCGGATATCAAGGAACACGGCTGTAACGCTCTGTGCGTTTATCTTGGAAACTTTGGCCCTGAAATTTCAGAAACAATGTTAGCTCAGCAGTTTGACGGCCCTAAAATGTTCGTTGCTGCCGCTGAGGAAAGCATCGGATGCCTCTCTGACGACAGAGGTGACGCATATTGCGGTATGCTTAATGCAAGCTACAATCTTAAACTCAGAGGCGTTAATGCCTATATACCTGAGTATCCTGTAGGCACTGCTGAAGAATGTGCTAAGATGATTAATGAGTTTATACCTGTTGCAAGGGCAATAATCGGTCTTAAGGATCTCAAGATTATTTCTTTCGGTCCTCGTCCGCTCAACTTCATGGCTTGTAATGCACCTATCGCACAGCTTTATAAGCTCGGCGTTGAAATTGAAGAAAACTCGGAACTTGATTTGTTCGAAGCCTTCAATAAGCACGCAGACGATTCAAGAATCCCGGAAGTTGTTGCCGACATGGAAAAGGAACTTGGCAAGGGTAACATGAAGCCTGAAGTTTTACCGAAGTTAGCTCAGTATGAACTCACACTCCTTGACTGGATCGAAGCTCATAAGGGTTCAAAGCAGTATGTTGCAATCGCAGGTAAGTGCTGGCCGGCATTCCAGACTCAGTTCGGCTTTGTACCGTGTTACGTAAACAGCCGTCTTACAGGCAGAGGAATTCCTGTATCTTGCGAGGTTGATATTTATGGCTGTCTGAGTGAGTATATTGGTACATGTGTAAGCGGAGACGCTGTTACACTTCTTGATATCAACAATTCAGTTCCGGCCGATATGTTCGAGCAGGATATCAAGGGCAAATTTGACTACACACATCACGATACATTCATGGGCTTCCACTGCGGTAACACATGCTCTTCAAAGCTTGCCTCTTGCTCAATGAAGTATCAGAAGATTATGGCAAGAAGTCTCCCTGTTGAGGTTACAAACGGAACACTTGAGGGCGATATTGCTCCTGGAAATATTACTTTCTTCCGTCTCCAGAGCACATCCGACTGCAAGATTAGAGGCTATATAGCTAACGGCGAAGTTCTGCCTGTTGCAACACGTTCATTCGGTTCAATCGGTGTATTTGCTATTCCTGAAATGGGACGTTTCTACCGTCACGTACTTATTGAGAAGAACTATCCGCACCACGGTGCAGTTGCATTCGGCCACCACGGAAAAGCTCTTTATGAAGTATTTAAATATTTGGGCGTTCCGGTTGAAGAAATCGGCTATAATCAGCCTAAGGGCGTAAGATATCCGACCGAGAATCCTTTTGCATAATTTGACCGGGCATTTTTACTATCACAGATGATTATTTATAAATGTGCTGCTGCGATTATTAACGCAGCAGCACATTGTTTTTGTAATATAAATTATAGTTTAACTTAATAAAGCCAGACCCAGTTCCGCTTTTCACAA
>CAJKEB010000012.1 GCA_905198865.1 uncultured Eubacteriales bacterium
GAGGGGACTGCTCGCCTAACGTGCGGACTTCGTCCGCCTACCGATGCTCGCATTAAACCGCCGAGTTGCGGTTTACTCATATAAACTATAATTTATATGCAATCTTTGAATATAACCCCGCGGGGGGACGGCTGAGATGCCGTCCCCTTTAGTATTGTACAAAACATTTTATATAATTGAGCCGATGAGTACCGACATAATAATTCCGCACAGGTCGGCAGTCAGCGCGGCAAACAGAGTGTATCGTATGTTCTTTATGCCTACGCTTCCGAAGTATACGGCAATCGTGTAAATGGTCGTTTCGGTTGAACCCATCATTATTGAGGCGATTTTGCCTTGGAGTGAGTCGGGGCCAAGATTTTTGAATATATCGTTAACAATAGCTATAGAAGCGCTGCCCGACACAGGGCGCAGAAGTGCGAGCGGTACTATTTCAGACGGCATATGTATCAGGCTTGTCAGCGGACTCAGCGCTTTAGAGAGCAGGTCAAGACAGCCGCTTTCACGGAACATGGCGATGCCGACCATAAGTCCGATAAGCGCCGGAATAATATTGAATGTGGCGTTAAGTCCGGACTTTGCGCCGCTTACAAAGCTGTCATATACGTCAATGCGGCTGATGAAGCCCGAAATCAAGAATATAAATATAAACGCCGGAACTGCAAATGTTGAGATTATCTGCATGGATTAAGCCTCTTTTCTGTTCCTGCCAGCAGCTTTGCCATAAGTATTCCGGCAGTAAGCGCGCATATTTCGCATATCCATATCGGAAGTATTACCTCTCCCGGTGCGGCAGACCCAAAGCTCTGCCGCAGTGAGATAAGCGTCGAGGGGATCAGCTGCAGCGAGGCGGTATTCAGTACAACAAACATGCACATCTCATCGGTTGCCGTGGATTTCTTGCCGTTCGCATTCCACAGCTCGGTGACAGCTTTTATTCCTAGCGGCGTTGCGGCGTTTCCCATGCCCAAGAGGTTTGCGACAACATTCATGACTATTCCGCCAAAGCCCTTTGAGTTTGGGTCGAGCTTGGGGAATATAAGCCGAAGCACCGGCCTGAGCGCCTTTGAAATCAGCCGCACAAGCCCGCCGTCCTCACCTATC
Organism: uncultured Eubacteriales bacterium; assembly: GCA_905198865.1. Lineage (GTDB taxonomy): Bacteria > Bacillota > Clostridia > Monoglobales > Monoglobaceae > Monoglobus. The sequence continues at coordinate 1,105 of CAJKEB010000012.1, forward strand.
TTTGAAATCCCTGTCCACAGACACATTATTCCCATGAGCGACATCGTCAGGTTTACCGCCTCTCCGGCTCCGCTCACTGCCGCTGCTGCGGTTTGCTCCACTCTCCCGGTGAAAACAGACACAATCAGGGACACAATTATCATTCCGCCCCAAATATAGTTCATCATAAAATTCGCCTCCAAACTTCATTTTTTAAGCATTTTCCCAAATATTTGCCATACTTTATGTTTCAATATCTTGTACATCTTATTTATTTAAAATACAAGATATTCGGATTTTTCGATAGTGTTAAAACATTGTTAAGGACAAATTACGACTTTATTATCATTTTCAAAAGTTTTTCAAAAAAGGGCTTGCATATTATTGGCTGTTGTAGTAGAATATATCTGTAGTGGAGCGAAATGTATCAAAGTGTATCAATTTGGCTCAAAAGTGGTGAAGATTATAATCAGCATGTCAAGTGGCAGTGATTTTGAAAGGAGGCGGCGCTGATGCTTATAGGTGAATATATGCAGACTGTTGATGCAAAGGGCAGAGTCAATATCCCTGCCAAGTTCAGAGCCGACCTCGGTCAGACCTTTGTTGTGGCAAAGGGCATCAGATGTATTGCCATTTATCCTGCGGAAGAATGGACTAAGTTCCTTGAAAAGACAAGGCAGGAGGACATTAAGCTGCTCAGATTCTTTTCGTCAGGTTCGAGTGAATGTGAGCTTGACACGCAGGGTAGAGTGGTTATACCGCCTAATCTCAGAAAGTATTTAAATCTCCAGAAGGAAATCGCCGTTGTAGGCACGTACACATATATCGAAATATGGAATCGTGACCAGTGGGAGGAATACTTCGAGGGCGATGAGTTCAAAGCAGAGAATCTCGAAGAAACAATGCAAAAATACGGACTTTAATATTAAATCAAAAGGAGAAATCTGCCCGGTATGTCTGAAAATACAAGTTTCGGTTTCAATCATATTTCCGTTTTGTTAAATGAGAGTGTTGATGCGTTAAAGGTTCGGCCGGGCGGCGTTTATGTAGACGGAACACTCGGCGGCGGCGGACATTCGGCGCTGATTTGCGAAAGGCTCAGCGGTGACGGTACATTAATCGGTATAGACCGTGACGCTGCGGCTTTGTCGGCAGCGGGCGAAAGGCTAAGAAAGTACGCATGTAATATAAAGACCGTACACGCCAACTTTTTTGATGTAAAAAGTGTTTTGTCCGGCCTTGGAATTGAAGCCGGAGGTGTTGACGGCGCTATACTTGATCTCGGCGTCTCGTCGCCGCAGCTTGATAACGGAGAAAGAGGCTTCAGCTACAATTCAAACGCAAGGCTTGATATGCGTATGAACCGTGACGATGAGCTTGACGCTTATACGGTGGTAAACACATACGGCGAGGCAGAGCTTCGGCAGATATTGTTTAAATACGGCGAGGAAAATAATGCGGCGAAGATAGCCTCAAATATTGTCCGCGCGCGTGAACAAAAGCCGATTGAGACAACCTTTGAGCTGAGCGAGATTATAAAAAAGTCGTTTCCGCCCAAAAAGCGGTACGGGGACAAGCACCCGGCAAAACGCAGCTTTCAGGCGATCCGCATCGAGGTCAATCATGAGCTTGACGGTCTTGATAAGGCGGTTTCGGATTTTGTCGACGTACTAAAGCCCGGCGGTGTTTTGGCTGTGATAACCTTCCATTCACTTGAGGACAGAATAGTGAAGAACGTATTTAAGGAGCTGTCACAGGGCTGTATATGCCCAAAGGAGTTCCCGGTCTGTGTGTGCGGACATAAGCCGAGGGTTAAGTTGATTAACAGAAAGCCGATTACGGCGGACGAAACGGAACTTGAATATAACAACAGAGCTCACAGCGCCAAATTAAGGATTGTTGAGAAGCTAAGCTAAAATTAAGAATTGACAAATAGTAATAAGTATAGATATAATTAAGAAAGGGATGGTTAAGTGCCTGCACAAGCAACAAAACAAAGAACCGGCAGATATAACAGACAGACGGCATTAAGCCAAAGCCGCAGAAACCAGAACATAAAACGCAGCACTTCGCCATACGGAAGAAACAGCGGCTATAAGAGCCGCACATCTGCTGCACACAGCAGTACAAGCTCGCGGGTAATGAACTCAGACTATAGATATAATAATACAAATTTTGCGGCAAGACAGCGCACGGCTTCGCAGAGAGACGGATATTACACGAGTACGTCAGGAAGATATAATGACCGTGCTGCAACGCATCCATCAGGCTTGTATTACAGTAATACAATGTATGGAAATACATCTGCAGTTGCTTATTCAAGACCGAGATTTACTGCGACGGACGAGCTTTCCGGAATCAGGCGTTCTGCTGCGGCTGATGCAAATCCGCAGACAAAGACGCCGGTGGTTAAAGAAGCTGAATCGCTGATACGCCGTATGTCACGTGAGGAGAGAGCGATTGCCGGAAAGAAGGCAAAATCGAGAGTTTATTATATAATCGGAATAGCGGTATTATTCCTGATGTGTATTTCCATGATATACAGACAGACAGCAATTTTCGGAATGAACCAGGAAATTGATAAGCTGAACTCAGAGTATAACGGAATTTTAGTTACAAACGAGAGCATACAATCCAGTATAGACAAGTCGGTCGAGCTCGGAAATCTTGAATCCGTTGCAAAGAATGAGCTTGGCATGATTGCCCCGGATTCTTCGCAGGTGTTCTACATTGATATGGGCAACCGTGACGAAGTGGTAAAATCGGGTAAATAGTATTTAATTAAAAATAAAAAAGAGCGGTGAAATTCGGCTTTGGGGTTCTATAATTGTGATTAACCGAATACACTACCGTAGGGATGTGGCGGCCTGAATAACTCGGTCGCCTTGTTGTGATTTTTGGAGGAATGGCAATGGCGAGCAATTTTAGCAATCACAAAAGAAAAAAAGGCGGCGCAAACCCTGCCAAAAGACCGATAATAATTCTGGTTGCGTTTATATGTGTGTTTGCCGCTCTGGCGGTGCGAGTGGGCTGGGTACAGATAGTTCGGGGAAAGGACTTGTCCAGACAGGCGCTTGACCAGCAGACGAGCGATAATGCTATCAGTGCAAAGCGCGGAAATATTTATGACAGAAACTATAAGGTTCTGGCTTCGAATATAACGGTCGAGACTATCAGTATTACACCTGAAACATTAAGGGCCTCAATCGAACATAACAAGCTGACCGTTGACAATGTAGCGTCAAGAATTGCCGAAATTCTTGACCTTGATAAGGACACAGTCAAGGATAAAATCTCAAAAAAAATCCAGAGCGAAACACTAAAGAAAAAGGTTGAAAAATCCGTTGCAGACGAGCTTAGGGAATACGTAAACGAGACAAAGCTCAGCGGTATTGCCTTTACCGAGGACGTAAAGAGGTATTATACGTACAATAATCTGGCTGCACAGGTAATAGGGTTCTGCGGTACGGACAATCAGGGACTTGAAGGTGTCGAGAGTATATATGACGACGAGCTGAGCGGTGTACCCGGCAGAGTTGTTTCGGCGCAGAAGTCGACCGGAATAGAGGGAAACAACGGCTATGAAAACTATATTGCAGCTCAGGACGGAAATAGTGTCGTACTTACCATTGACGAGACAATACAAAGCTATGTTCAGAAAAACCTTGAAGCGGCAGCAGCCGACAACAAGGTAGCCGAGGGAGCTGCGGCGATAGTGATGAATGTTAAGACGGGTGAAATTCTGGCTATGTGCGCAGAACCGGATTATAACCTGAACGAGCCGTTTGAGATAACTGATGCAATAGAGGAAAAGTATCCCGGAATAAAAGAAGAACTTGAAAATTTGTCCGGGCAGGAGTATAATGATAAATTAAGCGAGGCAATGCAGGTTGTCAGACGTAATAAGGCGGTTGTTGATTCGTACGAGCCGGGTTCGACTTTCAAGTCGGTCACTGCGTCTATTGCTCTTGATACAGGAGCGTGTACGCTTGAGGATACGTTTTCGTGCGGCGGTTCGTATACGGTCGCAGACAGAACAATAAAGTGTGCCAACACCTCCGGACACGGCACTCAGACCTTTGCGGAGGCGGCTCAGAATTCGTGCAACCCAGCATTTATTCAAATTGGTCAAAAGATAGGAAAAGAACGGTTTATTGACGGTGTGAACGCCTTTGGCTTTTTCAAAAAGACGGGCATTGAAATGCCCGGTGAAACGGCAGGCTTTGGCTTTACCAAAGACAGCATGACGGACGTCGACCTTGCGACTTCGTCATTCGGTCAGTCTATTACCGTTACTCCGCTGCAAATGGTAGCGGCGGTGAGCGCTATAGCGAACGGCGGAACACTCATGAAGCCGCATCTTGTGAAGCAGATTGTGAATTCTGACATGGGCATTGTCGAAGACGTACAGCCTGAGATTGTCAGACAGGTTATATCAGAGGATACAAGCAAAAAAATGTGTGAGATACTTGAATCTGTCGTATCGCAGGGCGGCGGTAAGAACGCATATCTTGCCGGTTACAGAATTGCCGGAAAGACCGGTACGTCGGAAAAAATTCCGAGAGGACAGAATAAGTATGTTGCGTCCTTCATAGGATTTGCGCCGGCGGACGACCCGCAGGTGGTTTGCCTGGTTATACTCGACGAGCCGAACGGCGATTCATATTACGGCGGTACGATTGCAGCGCCTGTTGTCAGAGATATCCTGGGCGAGACGCTGCAATACCTCGGAGTTGAACCGAGATACACCTCGGACGAGGAAGAATATGTGGATATTGAGGTTCCGGACGTGAGCGGAATGTCAAAAGCTGACGCAGGAATCGTGCTTGACGAACAGGGCTTTGGTGTGAAAATCAGCGGCACTTCGGATGTTATCGTTGACCAGATACCGAAGGCTCATACTAAGGCGCCTCAGGGCTCAACGATTGTTATTTATACCGAGGGCGAGCAGGCAACGCGTTCGATTGCCGTGCCGAGCGTTATCGGACAGACGCCGGCTGAGGCAAATGCTTCTCTTGTTAATGACGGACTGAACGCCATGATAAAGGGCGTTTCAAAATCCGGAAAGAATGCAACGTGTATCGGACAGTCGCCCGTTGAAGGAACGATGGTTGAACCGGGTACGGTTGTGACGCTTAATTTCAGATATGACGAGTCCGAAACCACCAACGATTAGATGAACGGAGGGAAACTTATGATACTATCCGAATTATTAAAAGATGTTACTGTCAGAGATATGAACGGTGCAGGCAGAATGAAAATTACCGACATTGCCTGTGATTCAAGAAAGGTTAAGCCCGGCAGCCTGTTTATTTGTATAACCGGCTATGAGGCAGACGGTCACAAGTACGCAAAGGCGGCTGTCGAAAACGGTGCCGTTGCGGTTATTGCGGAACATGCTCTTCCGACGGTAGGTGTGCCGTGTGTTGTGGTTGACAATACCAGAAAGGCGATGGCTCATATTGCCGCGGCATACTACGGTTATCCGTTCAAAAAGTTTAAGCTTATAGGTATAACCGGCACAAACGGAAAGACGACTACGACATATTTAATAAAGGCGATCCTTGAACACATGGGCAAGAAGGTCGGTCTCATCGGAACAAATCAGAACATGATCGGCGATTTGGTTATACCTACTTCAAGAACGACTCCCGATTCGCTTGAACTCATGCAGTTGTTTGACAATATAGCAGCTCATGACGCTGACTACGTTGTCATGGAGGTTTCATCGCACGCTCTTGCACTTGACCGCGTTACCGCATGCAGATTTGATGTCGGAGCATTCACAAACATTACTCAGGATCACCTGGATTTTCATAAGACGATGGACGAATATCTAAAAGCCAAAAGTATTTTGTTTGATATATGTGACCGCGGCGTTATAAACATCGACGACAGCCGAAGCGAGTTCCTTTTAAACAGAGCAAAATGTGATGATATAGTAACATATGGAATAAAGGGCGAATGCAGGCTTAAGGCGACAAATATTGCGCTTAAGCAGAGCGGGGTGGAATTTGACCTGAGCTTTGAAGGCGAAACCGAAAAGGTTCGGCTCGGAATTCCCGGCGAGTTTTCGGTATACAATGCAATGACCGCAATAGGCTGCTGTCTTGAATGCGGCTTTTCGCTGAAAGAGGTTGTTGAAGGTATCCACAGCGCAAGCGGCGTAAAGGGAAGAATAGAGATAGTTGATACTCCCGGAACGAACTATACGGTTATTATCGACTATGCCCATACACCTGACGGTCTGCTTAATGTAATAAACGCCATTCGCGGCTTTGCACAGGGCAGGGTGGTTACCTTGTTCGGCTGCGGCGGCGACAGAGACGCAACCAAGAGACCTATCATGGGAAAAATCGCCGGAGAGTTATCCGATTTCTGTGTTGTTACAAGTGATAATCCAAGAACCGAGGATCCGGAAAAAATTATTGAACAGGTTGTCGAAGGTATAAAACAGACAGACTGCGAATACAAAGTTATTGTAAACAGATTTGAAGCAATAGAATATGCACTTGACCATGCTCAAAAAGATGATATAATATTACTTGCAGGAAAAGGACATGAAACATATCAGGTTCTCGGACGTGATACAATTCAGTTCGACGAGCGTGAGATAGTCCAGAAGCTTCTCGGCTGTTATGATTACAGCAGTGAAGGATAGTTGTGATGCGCACAAGGCGGCCGCACGCCGCCCCTGCCTATGGCTATTATGTTTGTTAAGGAGAGAGTATTATGAAATGGTGTATGAATATAAACACCCTTGCGGAGGTCACAGACGGCACGATACATAACTTAAGCGGTGATGAAATCGTGAAAAACGTGGTAAGAGATGACCGTGAAGTTGATGAAGGAACAGTATTTATCGCGCTGTGCGGCGAGAATAACAACGGACACCGGTTTGTAGAGAGAGCCGTTGAGCGCGGTGCGGTGTGCTGCGTTGTCAACCGTGACGAAGGTGATTTCGGTGCTCTGCCGTATGTTGCGGTGGACGACACCTTTAAGGCGCTTCGCGATATTGCCGAATATTATCGTGCACAGTTCAATATACCGGTTGTCGGAATAACCGGCAGCGTAGGAAAAACTTCGACAAAGGGAATGATTGCATCTGTCTTGAATCAGGAATACAACACGCTCAAGACCGAGGGGAATTATAACAATGAGGTCGGTGTTCCGCTTACTCTTTTCAGACTTACCGATGATACAGAGGCCGCGGTTATTGAGATGGGAATGAGTGATTTCGGCGAAATTTCGAGATTGACAAATATCACAAAGCCCGATACAGCGGTTATTACCAATATCGGTGTGTCACATATGGAGAATTTGGGCAGTCGTGAGGGAATTTGCAAGGCAAAGCTTGAAATACTCGAAGGTCTGCCACTTGACGGAACAGTTATTCTCAACGGCGACGATGACTTGCTTTGGGCAAAAAACGGCGACCTTGACTATGAAACGCTGTATTTTGGTATTGAGAATAAGTCATGCGATGTTATTGCAAAAAATATCAAGCTGTATTCCTGCGGCAGTGAGTTTGAGGTTAGGATTGACGGACGTGACTATAAGTTTGAAACCAACGTCCCCGGAATACACCATATATATAATGCGCTTGCGGCGATACTTGTGGGCTATAAATATAATATCAAAATCGAGAGTATGATTAAAGGTGTGCATGATTTCAGACCTGAGGGACTGAGACAGGTTAAGAAGGAATATGATGATTATACAGTGATTAATGACTGCTATAATGCTTGTCCGGATTCCATGGAATCGGGCATGGACGTTCTTGTGCTGACCGCGCATGAAAAGGGCGCTCAGGCACGCCGCGTTGCTTGTCTTGCGGATATGCTTGAGCTTGGCGAGATGTCTGAGCTTCAGCATCGCAAGGTGGGTCAGATGTGCGCCGAGAAGAATATCGACTGCCTTATCACTATAGGCGAGATGGCAAAGTATATTGCAAAAAGCGCAGAAGAAAACGGCATGAATCCGAGTGATATATATGTGTTTGATGATAATGCGTCCGCAATAGCAAAGCTGCACAATATTATTAAAAAGGGCGATGTAGTCTGGATAAAAGGCTCGCGCGGTATGCACCTTGAAGAGATTGCCTCAGCACTGGAAATGTGAGAATAGCAGTAACTGTAGGGGTGGATAGTATCCGCCTGCGGGCGGCTAATAGCCGCCCCTACATTGAGTTGAGAGGAGCAACCACGGAGCGTATGAGTTTTTTTGCTTGCAAAAAAGCGATTGAGCGCAGTGTGTTGCGACGACGAGGAGGTTTGTTATGTTAAATTTTATCGGAGGAATAGGAGCGCTTGCTGTGTCCTTGGTTTTGGGCGCAGTCTTTATACCCATGCTGAGACGGCTTAAGTTCGGTCAGGAAATCCGTGAAGAAGGACCTGCCTGGCACGCTGCAAAATCCGGAACGCCTACAATGGGCGGTATTATCTTTATAGTGAGTATAGCGGTAATGCTGATAATATCGGTTGCCGCCGGAGCGGTCTTAAAGCTGCCGCTTGGAAATCTGATTGACCTGCTGCTTGTGTTCCTGTTATCACTTGCATTCGGCGTTATCGGATTTATTGACGACTATATAAAGGTTGTGAAAAAGCGTAATCTGGGACTTACGGCGGCGCAGAAGTTCAGCCTACAGTTTTTGGTTGCGCTGGTTTTTGCAACTCTCGTTGCTGTCGGCGGCGGTACAGGTACGGTAATTGATTTGCCGTTTACAGATATTGATCTTGATCTTGGCTGGTTCTATATACCGTTTGTTATATTTGTTATGCTTGCCACGGTCAACAGTGTCAATCTGACCGACGGTCTTGACGGACTGGCAACTTCAATCACTATTGTTGTTGCATTATACTATTTGATTATGTCAAACATTTTGTCCAATCCGGCAATGCTGTTGTTTTCGTCAACAGTTGTCGGAGCTTTGGCGGGATTTTTATTTTATAACCACAAACCTGCAAAGGTGTTTATGGGCGATACCGGTTCGCTGTTTCTCGGCGGTGCGGTGTGCGGACTTGCAATTATGCTGAGACAGCCCTTGACTTTGCTTATCGTCGGTCTTGTTTATGTTGTTGAAACACTGTCTGTTATTATGCAGGTTACATCATATAAGCTCACCGGCAAGCGTATATTTAAAATGTCGCCAATACATCATCATTTTGAGATGTGCGGCTGGAGTGAAGTTAAGATTGTGTGTGTGTTCACAGCTGTTACTGCTGTGCTTTGCGCACTTATGCTGTATTTTAAGTAATAGTTTTTAAACCTGGGATTTACAGATATTTGAGAGGAGGCGGTTGTATTGGCGTCATCTGAAGAAAACAGAATGAACAGAACTAACGGGACTCAGCGCAGAAGGCGTACAGCAGGACAAGACAATAGGCTTTCCTCGGCTCGCGGACGAAGCGGAAGAAAAACCGAAGCCGCAAGATACCGCAGCATAACTCATGAGAGAAGCGGAGACGAGACCGCCGGCGAAGAGTACGGCTCAGTTCAGAAAAGAGTAAAGTATAATGTAAAGAATATTCTGAATATAGGCGGAATTAAAATCAGATACGGAGCGTTTGACTATCAGTTCCTGTTTACAACGATTATTCTTGTAGCGTTTGGACTGGTGATGCTGTACAGCGCCAGCAGCTCGCGTTCATATGCAAGTACGGGTGACAGTCTGTATTTTGTAAAGGGTCAGCTCGGCGGTCTTGTTATGGGACTTGTGGCGATGGTTGCCTGCATGGTTGTTGACTACCACGTTTTGGTGCGGTTTTCGCCTATTGTATACGGCATTGGTCTTGTGCTTCTCATATTGGTATTAATTCCCGGTGTCGGCACAACCACAAACGGCGCAACGCGCTGGGTTTTCGGATTTCAGCCATCGGAGCTTATGAAATTTGCGATGATTATTGTCGTTGCATATTATCTCGACAGCAACCAGAAGTATCTCGGCAAGTTTTTCAGAGGATTCTGTCCATGCCTGCTGATTTTGGCGTTTGTCGCAGTTCTACTGATGATGGAACCGCATTTCAGTGCAACTATACTTGTCGGCTTCACAACGGTTACGATGATGTTCGTTGCCGGCGCAAAGCTTAAGCATTTCGGAATTCTGGCAGTTCCTGTTGCTGTTATAGGAGTTGTAATGATTGCAATAGAGCCGTACAGATTAACAAGAATATTGTCATTCCTTGACCCGTTTGCAGATAAGCAGGGAGCCGGCTGGCAGATAGTTCAGTCGCTGTATGCAATCGGTTCCGGCGGAATTTTCGGCGTTGGCTTCGGAAAGAGCCGTCAGAAGTTTATGTCTCTTCCCGAACCGCATAATGACTTTATTTTTTCGGTTCTCGCAGAGGAGCTTGGTTGGATAGGCGCAATAATCGTAATAGTTTTGTTTGCGTATTTGGTTTACAGGGGCATAAGGATTGCGCTTAAAGCTCCGGACTTACTCGGAAGGCTCATCGTAATGGGAGTTGTGGCGCTGATCGGAATACAAGCAGTTATAAATATTGGCGTTGTAACGGCATCGCTGCCGGTTACGGGTATGCCGCTTCCGTTTTTCAGCTACGGCGGTACAGCGCTTACGTTTACTCTTGCGGAAATCGGGCTTGTGCTTAACGTCTCGCGGCAGGAGCGCCTAAATTGAACAGATTTGCATGATAATAGATTAGGATGATTTGAGTTATGAGGATTTTATTCGCAGGCGGTGGTACGGCGGGGCATATAAATCCTGCGCTTGCCATTGCAAATTACATATCCGAAAGAGAAGAAAGCGAAATCGCCTTTGTCGGAACAGAGGAAGGCCTTGAAGCCGAGCTTATACCGCGGCTTGGACATAAGCTGTCGCTGATTAAAATTCACGGCTTTGAGCGAAAGCTTAATCTACAGAATTTTAAGAATATATTCGAGCTTCCGAAGAGTATAATCGACTCAAAACGGATTATCCGTGAGTTTAAACCCGACATTGTTATCGGAACGGGCGGTTATGTTTCGGGTCCGGTGCTATATGCGGCGGCAAAGCTGAATATACCGACACTTATTCATGAGTCGAACGCATATCCCGGGGTGACGACAAGAATTCTGTCGGGGTGCGTTGATGTTGTTGCCCTCGGCTCTGCGGCGGCAAAGCAGTATTTGAAAAAGTACAACAAGATTATTCATACCGGTAACCCGGTACGTCCATCGATTTTATCGACCGGTGAGTTTGAGGCTAGAAGGATTTTGAAGCTTGACGAGCGGCCGTTTATCGTTTTCTTCGGCGGAAGTCTGGGTGCGAGAGATTTTAATACTGCCGTTGTGGACTGGATTTGCGAGGTAGGCGAATTGAAAAAATACCGTATAATGATGGGAACGGGAAAGTTCTTTCAGTATGATGCGGTTATGGACAGATTTAAAAAGAACGGCTTTGACCTTAATAAGCACGGCGATGTAGAGGTCTGCGAATATATTTATGACATGGACGTTGTTATGTCCGCAGCAGATTTGGTCGTTTCAAGAGCCGGAGCAAGTACGCTGAGCGAGCTTACTGCGCTCGGCAAGCCTGCTGTTTTGGTGCCTTCGCCTTATGTGACGGCAAACCATCAGGAGCATAATGCGCGTGAGCTTGAAAACGCAGGCGCTGCAAAGGTTATTCTTGAAAAGGATTTCTCGCCGGAGACCCTTAAAAATGCGGTCAGTGAGCTTGTTGACGATAAGCAGAGACTGATTGCAATGAAAAAGGCATCAAAGAGTATCGGAACAACTTCTGCAACAGACGAGATTTACCGTGAGGCAAAGCGTCTTGTTTCTCTCAGCAGAAAATCATAAATTAAATAATATTTCAGGACCCGCCGTGGACAGATAATTGCCGAATTCGGCGGGTCGCAGAGTATATTGGCTCAAGTAACAATCTTAGACAGTACAGCATAAGATATTATGAAAAATATTTTATGTCTGACCGTTGGAGGGATTGTTTTGAGTGACGCCGTATTGTCAATTAACGGCAAAAGAAAACTTGTCGGAGAAGTAACGGTTCAGGGTTCCAAAAATTCCGCATTGCCGTGTCTGACGGCGTGCGGTTTGTGTGATAAAGGCACTTGCCGCCTTATAAACTGCCCGTACTTGTCGGATGTACATAATACGTTAGAAATTCTTGAAGAGCTTGGAGCAAGGTGCACTATAAGCCGTGAAGAAGCGATGGCTGAGGTGTCTGCCGAAAGCCTTTTCGGTGATACCATTTCAGCGGATATGATGCACAGAATGCGTTCGTCGATTTTATTTCTCGGCGCGATGCTGTGCCGTACCGGTGAGGCGCATGTCGGATACCCCGGCGGCTGCGCTCTGGGCGCAAGACCGATAGACTTGCATCTTAAAGCGTTCAAAAAGCTGGGCGTGGAGGTTGAGGACAGCCGCGGCGTTATACATTGCCGTATAAGGGATAGGCTCAAACCCGGTTCTGTTTCCTTGATTTGTCCGAGCGTGGGCGCAACCGAAAATATTATTTTGCTGATGGCAAAGTCAGAGGGCGAGACTGTTATCCGCAATGCGGCAAGAGAACCGGAGATAGTAGATCTGCAAAACTTCATCAACGCAATGGGCGGCAACGTGAAAGGCGCCGGTACTGATACAATTGTCATAAGCGGCGTAAGTGAGCTTCACGGCGCAGATTTTGAGATTATGCCGGACAGAATAGTGGCGGTTACGTACATGGCTGCGGCGGTCGGCTGCGGCGGCAAAATCCTGCTGCGCAAGGTCAATCCGGAGCATACCGCTATGTGCAGTTTTGTGCTTCGTGATATGGGTGCAGAGATAGAGTGCATGGATGACGGAATTTGCGTCAGCATGAACGGGCGTCCCGTTGCAGCTAAGAAGATAAAAACGCTTTATTATCCGGGATTTCCGACAGACGCTCAGCCGCAGTTTATGGCTGTCTCGTCCGTGGCAAAGGGAACAACGGTATTTGTCGAATCTATTTTTGAAAACCGCTTCAGGCAAGCAGCGGAGCTTTGCCGTATGGGCGCCGATATTGATGTCAATCAGTGCCAGGCAACAGTCAGAGGAGTGGACTGTTTGAGCGGTGCGTCTGTTGAGGCGTTTGATCTGCGCGGCGGCGCCGCAATGGCTATTGCAGGACTTATTGCTGACGGAAATACACGCATAAGCGGAATCGGGCATATTGAGCGAGGTTATGTTGATGTGGTTTCGGACTTCAAAAGCCTTGGCGCGGATATTGACCTGAAGCTTATATAGCTTAATTAATATAATTATTATACGACTTAGATAAATATAGGAGTGAAAAATATGCAAAGACAGAGAAAACTGAGCCGTGAGGAATACGCAAAAAGGCGGCAGCGGAGGCTTTTTGTACGAAGGATAATCAGCGCGTCAATTCTTGGAATTATCGTGTTGGCGGCCGCGTCTTTGTGTTTTCTGCTGATGGCTCCGACCTTTAATATTCAAAACGTGGTCTGTGAGGGTAACGATAATATCAGTTCAGAGGCGTTAATAAAAACCGCCGCAGTTCAGACAGGAAAGAATATTTTTCTGACGGGTCTTGGCGAAGCCAAGGATAATGTTGAGGACATGGAGTTTGTGGTTGATGCCGAGATAAAACGCAGCCTTCCGAATACTGTGCGGATTATTGTCACAGAGGAGCAGCCGTCCGCATATTTCAGCGTTGGTTCACAGCTTGTTCTGACGGATTTGTCGGGAAGCGTGATAGAAGTCGTTTTAAGCTCCGATGATGCTGAGCAAATAGTAAGTTCAAAAATTTCGCCCGAGGAGCCTGAACCGACAGCGACCCCCGAACCGAAAGAGGAAACAGAGGAAGACGATTTAATTTGGGGCTATGACGACGACGGCGACCCTATATATAAGATTAACGGCGGACATTATGAGTTTGACGATGACGGAAACAGATATTTCGTAGATGATTCCGCACCTGCATCAGAATCCGCTTCGCCTGAGTCAACACCTGCGGTTAAAATTCCCGAAAATCCAGCTGATATAAAGTATGATGAACTGCCGAAAACCGACGGCGGCAGAATAATATACTGTGCGCCGGTTGTCTATGGCGTAAACTTGCGCACGTTTGAGGAGGGCAGAAGGATAAAAAGTGATGATGAGGGCAAGCTGGAGTCTGTCCTTGGAGTTCTTAATTCGCTTAATAACTCAGGCCTGCTGAAGCGTGCTACAAAGATTGATGTGGAAAATCCAACTGATGTGAAGGTCTATATCGAAGACAGACTTGAAATACTGTTCGGAGGCTTTGACGACTTTGAGTATAAGGCGAAATTTGTTGCGTCGGTAATAAACGAAAACCTCTCGAAATATGAACATGCAATTCTGGACTTCCGTGATTCCAAGCTGTATGTTCGTTCAGCGGACACAAGCTCTCCGGTAATGATTGATTCGGATAAGAAGTCAGACAGCAAAGACGATGACTCTGATGAAGAAGCCGAAGCAAGTCCTTCACCCAATCCAAAGAAGTCGTCAGCGTCAAGCGATGATGAGGATAATTCGGATTCGGACGAGAGCTCAGACGATGAGGATAATACAAGTGAAAAGAATTCGTCGGGTTCAGTGAATAACTCCGAAAGCTCAGACGGAGCTTCGGCAAAGCACACCCCAACCCCTAAGGTAGGAAGACAGAACTAAATAAATATGCAGGGGAGCAGCCGCTCCCCTGCGGGTGTTTACGGATTAAATTTTTTATCGCAGATTTTTTGTACAAACTCAACCAAATCGGTTGTTGCGTTAGGCTTTGCGAGAAGCTTCATTGACGCTTTCATGTTTTTGGTCTGATTATTGTCCAGGAATAACTGATACACTGCTTCGTCAATAGGTGTTGTGCTGCTTATCTTCATGGCAGCGCCGGCATTGAGCAAAAACTCAACATTTCTGTCCTCCTGACCGGGAATAGGATTGTTAATCAGCATGGGTATCTGCTTTGCCAGAGCCTCGCTCGTCGTCAGTCCGCCCGGCTTTGTGATAATGCAGTCGCATGCGTCCATAAAGATGTCTACGTTGTCTACAAATCCGTAATTGAATATAGCTTTTTTAAGTTTTAATTTATCGATTTTATTCCGTAGCTTTTTGTTGTTGCCGCATATTGAGACTATCTGAAAGTCCAAATCAAGTTTATCCAGCTCTGAGATCTCGCTTATTACATTGCCAAAGCCCATGCTTCCGCTCATAACAAGAATTGTACGCTTGTCCGGAAGTCCCAGCTGTTTCCTCGCCTTCTGCTTGTCAAGCTTTTTGCAGAACTTAGTTGAGATTGGAATCCCGAGCGGCACAAATTTGCTTTCGGGAAAGCCCTTCTTGACGCCCTGAATAGTCAGCCTTTCACTCGCCGTTATATAATAGTCCATCAGACTGTCCTCCCAGTATGGGTGTATTGTGAAATCCGTAACTATTCCTATAGTTTTTGCGCCTATGTATTCAATTGATGATATATAAGTGACCAGCAGAGCGGCAAATATGTGAGTGCATATAATAAAATCGGGCTCTTCGCTTCGGATAAGCTTTATCAGGCTTCGTGACAAAACAGAATTAGTAAGTCTGCCGATACCATGCATTCCTATATCCGCCTGAATGTTTCGCTTTTCACACATACGGTATACTCCGCCGTATATCTTTGGAATCTTTTTTGTTGACATAAGATACAGCCGGTTGACAGAGTCGGATAGTACAGGATTGATGTATTTATATACATCAAGATATTTGCACTCTATGCCGACTTTGTTAAAATGCTCGCTCAGTACCATTGCCGTTTGGTTGTGTCCCTGACCGGCTGTTATTGATAGAATTAAACCTTTCATGTTTCCTCCGTATAATTACAGAACCACTGCGGTTCTCGGCTTCATAAAGTAGATTATTTTTTCTTTAACCCGTTTGTTGTATATCATTTCAAGTCCTTTGGCGTATAATTCGGCTTGAATTCTGTATTTTTCCGCATGTTTTTCCGCGTTTGATTTACTGCATTTATCAGTTTTGTAGTCCAGAAGAACTATTTCATCGTCCTCAAAGAAGAAGCAGTCCACTATACCCTGAACTATAATATTTTGCTCTGCGCCTGCGGTATTTATGCTGTGTACTACTTCTTTGTATATCTCATTTGCCGGTACAGGGATAAGGAACTTGAATTCGCGGCTTAACGCTTTTGATTTTGCCGCCCTTATCATGCGGCTGCCTATCTCGGAGACAAAGAACTCATATATCGACTCGGTATCGACTGCCTCTGCCTGAACGGCAGTAATAACGCCGTTTGCCGTCATTTCTGAAACCTGACTTTGTATCTGATCAATGCTTTCGGTTCGGGCAGGGTCTATGTGCTGCATGACAAAGTGGGTTATTGTTCCGGTCTCAGCCGCTTTGGACTTAACGACCTCTTTAAAACTTCTTTCCACAACACTGCTGTGTTTTGGAATATATCCGCCATTCTCCTCATCGCTTTCATACGAATTCATACGTTCCTTTATCTCGCTTACTGACAGCTTCAGCGGAATATGCGTGAACTCCTCAAAAGGATATCTGTAATCCAAAACCTTACGCACGTCGTCCTCGGTAATATGCGCATCCGGAATTGCTTCCGGCTTGGTATCTTCCTTCGGGGGTTCCGCAGCCGGTGTATCTGTGTCAGAGCTTTCGGGATTGCCTGGATTTGTGATATATTCAAAGCTGAAAAGGCCTCCGTCCGCGGCGGGTTTTATTTCGGAAACATCGGTCTGCATAAGCTCTAAAAGTCCGCCGGCATTCCTGTGGCTCAAAAACGCAAACACCAGCCAGTCGCGGAATACGTCGGTCGATTCGGTGAATACGGGAGCTACAGCGCCGTTTTTTCCGATGTGAGGTTTCAGCCACCGTCTGCTTCTGCCTTCGTTAGTACACGAGATAATTAGCTTTTCCTTTGCTCTTGTCATTGCGACGTAAAGCAGACGTATTTCTTCGGAAAGAGATTCTCTCTTGTTCAGATACTTGATTATCTCAAGCGAAGGACTTGAATATTTAATTCGGGTTTTGGTGTCAACATACCCCATTCCTATACCGGCATATTCGTTGAATACAAACGTGTCGGTCTGTGAGCTTGAACCTGAGGTGTGGGCGAGGATTACAACTGGGTATTCAAGTCCCTTTGACTTGTGTATGGTAATCATCTTCACCGATGACTCCGCACCGTTTGTCCTGCCCTGTGACAGCTCGGTCTTGCTGTCATCTACACGTTCGAGATAATTAACAAAGTTAAACAGCCCTTTAAGACTTGTTCTCTCAAAGGCTGAGGCGCGGTCGAACAGCAGTTTAAGGTTTGCCTTGCGTATTTCGCCGCCGGGCATTGCTGACACCGCCGCCGTGTAGTCAAGCTCACTACATATTGTATATATGAGCTCGTCAACGCCCATGTAAGCCGACTTACGGCGCAGCTCGTCCAGAGTTTCTATAAATTCATTTGACTTTTTATCTCCGTTTTCCGCTGCGCTGCAAAGCGCCTCGTAAAATCGTCCGCCTCTTTTCCCGGCGCGGATTTCGGCAAGTTCGTCTGCGGTAAAGCCGAACATGGGCGAGCGCATAACTGCAACAAGAGGTATATCCTGCAAAGGATTGTCTATTATCTGAAGGAAGCTGATTACTGTTTTAACCTCGATGGAGTCCAAAAATCCTGTCTCAGAGTTTGAACTCAGGGGGATGCCGTACTTATAAAACACCTTTTCAAATGCCGGCGCCGCGCTTTTGGTTGATCGGCAGAGTATAACTATATCACCGAACTCGACCGGTCTCAGCTGACCGCTTTCTTTATCCGTTATCTGAAGGTTATCCTCATACTTCAGCTTGAGAATACGTTTGGCTATCGTTTCGGCTTCAAGCTCACGCTTGTTGTCAGCAGCCGAAATTCTGCCTGTCTTGCTTTGCTCGCCGTAGGTGTTTGATTCAAGCACATCTGTCATAAGCATTTCTGTTGCGTATGCCGACTCGTCCTGAGCATTTGGATAATCAGCACTTTGGTGCAGATATTCGTCCTCGGTGTATTCAATATCTGCCGTATTCTCGTGCATGATACGGCGGAATACAAAGTTAACCGTATCAACCACAGAGGCACGGCTTCGAAAGTTGTTTGAAAGCTTAATCAGATGCCCGTTGTCGTCTGAATTGCCGAAGCTGATATATTTATCCAGAAACAGCTCAGGAGATGCGTTCCTGAATCGATAGATACTCTGCTTGAGGTCGCCGACCATGAATATATTTCCGCTTCCGCCGGACAGCAGTCTGAACAGGGTATCTTGAATGTTATTCGTGTCCTGATACTCATCAACAAGGATTTCCTTGTACCTGCCGCCCAGCGTTTTGCAGAACTGCGTCGGACTGCCGTCGCTGTTCATCAGCAGCTTTATCAGCTCGTGTTCAAGATCGTCAAAGTCAAGGTATGAGTTCTTGCGCTTGAGCTTTGTGTGCTCACGCATCAGCATCAGTACTATGTTTTTTAAGGTCTTAACCCTCGGATACAGCTTGATTATCGGTTCTGACGCAGCGGATATGCTGTCAAAGCTCATGAACCCTGGCTTTGAGAATTCGCTCTTTGCCGTCTTGCGCAGATCCGTAATACAGTCGGACGAATATTTCTGTACAGCGTCCAATGCCATGACTGTCGGTTTGGTCTTGAACTTCACGCTCGGCAGATAGTCAAAATATTCTTCAAGGCTGCCGCACTCCATTATTTTACCGAGCATTTCGGCCTCCTGCTTTACAAACACATATATTGCGTCATGCTCGCAGAAGTTCTGTTCGGCAATATTGTTCATTACGTCATAGTAGCCGAGTATACGGCGTATATGGTCTTTTATACATTTAAGATACAGGCTGTCCCATGAGGTTCCTGCGATGGATTTGTTTTTATAAACCTCGTCGTACATATCTGCGGCACTGTTCAGCCACTTGACAGGCTGAGCCATGCTCATTGAAAAATTGTACAGCTTAAGGATTGCCTCGCGCAGATTGCTGTCGTTTTTTATTCCGCCGTAGCCCGCAGCAAGCTCGCCGAAAGGCGGTACCGCTTCAAAATGTGAATAGTATCGTTCCATGCACGAATTCAATGCTTCTTCAAGAAGAAATTCGTTTTCCGCGGTGTCGATTATTGAGAAGCCTGCGGGTATATCCGTCAGGTGAATGTTGTTTTCGATTATCTTTTTGGCAAATGAGTGAATGGTCGAAATATCAGCCGACGCAACCCTGAGCGACTGCGTCTTAAGATGCTTGTTATCTGGTTGTTCTTTGAGCTTTTTCTCGATTGCGGAGGCTATCTTGTTCTTCATTTCCTTTGCCGCAGCATCGGTAAAGGTGAGCACCAAAAGCTCGTCCACCGATACTGGATTTTCGGTGTCGAGTATCTTTTGTATTATGCGCTCAACAAGAACGGCAGTCTTTCCGCTTCCTGCCGCTGCCGCTACGAGAACGTCTTTATTATCTCTGTATGTAATCGCCTCATACTGTGGCTCAGTCCAATTCATTATAATATCCTGCCTTAAACTTTGTGTATCAGTAGCCCATTCTGCCTTCTAAGGATTCATCATTTTCAATCCAGTCCGAAACATGAATGACCTCGTATTTATCAGGAGTTCTGCGAACCACTACCTTTTCAAGCCCCGAATTAATGATAAGCCTTTTGCACATAGCGCAGCTGTTTGCCTCTTCGACAAGCTCTCCCGTTTTTGCGTCCCGTCCTACAAGATAAAGCGTACCGCCTATGATGTCACGGCGCGAAGCGCTGATGATACAGTTTGCCTCAGCGTGTACGCTTCGGCACATTTCATAGCGTTCACCTCTGGGTATGCCCAGCTTGTCCCTCATGCAAAAACCGAGATCCGAACAGTTCTTTCTGCCTCTCGGCGCACCGGTATAGCCGGTGGATACGATTTCATCATGCCGGACTATGATTGCGCCGAAGTTGCGGCGAAGGCATGTTCCGCGCTCAATAACAGTTTCGGCTATATCAAGATAATAGTTCTCTTTGTCAACTCTCTGCATAAATACGACCTCCCCCAAATATATAAATTATTTTTTAAGTATATTATAAATTATTTTTCGGAAATATTCAATAGTTTATATTGACTTTAAAGTGTTTTGCAAATATAATAATATTATTGTGAGGTGAAGCAAAGTGAAAATTTTCACATCAGACTCCGCTGATGATACGGTGAAGGCGGCGAAGGAGTTTGCCAAGACGCTAAAGCCGGGCGCTATTGTTGCATTAATAGGTGACCTCGGTGCGGGAAAGACGGCTTTCGTCAAAGGAGTTGCTGATTACTTCGGATTTGACGGTGATGTTGTCAGTCCGACATATACTTTGATTAATGAATATGACTGTGATATTCCGATTTATCACTTCGATGTGTACCGCCTTGAGAATGTTTCGGATTCGGACGCAGAGTGGCTGGACGAATATTTGTTCGGCAACGGAATTTGTCTGATCGAGTGGGCGGATAATATTACAGAAATTCTGCCTGATAATACGATTCGTGTTGAAATAACTAAGGCTCCTGAAAAGGGCGATGAATACAGGGAGATAAAGATATGCTGATATTTGGACTTGATACTTGTTGTATGCCTGCCACGGCGGCTTTGTGCGATGATGAAAAGCTTGTGGCGGAGTTTGTATTGAACTGCGGTAAAACCCATTCTCAGAAAATCATGCCACAGATTGAAAATATGCTTGCCGGTCTCGGTATCGTATGCAGTGATATTGACTGCTTTGCCGCTGCAAACGGACCCGGGTCATTTACGGGTGTCAGAATAGGTGCGGCAACGCTCAAAGCGATGGCTCACGCATTTGACAAGCCTTGTGTTACAGTTTCGACCCTTATGGCTTTGGCGCAGAATGTGATGTACTTTCCGGGGATAATCTGTCCTATACTCGACGCCAGACGAAATCAGGTGTATACCGCCATGTTTGAAGGCGGCAAAGACGGATTAGGGCGTATGACCGAGGATGCAGCAATGGGGCTTGACGAGCTTTTGACCGAGCTTAAGGCGAAGGACAGAGAGGTCTTGTTCCTCGGCGACGGAATTTTTGTGCATCGTGACAGGATAATATCAGAGCTTGGGGATAAAGCGAATTTTGCTCCGCCTAACCTTAATATGAATATGGCAGGCTCTGTAGCCTTTCTCGGTATGCAGGCGTTCAAGAGGGGCGAGACAAAGAAATACAGCGAAGTCGTTCCGAGCTATATACGTCTGTCGCAGGCAGAAAGAGAAAGACTGATGGGGCGTTAAACAACAGTTTTACAAGGAGAAATCAAATGCTATTCAAAAATTTACATAGAAACTCAAAATCATGTCAAAGCCGTGCAGCGGCTTTGATTATAGCTGTTTTGCTGACCTTCGGAGCAGTTCTTGCTCCGGCAGCTGTTTTTGCCGAGCCGGATACTCAGTCGTCAGATTCGGAAACAGGCAGCTCAACAACCCAAAAATCCAATAATAATACAAGCAGCAAGTCCGAAACAAAAAATACCGACACAGATGATGACAAGCAGAACTCGGACAGCTCCAAATCAAGTAAAAAGTCAAGCTCAGATAACAAATCGGATGATGAAGAATCAGACGATGAAGCTGAGGCGACACCGAAGCCGACGAAAAATCCAAGACTTGACGAAAACGGAAGACCGGTTTTGTCTGATAATGAATGTGCCGTTTTAGTTGACGCACGTACCGGCGAGGTGCTGTTTGAGCAGAACTCCGAAAAGCAGGTTTATCCTGCAAGCACCACCAAGATTATGACTGCCCTTCTGGTGCTTGAAGCGATTGAAAGAGGCGAAATCCACCTAAACTCAGCGTTTTTGATAACGCCCGATATGCTTGAGGGTCTGGCGACCGACGGTTCGAGTATGCTGCTTAAAGAGGGCGAGGCAATGACGGTTCAGTATTTGCTTGAAGGACTGCTGGTTGAGTCGGGAAACGATGCGGCGCAGGCTCTGGCGATAATCGTCTGCGGAGACGTGCCGACCTTTGTACAGAGAATGAACGACAAAGCAGCAGCGCTTGGTTTATCCGGAACTCACTTTATGAATCCTCACGGACTTCATGACGATGAGCATTACACAACAGCCGCCGACCTTTGTGAGCTGACCAAGGCCGCAATGAAAAACAAGACCTTCAGAAGCATTGTTGCAATGTCGCAGGCTATAATCCCCGCCACCGAAAAGACGGGCAGCAGAACATTTATTAACACAAACGGTCTTTTGTCAACGCTCAAATACCCGAACTACTATTATAAAAATGCAACAGGCGTAAAAACCGGACATACAAGTCAGGCCGGATTTTGCCTTGTATCATCCGCTCAGGAGGGCGATCTGGAGGTTATATCGGTTTTGATGAACTCTGCAACAGAGGATGACAGGCATTATAATTCAAGAAATATGCTTGCGTATGCTATTGATAATTTTAAAGCGGTAACGCCGATAAAACGAGACGATATGCTGACGGAAGTAAAGGTCAGATTCGGTACCGGCTCAGACCATACTACACTGTCGGTCTCGAAGGATATAACTGTCACCGTTCCGGAGGACACAGAGGAAGAGGCCTTGGAAATCAGATATGTTCTGCCTGATTATATAGCAGCTCCCGTTGAGACAGGCGATAAGGTCGGAACTGTAGAGGTTGTACTGGATAATAAAGTAGTTGGAACAGGTGATCTGCTTGCCGATATGACTGTTAAGCGTCATCCGCTCGGCTTTTTAATGCAGTTCTTTGCGTTCATCTGGAGCTTTTGGATTGTGAGAATACTGATTATTGCTATTGTTTTGGGGTTAATTATATTTGTAATATATATGACTGTGAATATAAGAAGAAACTTGAAACTGGCTAAGAGAAGCCGCAGAAGAAGTAAACGAAATAAATCAAAATAGCATTATTAACCGGATCCTTTTTATAGGGAAATTATATAGTAAAAATACATAAAATGTTTACATAATATCTCTTGATATGTAACGTATTTCATGGTATAATTACGTAGTGTCGCATTGCATGGAGTACCGGATTAAAATGCGGCAGAATTTTGGAGGATAAAAAATGAGCGAACAACTCACAACATATCTATGGACCTTTCTCTGGGCGATAACTCCGGTTTCAGAAATCAGAGGTTCTATCATTTACGGTCTGTCACAGGTTGATCATAATTTAATCAATATTTTAAAGATATACGGAATATCTGTGATTGCGAATTTTCTTCCGGCACCGTTTATACTTATGCTTTTCAGACCTATTATCAAGAGTCTAAAAAAGACAAAGCTTCTGGGCAGATTTGCACGCTGGCTTGAGAACAGAACACACAGAAAAGCGGGGGATATATCGCGAAAGAGTGCGAGAGCCGCGGCGGCAGCCATATATGTTTTTGTATCAATTCCTTTCCCCACAACAGGCGCGTGGACAGGTTCAATGATTGCAGGACTTTTGGATATGCGGGCTAAGTACGCATTGCCGGCTATTCTCTTGGGAATAATGACAAGCGGCGCTATTATGACTTTGCTTGTTACCGGTATACTTAATCTCGGCACATTCGGAGAATGGCTGACGCACTAAAGAGTTAAGACGGCAAATCGATTTTGAAACGAGATAAAACAGGAGTGATAATAAATGAGAGATACAAGTTATACTAATCAGACAAAGAAGGAGAGCGCAAAGGGACGCAAGGCTATGCTTATCATTGGCATAATTATTCTGAATATTTCGATTTTCATGGCTGCGTTTGTGTTCTCGTTTAATCTGATAATCAATCCTATTGAAAAGCGCGATACCCAGGTTCAGACGCTTACCGAGGAGAATAAGAAACTGAAAAGCGATTCTCAGCTTTTGCAGGATCAGCTTGAGGTTGTTCAGTCTGAGCTTGATACCTACAAGGATAAATACGGAAGCTCAAGCTCGTCAAAAAGCAGCTCAACCAGCTCAAGCTCATCAAAAAGCAGTTCAAGCAGCTCAAAAAAGTCAAGTGATTCAGAGGATTCAGACGACACTGAGGATTCTGAGGAATCAAGCGGTTCCTCAGAGAGAACTTCCTCCGGCAGCGGTTCAAAAGAAGAGACCCGTATGAATTTGGACAATGATTAGAGTATTTAATTTATATTAAAATCAGGCATAAGAGAGGAGATACAGAAGAATGGAACCTAAGTACAAGAGAATTATGATAAAGCTCAGCGGTGAAGCTATGTCAGGCGACAAGGGTTTTGGTTTGGAACACGATACGATAAACGCTATTGCAAAGCAGGTAAAGCGCTGCTATGATATGGGCGTTGAAATCGGAATAGTAATCGGCGGCGGAAATTTCTGGCGCGGCCGCGACGGCGAAGGAATGGATCGTTCAAGAGCCGATCATATGGGTATGCTCGCTACAGTTATCAACTGTCTTGCCATGCTTGACGCTCTGGAACAGCTTGGTGTCGAGGCTCGTGTTCAGACAGCGATTGAGATGCGTCAGATTGCCGAGCCTTACATAAGACTGCGTGCAGGCAGACATCTTGAAAAGGGCAGAGTTGTTATATTCGGCTGCGGCACGGGTAATCCGTTCTTCTCGACAGATACAGCGGCGGCATTGCGTGCAGCTGAAATCGGAGCCGAGGTTATTCTGCTTGCCAAGAAGATTGACGGAGTTTACGACAGCGACCCGAACATCAATCCAAACGCTAAGAAGTTCGACAGACTTACCTTCCTCGATGTGCTTAACAAGGGTTTGGGCGTAATGGATACAACTGCGGCGACGCTTTGTATGGATAACAACATACCGCTTTTGGTATTCGGTCTTGACGACCCCGAAAACATCGTCCGCGTACTCTGCGGAGAAAATATCGGCACAATAGTCGATAAAAAGTAATCAAGGGCTGCCGCCCTCAAAATCACGAAACAAAATCCCGAACAAAGAAAGGAATGTTGAAAAATGAAAGAAGCGGAAAAGAAAATGAAGAAGGCAATCGAAGCCTTAGACAGAAATTTGTCTCAAATTCGTGCGGGACGTGCAAACCCTGCAATTCTCGACAGAGTAACAGTTGAATATTACGGCGCACCGACTCCGCTTGCCCAGGTCGGAACAATTTCCGTTCCCGAGGCAAGAATGATCGTTATTCAGCCGTGGGACGCAACAATTTTAGGCGATATAGAAAAGGCTATTAATGCCGCAGATATAGGAATACACCCCAACAATGACGGCAAGGTAATCCGCCTGAACTTCCCGCCGCTTGACGGTGAGAGAAGAAAGGAACTCGTTAAGGAGGTCGCAAAGCGCGGCGAGGAGGCAAAGGTTGCTGTACGCGGCGTCAGACGTGACGCAATCGAACGCTTCAAGAAGCAGAAGAAGGCCGGCGAGGTTACAGAGGACGGACTCATGGATCTTGAGGACGATATTCAGAAGCTTACAGATAAGTTCGTTAAGCAGATTGACGGCATCGTGAAGGAAAAAGAGGACGAGATTAAAGAAGTATAATCTTGGAATAAAAATTGGGGGAAACAGAGTGTTTTTCAAAAGTAAAAGGGCGAAAATAACGACAGAGCTTGATATGAGTAATATCCCGAAGCATATCGGCGTTATTATGGACGGCAACGGCCGCTGGGCAAAGAGACGCGGTCTGCCGAGAAGCGCCGGACACAAGGCGGGAGCTGATAACCTCGAAAAGATTTGCGACTATTGTAATTCTCTCGGCGTTAAGGCGCTTACGGTGTACGCGTTTTCAACAGAGAATTGGAATAGACCAAAGGCTGAGATTGACGCCCTGATGGAGCTGCTCTATAACTATCTTCTCACAGTTGAGGAGAAGTTCAGAAACCGTAATATGAAACTGCAAATCAGCGGAGATGTTACGGCTCTGAGCGAAAAAATCCAAAAGGCGATTGTTCATGCCGAGGAGGTCACATCGAGCGGTGACGGAATGATTTTAAATATTGCGCTAAATTACGGCGGCAGAGCTGAAATCGTAAATGCGGCGAGAAAATCGGCAGAGGATGTTAAAAGCGGTAAGATAAGACCGGAGGATATTGACGAGGATTATCTCGGGCGATATATGTATACCTCAAACCTGCCGGAGGTCGATTTGATAATCAGACCGAGCGGCGAAAAACGCCTATCGAACTTTTTGCTCTGGCAGGCGGCGTATGCGGAGTTCTGGTACAGTGATATTTGCTGGCCCGATTTTGGAAATGACGATATGAAGCAGGCGATTCTGGATTATCAGAACCGTGACAGACGCTTCGGAGGAGTATAGATTAGGGATTAGGGAATGCGGAGTGTGCTGAAAAATCAAACAGAAAATAACTCAAAGCCCACGGCTTTGAGTTGAGGGGAGCAATGATTTACAATGAAGCCGAGTTTAAAAATGAGAGTTTTAACAGCGGTAATAGGTATTCCTGTTATCATTCTGGTTCTGCTGGCTCCGTCGTGGGTTATGCTTGCGGCGGTTATACTGTGCTCGCTTATTGGATTGTTTGAGTTCTACGGCGCGGTGGAGCTGCGAAAGACCAAGCCTCTTTTATGTGTTCTGGGATATATCGGCGCTGCGGCTATGCCGCTGTGCGTGTTTCTGGAGCCGAAGCAGATTCTGACCTGTGCCTTTGTTTATATGATTATCCTGTTTTCGGTTATGCTTATGAGCCACCGCAAGATAATGTTTACGGATATATCTCTTACGGTTATGAGCCTGATATATATTCCGTTTCTGCTTGCACATATTTTGTTTATCAGAAGAATGGAATTCGGAAACATAATAGTATGGCTGGTTTTTGTCGGCGCATTTATGACCGATTCATGTGCGTTCTTTGCCGGCAAGGCTCTCGGCAGACATAAGCTTTGCCCGGATATAAGTCCGAAGAAAACAGTTGAGGGTGCAATCGGAGGAGTTGTCGGATGCGGTCTTGCGTTTCTGCTCTTTGCGTTCATAGTCAATACAGCGCTCGGAAGATGGCTTGACGGTTATACAATGAGCTATCTTAGGATGTTTATTCTCGGTCTGATTTCGGCTGTTTTGGCGCAAATCGGAGACTTGACTGCATCGCTTATCAAGAGGCAGTTTGAAATAAAGGATTTCGGAAACCTGTTTCCGGGTCACGGCGGAATGCTTGACAGGTGCGACAGTATAGTTCCGGTTGCGCCGACAATATTCCTTTTTGCCTCGCAGATAAGCCTGTTTATTTAGATATTACAAAACGGTACGGGAGGATTCATTTTGCCTTGCCCTGCCGTTTTTGAATTTTAGTAAGGCGTCAACAGCAGAATTTACGTATTTTATATTAAAAACGGTGATATAATGAAAGGTACAGATAATCAAAATAATACTTTAAATATTTCAATTCTCGGTTCCACCGGCTCGATTGGAACTCAGGCTCTTGAGGTTGCGGACGACTTAAAGGGCATAAAGGAAATTAATATAGTCGCATTGACAGGCAACAGCAACGTCGTTCTTTTAGAGCAGCAGGCGAGGAAGTATAAGCCTGAAATCGTTGCAGTCGCGGACGAGAAAAATGCGGCTGACCTCAAGGCGCGTCTTGCCGATACCGATATAAGGGTTGCGTCGGGCGAGGAGGGACTTGTTGAGGCGGCGACTGCCGATAAAACCGATATGGTTCTGTCAGCGATAGTCGGCTTTGCCGGTCTTGTTCCGACTATGAATGCCATAAAGTGCGGAAAGGACATAGCGCTTGCAAACAAGGAAACTCTGGTTACAGCCGGAAGCCTCTTTATGAACGCTGTTGCAGAAAACAACGTCAGACTTTTGCCGGTTGACAGCGAGCACTCTGCCATATTCCAAAGCATGCTGGGCGGAGG
Source organism: uncultured Eubacteriales bacterium (assembly GCA_905198865.1). Classification (GTDB taxonomy): domain Bacteria; phylum Bacillota; class Clostridia; order Monoglobales; family Monoglobaceae; genus Monoglobus. Next base: position 28,841 of record CAJKEB010000012.1, read on the forward strand.
AAGAGACGAGGTCTCTAAAATCCTGCTCACCGCTTCGGGCGGTCCGTTTTTTGGTATGAGCCGCAGCGAACTTAAGTCGGTCACGAAGGCTAACGCGCTTAAACATCCGAACTGGACAATGGGCTCAAAAATAACGATTGACAGCGCAACATTGATGAACAAAGGACTTGAAGTTCTTGAAGCGAGATGGCTGTTCGGCGTGGATATAGACGACATTGAGGTAGTGGTTCACCGAGAGAGTATCATTCATTCAATGGTCGAGTTCCGTGACAGGAGTATAATCGCACAGCTGTCACTGCCGTCAATGAAACACCCTATTCAGTATGCGTTTACTTATCCGAAGCGTATGCCATCGCCTGATGCGTCGGTCAGCTTTTCGGACTTAGCTGGTATGACGTTTTATAAGCCGGACGAAGAAACCTTCCGATGCCTTGCTCTTGCAAAAAAGGCAGGTAAAATCGGCGGTACTATGCCGACAATAATGAATGCGGCGAACGAGGCGGCGGTTGCCGCGTTTTTGAGTGATAAGATAGGATTTTTAGATATTGCGTCCGCAGTTGAGGAAGCGATGGAAGAATTCAGACCAAAGCAAAATCCAGATATTGAGGAGATTATTGAAACCGACAGAGAGGTGAGAGCGCAGATATGTCAACGTTATTAACTATAATTGCCGCAATAATCATATTCGGCATAATCATATTTGTTCACGAACTGGGTCATTTCCTGACAGCGAGACTGTTCGGTGTGACCGTTAACGAGTTTGCAATCGGAATGGGTCCCGTGATTTACAAGAAGCAGGGCAAAAACACGCTGTACTCTGTCCGTGCGATTCCTATGGGCGGATTTTGCCAGATGGAGGCAGAGGACGAGGAGAGCGACAGCCCGGGTGCATTCACGAACAAAAAGCCGTGGCAGAGAATTATCGTGCTTGCGGCAGGCGCAGGTATGAATATTCTGCTCGGATTTGTTCTGGTGACTATGATTGTTGTGTCGTCTGCGGCGGCAAACGGCGGCATAACTTCAACCACTATTGCAAGCGTTGAAGCGGAAAGCGACGCCGCGAGATTTTTGCAGCCCGGCGACAAAATCGTAGGCATAAACGATACAACCGTGCATATCAAGCGTGATTTGTCCTTTGAACTCGGTATGTATCAGGGCGAGGGAGAGTGCGAGCTTCGCTACAAGCGTGACGGAAAGGTGTACAGCGAAAAGTTTACGCCGATGCGGGCAACCTTAGAGGACGGTTCGCCGTATTATCTGGTTGGCTTCACGGTTGAGACCTCGCCCGTTAATCTGCTTACGGTGCTTCATGAGGGCTTTTTCCAGACGATTTGGATGGTTAAGCTGGTTTTTGTTTCGCTTGGTATGCTGTTTAGCGGTGGAGCGAGCGTTTCGGATTTATCCGGACCTGTTGGGGTTGTTTCGGCAATGAGTACGGTTGCCAAAACCGGCTTGGCGGACTTTTTGTTCTTTGCCGGATTTTTGGCTGTTAACATAGGCGTTATGAACCTCTTGCCGCTGCCCGCACTGGACGGCGGAAGAATAATTTTTGTTCTGTGGGAAATGATTTTCAGAAAGCCAATCCCGAGGGAAAAAGAGGGATATGTACACTTTATAGGCTTTGTCCTGCTGATAGGACTGATGATTTTTGCGACATGGAACGACATAGTCCGGCTGTTCACCGGAGGATAACATATTATTTTACCGCCTTGAAAAATCAAGGCGGCTTTCTTTTATAGATCTTTTACATTAATCTTTTTGGATTGTTGCTAAGGCGCAGAATATAGTCACAGCTTACATTATAAAACCGAGACAGCTTAACTAAAAGCTCATCCGTAAGCGGCTGAGTTTCGGTCTCTAAATAACTGTATTTTCGCTGCGTAATAGAAAGAGCGTCAGCAACCTGCTGCTGTGTTAAGTCTGCATCTTCACGTAAGTCTTTTATTCTTGTATTCAAATGTACCACCCGGAAAAATCATAACATAGATAAATTTTATCTATTGACTTTTAGATAATATTTATCTATAATGTGTATTGTTAGATAAATTTTATCTAAATATATTGTCGCTTGGCAAGCGACCAATGGTTTAATAAGAAGTAATATAATAAAAATATTCCGGAGCGGAGGGGTGAGATTATAAAGATTTATGCGTATTAAATCAGAGGTTAAATGCAAAATCACCTCAAAGTGAAAACTATAAAAAATAAAACGGAGGGAGAATAATGAAAAAAATAGCAATTGGATTAATATTGGCAACATTAATAACAATTCTTGCCGGCTGCGGCGGCAAAGTATGCTCAGAATGCGGGAAAAAAGTTGACAAAGGCTACACCGTTTTCGGAAACTTCTTATGTGAAGACTGTTTCTGGTAATATGTAATTAAAGAAAAGAGGGGTTAATTATGAAGAAAATATTATGTTTTTTTATTATGGCAGCCGTTCTGATGATGTCATTTGGAACAATCACGGTGTTTTCAGCATCAGGTAAAAATGCAATAGGAAATGAAGCTAATGGCGGTTATGCAGTGCCAGACGGACAATATGTGTACTATTCAGCGGATAAAAAATTATACCGCACAGACACTGGCGGAGGTAACAAAAAGGTTTTAGTTGATGGTAATAGTTCCAGTTCTTTGGTTGTATATGGCGATTGGATATATTATAGTTCCGGCAGTGTGGTGAGTGCAGATATATATAAAGTCAAAAAGGATGGCAGCAATAACACTAATCTTCATGTTGGATGTAGTCTTGATGCAAATTTAATTGTTCAAAACGGTTATCTGTATTATAAGACTGACAGTTCAATAATGAAAATGAATATCAGTGATGAAACTAAAAAAACAAAATTGGCATCTACTTATGACAGTTTTGCTATTATGCAAAATAGGATATACTTCGATAATGCTGATTCAGGTGTTGGATTTAAAGGGCTGGCTTCAATAGATTTAAATGGAAATTCGTTTAAATCTTACGGGGTTGGTGACATAAGTTATGTTATTGGTGCATATAAAAATAAACTATACTTTAGTGATGATTATGAAATAAAGCGTATGTCTGGAAGCGGCAATATTGAAACTCTGGGTAAGTGTAATTCGAGTTGGTTTAATATATACGATAATTATATATATTTTAGTGACTCTAAAAACGATAGTAAATTGTCACGTATTCCCGCAAACGGCGGAGAAACAGAGGTCAGCTCTTTGAAGCTTGGCAGTGATATGTGTATTGTTGAGGGGTATGTTTATAGAAGAAGCCCCGATAATTACAATAATGTAACTATAAAAAAACTTCCATCGTTTAAATCGTCCGGCAATTCTGAAAAAGAGCATAATACCACAAGTAATACGAATAATTCTAATGCAGACAAAAGTGATATTTCAGATAAGTATATAAATATAAGTGATTGGGCTTATTCCGAGATAAAGGATGCCGATAGCAAAAGGTTAATTCCCAGTTATTTTGAAGGAAAAGACTTGACGAAGGAAATAACCCGTGATGAATTTGCTGCGATAGCAGTGCAGCTATACGAAAAATTATCGGGTAAGACCGCTTCCTCAAAAACTACACCGTTTAAAGATATATCAGGCAGTTCTCTGAAAAAAGAAATAGGAAAAGCGTATTACCTTAATGTAGCAATTGGTGTAAGCAAGACTGAGTTTGAGCCCAATGTGGGTATAAACAGAGAACAGCTTGCAACTATGCTTTGCCGTGTTATAAAAAAATACAAATTTCCTGAATGGAACATATCTGTAGATGCTGATTATCATATGAGCGGTGCAAACTCCAAAAAGTTTGCCGATGATTCCGATATTTCAGACTTTGCCAAAGACTCAGTTTATTTTATGAATTCAGCGGGAATTATAAAGGGAATAGGAAACAATAAGTTTGCACCAAAAAATACAACGTCAAAAGAAGAAGCGATGGGTTATGCCAACGCCACAAGAGAGCAGGCAATCATTATGTCAGACAGAATATTTAATAACAAAAATATATATTAAAAATATTCCAGAGTGATCTGCATTTGAATTCAGTAATTTAATACCGGATTTGTCATTCAGGGGTGTAACCGAATCGAATCTTAATTATGAATCGATATTGTAAAATTCATAACACTACGGGAACCGGAAGTTACCGGGATGTTTCCGGCACGATATTTATTTTTACTGATAATCGTAATGCAGTTAAAGATATAGAGAACTAAATAAGAAATAAAAAATCAAAAAACAGCGAATACAGAAATGCGAGCTGTAAAGTTCCATTTATGCTCGTCGTATCAAGTTAGTTACAAGACAAAATTCAGATTATGTGCCTTTGCAATGCAGTGAACTCAGTATATAAAATGCGTATTATATTGATTGCCCTTTGGGATCAGACGGGTTGATCCATATAAATTATAGTTTGACAAGCAGTTCGCCCACCCAGTTGCGCTCGCCGCCTCCGCCCCGAGCGCTCTATCGTGTCTCCTTACAGGAGACGCGATTTAGGGGATTTCATCCCCTAATACCCCTGACTACGGGGTTTTAGGGGCAGCGCCCCTAATAACGGCTTCCCCGGAGGGGAAGATGTTACCCGCCCGGGTCTGGCGGGCGGAACTGGGCTAGGCTTTATTAAGTCAAACTATAATTTATATATCTGAATTTTTACATCTGTTTTCCGTAATTACAAGGGTTATTCTCTTTTTTCAGTTATATTTATATCAACGCATTCATATAATCTATCAAAAGAATACTGAAATAAAAGGGAAAGGTGATTGAAAATGTCAGATGTGAAGCTTAAATTTGATAAATTTGAAATATGCCGCACAGTTGCCATGAAATATGGCAGAACTGTTGTGGACGACGCACTTATTGTGCCGGATATAAAGCCGGATATAAGAAAAATCCTGTGTGTGTCGTCAAGAGCATACATAACCGATACTACTCCTTCGCAGGACAAGGTACATATTGAGGGAACTGTAAAGGCGGCGGTATTATATCTGCCTGACGGTGATGTGATAGGCAATATTAAGGTTCTGGACTTAAGTCGTGAATTCAGTCATACAATGGACGTCAAGGGAGCTATGCCGGATAGTATTGTGTCGGCGGAGGCTGAGGTTGATACAGTTGACGCAACACTGATTAATTCGCGCAAGGTAAATGTAAGGGTGGGCATTAACTTGGGTGTAAAAATCTGCAAGCCCGAGCCTATTGAAATCCCGGTCGGAGTAGAAAAAAATGCTCCGGCGGAATCGCCCAAAAAGCCGGACTTCCTTGAGCTTCTGCCGTTTAAGCCTCGGAATGATGAGCAGCCGGTACAGCAAAAACCGAACGTTGATAAAAAGAGCGATATACAGCTGAGATGTGTCCCGGTCAGACTTGCGGATAAGCAGATTAATACAGACGGAAGTATCATTATACGCGACCAGTATGAGGTTCCGTCAAAGCTGCCGCAGATCGGCGAAATTCTTTTGACGCATGTGAGCGTTGAACCCGAGGAGACTGTGACTTCTGACGGAAATACACGCTTAAAGGGAAACCTCAAAATCAATATCATGTACGAGGATCAGCCTGCGGAGCAAGGCGATGCTGAGAAGAAAGGCGCAGTCAGAACAGCGGAGTTCACAATTCCGTTTTCGGAGCAGTTTGACACGCCGAACGCCGTAGACGATATGGAATGTGAGCCTGAATACACCGTAAGGGAAATATACACCGAAATCAGAGACAATACTGACGGCGAAGCTAAGATTATCGGAGTAGAGGTTGTTTTGGGCGTTGGAGTGTCTGCGTATTATGTCAGCGAGCCGATGGCTGTTACCGACGCATATGCGCTCGGCGGCGAAGAACTGAAAATGGAATTCTCGGAAATTTCGCCTGAGCAGATTGCCGACACAAAGTCAGCTGAGATTACACACAAAACAACGGCAAAGCGGAACAGCAATACCCAGCCTGAGATTGCAGGTATTTGCTGCGTTGATGTAATGCGGACATCGGTGGACGATATAAAAATTGAGGACGATACGGTTATTGTAAAAGGTTCGATTGATTCGAAAATAATATATATTTCAACCGATGAAAACCAGCCTGTATCATCAATCGACCATAAGACTGAGTTTGAAAACAGATTTGAATGTGCCGGTCTGAGCGGAAGCAAGATAGCGTGTGACGCAAAAATCTTTGTTAATCATGTGGGATATAACATTTCAGGCTCTGATGCAGTTGATTTAAGATTTATTTTAGGAATATCGCTGAAATTAGTAAAGAACGACAGAGTAAAGCTGATTAAGTCCATGGAGCTGTGTGAGAAACAGGGCGCTGCGGATGACGGAATGAGAAATTATATTATATACTTTGTTCAAAACGGCGATACGCTTTGGAATATAGCAAAGCGTTATCATACAACGGTTGATGATATTGTAAATAACAACGATATCCCCGACAGAGACAAAATCATGCCGGGACAGAAGATAAAAATACTGGCATAAAATTGAGGGTTCCATTTTTGAAAGATGGGACCCTTTGTTATTTATATAAAAACATTATCAAGTTTTTCAATGCCTTCTTTGATAGTTTGCTCATCCGGTTCGCCGAAGCCGAATACAAATGTCTTTTCCGGAATATTTGTATTCGGTGCTTTGCAAAATACCGTAAGCGGCAGCATTTTAATACTGTTTTCATTAAGCAGAGCGCGAAGCTCTTCTAACGTTTTGCCGCCCTTATACTCGATGCAGAAGTAGCTTCCTGCGGTATCTCCGAATATATTTAAATTCTCTCTTATGCGCAGCCTATTCAGGCACTCAATTACGAATTCGTGTTTGTATGAATAGTGTTTTCTCAGCATTTTTATATTGTTTTGCAGGTTTCCGTGCTTGATTAGCTCGCTCACGAGAGCCATATCAATGTTTGACGAAAGACAGTTAAAGAACGGAAGTCCGCTCTTGAATGCAGATTTAATTTTTTGCGGAAGAACAGCATATGAAAGTGAAATTCCGGGTGCAATGCTTCGCTGAAAGCTTCCGATCTGGATAATACGGTCATACTTGTCGAGTGACATCAAAGTCGGAGCGTCAGCGTCCGAATACAAAAAATCACTGTCATAGTCGAACTCAATAATATATCGGTCTCCGCTGTATACCCAGTTCAGCAACTGTTCCTTATATTCGGCTGTCATTGTGTAACCGAGAGGATATTGATGATGAGCCATGCAGAAAAGTACGTCTGCGCCTGTGTTTTCAAGCTCATCTATGTCAAATCCTTTAATTGAAGAATTTAAAAGCCTGATATTGCAGTTGTTCTCCTGAAGTCCTCGAATTGCCCTGCCGTAGCAGGGATTTTCTATAGCAAAAACCCTGCTGTTGCCCAATGCCTTTATGCACATATCAAGGATATAGGCAAATCCTGCACCGATAATTATTTGACCAACCTCACAGCGTATATTCTTACAGCTGTACAGATATGAAGCGATGGCAGTACGCAAATCGGTCGAGCCTAAGGTTTCGGTATACGAGAACAAGCCTTTATTTATATCCGCAAGCATTTTGTGAGTTATTTTTGTGCACGGCGCAGGATTGCCGAATAACGCATTGCCGTTTGCACTGAAAACATATTTTTGACTTGTATTGGTATACCATTCTTTGTCGATTTCGGCAGAAGATACATTTTGCGGAACGTCCGCGCATACAAAGTATCCCTGCCTGAGCCGCGACTCGATATAACCCCGGCTCTGCAGCAGCGAGTAAGCACTCAGTACAGTATTCTGCGAAATTCCCAAATCACTTGCCAGCTCACGCTTGGACGGAAGTCTGGCTCCGCTTTTCAGTCTGCCCTCGAGTATTTCAGAGCAGATGGAATTACATAATTTTATATACAGCGGCTCGCTTCCGTTTGGATTGATAGTGAACTTTTTCATATGTTATAAGCCCTTCGTGTTTTGTCTTTTCTCTTGGTTTATGGTATCACAGATTTAATGAAAATACAACATAATAATCTCTGGTCCTATTAAAATTCATGCAGTGTGGTACTTTATCGGGGGAATATTTAGATAGTATAATATAAGTAAGAAAAACGGTTCTCGTATAAAAACGATTGGAGGAGAGAATATGAAAATTGGAAAAAGAATAGGAGCGCTGATTATGTCGTTATCCATGCTTGGTACTATGATCGGCGGAATGCCGGCATATGCCGATGAAGCAACTATCGATGAAGTAAGAGCCGAAGCGGCAGGCTTACAGGTGTTTGATCCGGAAACAACTCTTTGGACAAACAACCCCATTGAGAACGTTCTTGCTGAGGGTGGAGTTTACGAAACAATGAGAGACGTTGATCCGAATGCTGACAAGAAAGCTACTGTTAACGTTCAGAAGCCATATGAGAAGAAAGGTGTAAACTTTACAGGCTGGGGCTACAGTGAGTATATCTGGTCAAACGGCTATCCGGTTGGAAACGGTCGTATGGCAAGTATGGTTGCCGGCGGTATAGACAATGAGGTTATTCAGATAAACGAAGAAACCTGCTGGGACGGTGGACCATACGGAACACTTAAAAACGAAAAAGGCGAGACACTGACAACTATTGAGCAGACGAGAGACGCAGAAACTATAACTGCTGTTGATATGACAAGCGGAAGTGTTGAGGGCAACTGGAAGTATTTCCGCGGTGCAAAGGAAGACGGCACACCGGCTGAAATCGGTTCAGCAGATGCGATTGTGGGCGACGAGGCTTTCAGGGAAGCTTTTCCGGATTTTGCAAACAAGAGTCTTTCAAATCAGGCCTTGAATATAGACAACTCAAAAACTCAGACGGCTGTTCAGGACAGATATAACCTTCATTCTATGGTTGAGGCAAAGTTCCTCGGAAATCCTACCGGTCAAAGAGCATACAAATCATTTGTCGAGCTGTATCTGGATTTCGGTCAGGATCATAATTATGCTACCAATTATACAAAGAGCCTTGATATGACCAAGGGTATTGTTAAGATAGATTATGACTATCTTGACATGAATGACAGGACGCAGAAGCATTTCACAAGAGAGACATTTGCAAGCTATCCGGATCAGGCAGTGGTAACTCATGTTACGTCTGACAGTCCGCTTGACTTCACTGCCGAGCTTCATACATATCATAATCAGGACGGCTATTATAAGTTTGAAAAAGTAAGCGACAAGCAGGTTAAGGTTACTGCGTCTGTCTACAACGGTAACAAGGATAACAATATCGGAAGAATTAACGTAATTAAGTTTGAATCCGACATGCTGCTCGACGGAGACGGTGAATTTTCTGTATCTGAGGACAATACCACCGTCAGCGTCAAGGGTGGAAACGAAGCAACAATTTATGTGGTAGGTGCTACAAACTATGTAAACTATAAAGAGCTTGACAATTCGAAACCTGCCACAGACTGCGCGAAGTATATAGCGAATATTCAGAGCAAGTCATATGACACAATCCTTGCAAGACATATCGCTGACTTTACCGAACAGTTTAGCTCATCAAGCCTTACGCTTGAAAACATAAACGGTGTAGACAATTACCTTGTTCCGACAGAAAAGCGTGTCCGTAAGGATGTAAAAGGTAAGTCCGGCTACACAGTGGGTTCCGGAGCCGATTCAAACGCAGCAGCCAGCAACGGTGTGAAAACAACGTATTCAGACGGAGATAACCAGCTTGCAACTCTTGAATTTAACTACGGAAAATATATGATGATGTCAGGTGCAAGAGATGAGCGTACAGCCGAGCAGTGCGGAGAGGGCGATATTGAAATACCAATGAGTCAGCCGCTTAACCTGACAGGTAAGTGGAACGCTGCAATGTCCGCTGGCTGGAACGGTAAGTATACAATAAATATTAATACAGAGATGAACTACTGGGCAGCCCAGCCGCTTAATATCGGAGCGAGTGAAAAGACGCTTATCGATACGTTTGCTGATTTGGCAGAAAGCGGAAGTATCACAGCCGCATACCAATACGGTGTATTTAACGACAGAGGCGATGACACTTATCAGCCCGGTGACCCGTGGGTTATGCACCACAACTTTGACCTGTGGAGAGGCACTCAGCCGATTGACAACGCGACCGCCGGCTTGTGGCCGACAGGCGGCGCATGGCTCCTTGACCACGCATGGCAGTATTACAGATTTAATCTTGACGAGGAATATCTCGCAGAAATATATCCGTATATGGTTGGTGCTGCGAAGTTCTTTACACAGTTCCTGGTTGTCGATCCAAAGACCGGCTACTTAATCACAGCGGCTTCATGTTCGCCTGAGCAGGGCGGTGTTCAGCCCGGTCCGGCAATGGATACCCAGCTTGTGAGAAACCTCTATGATATGGTACAGCAGGCTTCGGAAGTATTGGGTAAGACTGAGGAAAACGCAGAGCTTCTTGCAAAGATTGCACAGCAGATGCCGTCATCGTATCTGGCTGACGAAAAGGGCAAGGTTGCGCCTGACCTTATTGCTTCTAACGGATTTATCGAAGAGTGGACGCGCGGCGATGTAACCTTTGAGATGGAGAAAAAGACAGACACAAGCGGAACATTCAAAAACATTACAAATCCGTTTAAGAGCACAGATACAACAAAGAGTATAAATGCAAAGGATGCGTCAAACAACACGGGACACAGACATATGTCACATCTTTGGGAGTTGTTCCCCGGAACACATCTGAGTGCTTACAGTGACGATGCAAATGAACAGAAGATATATAATGCGTTCAAGAATTCAATTGTAAATTCTAACAGATACAAAGCTGACGGAAAGGGCTGGAGCCTTGCATGGAGAATAAATCTTCTGGCAAGATCACTTGAAGGAACCAAGGCATCATCTAAGCTTGAGCAGTTGTTCCTTTGCCGTACAGCGCCGAACCTGCTTGACGAGCACCCTGATTTCCAGATTGATGGTAACTACGGTGCGACCTCAGGTATAACCGAAATGCTTCTCCAGAGCCATGACGGAAATATCAACATTCTGCCGGCACTGCCAAGTAGCTGGAAAAGCGGAGAGTTTAAGGACTTCCGCGCAAGAGGCGATGTTGGCGTAAGCGCTAAGTGGCAGGACGGAAAGTTTATAAAGGCCGAACTTAAACCTGAAAATGACGGCGCTTTGAATGTCATTGTAGCGGATATTGAAAAAGCAACCGTTACAGACAGCGCAGGTCAGTCGGTTGCAGCATCGCTCAACTCGTCAAATAAGATTATGACATTTACTGCAAAAGCGGGTGAGACTTATACGGTTTCAACAGGAAATCCTGATATTGAGAAGCCCGAGGCAACAGAAAGACCTGTTCCGACATTGCAGCCGACAATCGACCCGGACGCAACTCCTGATCCGACTGCCACTCCGGAACCGACACAGCCGCCGCTGCCGGATTACTGGACCTGCAGCAGCAGTGACAGCAGCAAGAAGAGCGGTGAAGCGGTTATGAAGAATATGACGCTGCTGTTTGACGTAAGCTCAAGCGGCGCAGCTAAGATTAGTATAGATGGAAAGTCGTTTACCAACTACATTTCATCGGGTGATAACGGAAGCTGGACGAACGGCATAGCAACGGGAACCGCATTTAAATATACAGCTGAGAAGTACGGTACTCTTACCGTATATGTGACCAGCTTGGGCGGAAACGGCAAGGAGCTGTGTATTACAAAAGAGGGCGTTTCAAATAACAAGCAGAATGTTGATGGTGAGTCTGCATATTATAAAAATACAACAGGCAGCTCAATTAATAAATCATTAAGTATTGACGTAACGCCGGGCAATACATATTACGCATATGTTGCAGGTTCAAAGGGAAGATTTGTCGGTGCTGAATTTACTGCCTCTGCGGAGCAGCCTACAACGCCGCCGAGTTCGGATTACGACTATGAAATCACAAATGCTTACTATGGATCAAACGGCAATCTGACGGTTGATATATCGTATCAGGGCGAAGAAGCCGCACCAAAGGCGAAGCTTGTTATCGGCGTTTATGACGAAAACGACGAAGATGTATTGATTGCCTCGGATGTATTCGATATTGAAGGCACGGAAGTAAAGGATTTCTTCTTTGTAAAGCCCGACAGCGGTAAGGTTAAGCTCTATATCTGGGACAGCACAGACAGTATGAAACCGCTGAGCGATACAAAAATACCGAATGATAGCACTCCGGCAACCCCGGAGCCGACAAATCCGCCGGCAACAGCAGCTCCTACAGCTACTCCGGCAGCGACAACAGACCCTGCGCTGACAGGAGTATTTATCGGCGCAACGAAATATGACACAGTCAGAGACGCAGTTGCAGCGGCTGCGGAAATTAATCCGACAAGCGAGGCAGAACGTGTATATATTGACATTACACCCGGAACATATCGTGAGCAGGTTGTGGTAAACACGCCTTACGTAACAATTAGAAGAAAACCCGGCACAAGCGGTGAAGTTAAGCTCACATGGTACTATGGTTTGGGAACGCTCTATGACAGCTGTAACTCAAGCGGTTACTATGACCCGAGCGTTGTCGGTGACGGAGAGGCGTACGGACCGAAGGATTGGGGTCCGGCACTCAAGGTTGACAAAAAAGCAACGGCATTTATCGCTGAAAATCTGTATCTTGAGAATTCATATAACGCATACTATACTCAGGAAGAACTGACAGATATAGCCGGTGTAGACCCTGATACAAACAACAGTATGTTCCATCGTCTTGAGTGGATACAGGAGCAGCTTGCCAACAGCGTTAGTGATGACGAGATAAACAATTTCCTCCAGTCAAGAACGAATATAACTTATAAAGATGTAAACTCAAGTCCGAGAGAGCGCTGTGCAGCGCTGCACTGCTCAGCGGATAAGGCGCAGTTTATAAACTGTACTGTTATGTCAACTCAGGATACAATCGGCATTAATACCGGCAGAATGTACTTTAAGAATTGTAAGCTGGGCGGAACAACAGACTACATCTGCGGAAGCGCAACAGCAGTATTTGACGGCTGCGAGCTTTATGCAAATGCCGGCGATGGTGGAGACAGTGCTACAATTACGGCTCCTTCAAATCCTATTGAATCTGATGGATATTTATTCTATAACTGTCATGTAACCGGTTCAAGTAAAGCGGGACAAGGTAACTTCGGCAGACCGTGGAGCGGTGTGAATGCAAGCGCAAACTACATTAACACAAAGATTGATTCGGTTGGAGGAAATCTGCTCATAGGTAACGCCGGCTGGACGTCAATGAGCGGAGTTGAACCGAAGGATACACGTTTCCATGAGTACGGCAGCGTAGATTCCAGCGGAAACCCAGTCAGCACAGCATCACGTCCGAAATCAACGCTTCTTGACGAGTGGACAATGCTCAGGTACAATCCGCTTGCGTTCAATCTTGGCAGCGATGGTTGGGATCCTGCAAATCTTACATCGACATATGCAGGAGTAAACGGCGTGATTGATTCAACAGTTATTGATACAAGTGATAACGAAACAAACGAGATTACTCTCCCGACAGCGCCGAGCGGTTATGAGTTCAAATGGGAAAGCAACAGTGAGTTTGCGGAAGTAAGCTCTGACGGTACAAAGCTAGTGCTTATCCGCCCCGCATACGGTGAAGCTCCGATTAATGCGACCGTTAAGCTCTATGCAAGAGAGTCGGCAAATAAACAGATAGGCACTGAAAAGTCAATATCGTTCGATATTCAGCCGACAAGCGACGTAACAAATGTGTTTACAGTCAGCGGAACGGTTACGCTGTCAGTTGCAAGCGAGAATGCTCAGAATGTATGTATACAGTTCAAGAAGGGCGAGGCTGTTATTAAGACTGTTAACGTAGAGATACCCGCAGGCGTAACATCAGTACCGTATACTGCTGCAAACATTCCGTCGGGAACTTATACAGCGACTGCAAGCACTGCCAACGCGGAATATAATATAATGACTGCCGACACTGAGATTACGGGTGCAACAGGAGATGCAAAGACCTTTAACGTTGATGTCAAAAAGATGCAGAATATCAAGATTGAAAGCCCCGACTTTGATGGTGCAGGCTATTCACCGACAATCACTTCGGCAAGCGGATTCAGTGCAGGAGTTTATACTGCGACAGGCAGTGAGACGGCAAATCTGGGCGAAGCAGGCAATAAGGTTTACAAGCTCACAAAGGATGAAGGCAAAACAGTTGCAGCAAGCACCGGTGTAAGCTTTGATGTTAAGTCAATGCTTCCGAGCGGTTCAAGCTTTGCAAACACCAAAACAATTACGTTCAGTTATGATCTCCTTATGGAGTCATCCGCTCTGTATCCTTCGGAATATACCTACCTTGACCTTGCGACAAGTAAGACAAACGCAGGAAAGAGCGAAAAGGATCAAACAAGATTTGTGCGCTGGGGTGTTCATAAGGGCTGGGGTCAGCTAAACTTCTTTACCGCTATGAATAACAGAGTAAACGGTGACAATACTCAGTTTGACAAGAACAATACTATGGCAAACCGCTGGTACAGAATAAAGGCAGATATTGATCTCATCACAAAAAGTATTACCACAACTATTTATGACAGAGATAAGAATATGGAAATTCTCAACAAAAAGCCGTTTAACATTGCGGTTCCGGACGAAGCCGGCGATAATCCTAATTATCCTACTGCAATAGATTTGAATAATCTTTACTTCAATATCTATATGGATAAGAATGCGAATACATCAAACAAGATGGAATACTATATTGACAATATCACAATCGAATATCAGGATTATGAGTAAATTATATAGATTTCTTCCCAATAAAAAAAACGAAGCGCCCGCATTTGCGGGCACTTCGTTTTTTATTATGGAGATACGACCGTTTGCGAAGCACATATTCGTTTGGTAATTGTTTTGTAAAGGAGAAAGTGTATATGTATATACATTTAGAGGGTTCTCTCAGCGGTATACAGAGAACCGGAGATAACCGCAAACGGTCGCAAAGAAAAAAGGTGCACACCAATTAAGGTGAGCACCTTTGCTCTTGTTTATTATTATACATGGTATATGCCGGTTTGTCAAGTGTTTTTCTTGCTGTTAAACCAATGTACTTATAAATTCAGTCAATATTCCTTCTTTAAGTCCTGCTGTCGATATAATTACCTGCTTGGAGCCGGTTTTGTTAATTAACTCTACAGTCGGCATTATGCCGCATATGATAGTGTCAACTCTGCCGGATTCTATGCCTGCGTCGTGACGTTCGTCGGGCGACATTTGCATTAATTCTTCAAAGGTCTCGACAACGCTGGCACCGGTCATTATTGTGCCGTGAAGCGCATTTCTGTCTGCATCGGGGGCTTTTTGACTGACAACGGCAAGATTATACAAGCTGCCGCCCAGGCAGACTATCGGCAGCCCACAGGCGTCATCAAGCCAATGTATCTTGTCAAGCTGACTTGAGATATAATCCGATAGTCCGCTGAGAGCCTCAGCTGTTTCGCCGCTGTACAAGAATTGCTCGGTCATATTTACGGCTCCGACCGGAATACTGGTTCTGGCAAGCGGCTCGTTTTCATTAACCAGTATGAACTCGGTGCTGCCGCCGCCGGTATCGACGATTATACAGTCCTCAATATCCAATGAACCCATAACGCCCAAAAAGTCGTATTCCGCCTCTTGTTCGCCCTTGATGACGTTTATTGAAATGCCCGTCACGTCAAGAGCTCTGCCGCAGAATTCATCGCCGTTTTTCGCTTTGCGTACAGCAGCAGTGGCTACGGCAACAACATCATTGACTTTGTATTCATTCATAATCGCCTTAAACTCTCTCAGCGCGTCTATTGCTCTTTCCATGGGTTCAGGCTGAAGACTTCCGTCCATGTTCATACCCTCACTCAATCTGACAAGCTCGCGGCAGCGCTCAAGATAATTATATTCGCCCGTTTCTTCATTAATATTAACAATATCCATTCTTATCGAGTTTGAACCCAAATCTATTATTGAAAGTACCATGTAATTTCTCCTTATAATTTTTTATAAAATTATACAGCAATATTATTAAAAAGTCAATTATACCCATAATGTTATTTTGAAAAATAAATAATAGTTTAACTTAATAAAGCCTAGCCCAGTTCCGCTTTTCACAACACATCTTAGG
>CAJKEB010000013.1 GCA_905198865.1 uncultured Eubacteriales bacterium
AGCAACAATCATTATTTGTCTTATTTGTCATAGTTCTATTTATGGTGTTGGTATAGGAACTGTATTTTCAGCTTTCTACATAGGGCGTGTAATAAGCGTTTTAGAAAATTTTAAATTTAAGACATATAAAAAATGCTATTAAAAAATAATAACTCAATTGATTGAATTTTAAGTCGGAGGGAAAATGCAAAAAATATATTATGAAATAACAAAAAGGCACCGCTCCCCGAAAATAAGGAGCAGTGCCCGATCAAAAACCTGAAATAAATTAATTCTCATTGTCCACCATGCGCAGAGCCATAACCACAGCTCGGCTCACACTTACCACAAATAATTGGCGTCCTTGTCGATTATATCTAATGTGCAGCGGCGGATTAAATCCAGCGCGTACAGGCTTGTGCGCTCACGAACCATGCTTCTGCCGCCGGCAAAGTTGAACTTATATGCCTTGTGAAAATCCTTTGTGCATACCGAAACATACACAAGGCCGACAGGCTTTTCTTCGCTTCCGCCGTCCGGGCCGGCTATTCCGGTAACCGCTACCGCTATATCCGCTCCGGATTTCTCTCTTGCCCCAATCGACATCTGAAGCGCTGTCTCCTCTGATACCGCTCCGTACTTTTCAAGCGTTTCTTCTTTCACGCCGAGAAGCTTTGTCTTTTGCTCGTTTGAGTATGTCACATATCCGCACTTAAAGCACTCGGACGAGCCGGGAATTCTTGTTATCTTCTCGGCAATCAGTCCGCCGGTACAGCTCTCGGCTGTAGTCACCACTAAGCCCTTTTCACGCAAGAGCGTAACCACTACGTTTTCCATTGAGTTATCTATTCCGGTACCGTATACCTTATCGCCCAGAACCTCTCTTATTCTCTGCTCAACAGGCTTAAGCATTTCCTTTGCCTCATCGACTGTGCCTGCCTTTGCGGTTATTCTGAGTTCAACCTGACCCGGCTTTGCATACGGTGCAATAGTCGGATTGTGTGATGAGTTCATCAGGTCGCCGAGCATTTCATCAACCTTTGATTCGCCCAGGCCGAAAACCCATATAGATTTTGAGCGTATAACCCCGTCCGAAAACTGCTTTAAATACGGCTCTACCGAGTTGTCAAACATCGGCTTCATCTCGCTCGGCGGCCCCGGAAGCATAATAAACGTGCAGTTCTCGCTCTCAATAATCGCACCGGGAGCTGTGCCGTTGTCGTTCTTAAGTATTATGCAGCCTTCGGGCATCTCTGCCTGCTTGAAGTTGTTCTCAGGAATTTCGCGGTTGCCCTTTGAGAATCTTTCGATTATTCGTTTCTTGCTCTCCTCGTCCGGCACACATCTAACACCGCAGAACTCCGCAATAGTCTCCTTGGTCAGATCATCGACAGTGGGGCCGAGTCCGCCTGTGGTAATCACTGCGTCAGCTCTGCCCGCCGCCGTTTCAAGCGCTGACTTAAGGCGCTGCGGATTGTCGCCGACAACGGTTGTATAATATACGTTAAAGCCAAGCTCGCTCAGCCTGCGGCTTAAATATTGTGCGTTTGTATTGACGATTGAGCCGAGCAGCAGCTCGGTTCCTACAGATAAAATTTCAAATGTCATTTTGCTTTCTCCTATAACCGCGGTTTTTAACCGTGTATTTTTTAAGTTACTGCACCTGAGTTGTTCGCATGTGAAAGACGACCGAGGGGGCTTTTACTTCACATGTATTACCTCGGCGTTTTCAATCGCCGATTCTATCATATTATCAATGTCGGTCAGGTTCTTTTCTGCCTCTATTATTTCATCGAGCTTCGGTTTTGTTTTCGGGTGCTTCGGCACGAATATGGTACAGCAGTCCTCGTACGGCTGTATTGAGGTCTCATATGCGTCAATCTTTTTGGATATCTGAACAATTTCCTCCTTGTCCATTCCTATACACGGTCTGAACACCGGCATTGACACCGCTGAATTCGTGCAGTACAGTGCTTCCATCGTCTGGCTTGCAACCTGTCCGATACTCTCGCCCGTGATAAGTGCAGTATCATTGTTCTGTGCCGCTATTTTTTCGGCAATCCGCATCATTATACGGCGCATAATAACAGTGAGATAATTCTTCGGGCATTTTTCGATTATATCAAGCTGTATATCCGTAAACGGCACGACATAGAGGTTAATATCCCTTGCGTATTTCGAAACGATTTTTGCAAGGTCAACAACCTTATCCTTTGCGCGCTCGCTTGTATACGGCGGACTGTGGAAGTACACCGCGTCGAGTTTCACTCCGCGCTTTGCAATCATCCAGCCCGCAACCGGGCTGTCAATTCCGCCGCTGAGCAAAAGAGCAGCCCTGCCGCTGCTGCCGACCGGCATACCGCCTGCACCGCTGAACTTCTCCGCAAAAATGTACGCTTCGCCGCGAACTTCAACCTGCACCAGAATATCAGGGTTGTGTACGTCCACCTTAAGACCGCTTACATTTTTTAGGATAGCTCCGCCCACCTCACGGCTTATCTGCGGTGAGTTGAGCGGAAACTTCTTATCTTCCCGTTTTGATTCCACCTTAAACGTCCGACCGGCGCAGTCAATATTCTTCATGCACTCCACTGCGGTGTTTTTGATGCTTTCCATGTCCTTTTCGCATCTGACCGCAGGGCAGATATTGGCTATGCCGAAAACCTTCTTCAGGCGCTCGACCGCCTCCTGCATATCAATGCCGCTTTCCAGCGGCTCTACATATAGCATTGACTGTGATTTCTTTATACTGAACCTGCCTAAGCTGCCGAGTGCGGCGGCGACATTGTCCGCCAGCTTCTGCTCAAACTTTGGCCTGTTCAAACCCTTCAGCGAAATCTCGCCGCATTTTAATAGTATAAGGTCTATCTTTTTCATAATGTTTCTCCGTTTCTATTTTATCTTGTTTTAAAAAAATATTTCTGATTTGATTATCTCATGTTCAGCTTTCTGAGCCTCGGTATTATCTTTTTGAGCGCTTCGACAGTCGTGTCCACATCTTCCTCAGTGTTAAACTCCGAGAGACTGAACCGTATACTTCCGTCAATCATTTGCCTCGGCACACCTATTTCTGTCAGGACATAACTCGGTTCCTTTTTATGACTGCTGCACGCGCTGCCGCTTGAAACGTAAATGTCCTGCATTTCAAGCGAATGAAGCACTACCTCAGCCTTAACCCCGCCGAACGAAACATTCAGAATATGAGGCGCATTATTTTCAGGTGTATTTATCATTATATTATCAATACTGTTTTTTATTTCGTTTCTCAGCCGTGTTTTGAGTTTTTCCATTTTCGCAGTTTTTTCGTTTAAATCGGTCACTGCGATTTTTGCGGCAAGTCCGAAGCCTACAATTCCGGGGACGTTCTCGGTTCCCGAACGTATGCCCTGCTGCTGTCCGCCGCCGAACATTATCGGTCTAAGCCGTGTTCCTTTTCTGATATACAAAGCGCCCATGCCCTTAGGTCCGTGAATCTTGTGCGAGCTGAGCGAAATCAAATCGGCGCCGAGGCTGTCGGCTGTCATATGGATTTTGCCAAAGCCCTGAACGGCGTCAACATGGAATACCGCTCTGGGATTCTTTGACTTCAGAATCCTGGACATCTCCGCAACCGGCTCTATTGTTCCGATCTCATTATTGACAAGCATTGCGGTCACCAAAATCGTATCGGGGCGAATGAGTTTTTTAAACTCGCTCAGTATCACCTTTCCGTCTTTGCCGACCGGGGCATAATCAACATGATAGCCACGGCTTTCAAGCTCGGACAAAGTGTTTAAAACGGCAGGGTGTTCAAGCGGGGTTGAAATAATATGCCTTCCCCTGCTCGCCTTTGCAACACCTAAGATGGCAATGTTGTCCGACTCCGTACCGCCGGAGGTAAAGAATATTTCACCCGGCGAAACCTTCAGTGCAGCTGCAACTCGTTCTTTTGCTTGTTTTACGGCACGCTCCGCCTCAATACCAAGTTTGTGCAGAGATGACGGATTGCCGTAATTATTCTTCATAGTATCGAACACAGCCGCCGCAACTTCATCATAGGGCTTTGTTGTGGCACTGTTGTCAAAATAAATCTCCATAAACAATCCTCCAAGGTTTAATGACTGCAAATAAATCAGCCATTAACATTAATTTTAACATATAGACAAGAAGTTTTCAACCGCCATTTCGAAAATACTTCTATAATACAATATATTTCGACATAATAACAAATGTGTCCGAATTTTGGAAAAATATTTTTTAATGAAATTATAGCTTATGCACCCAATTCGCCCGCCCAGTTGCGCCTTTTCTATGGATACTGTGGATCCACCTGCATCAGGTGGTAATGCAAACTGCGGTAGGTGAGCTGTGAAACAGCGAACACGGAGGTGCGCAGCCGCCTCGCACTTGTGCGATATGAATGTGTAATCATATTAAATCGTCTTCGACGAGGGGACTGCTCGCCTAACGTGCGGACTTCGTCCGCCTACCGATGCTCGCATTAGACCGCAGAATTGCGATTTATCAATTTAGATTTTAAACCTTTTCTCAAAAGGTTTATGCAATTAAAATAATAATTTGTTGCAAAACTAAAGCTGCTACGATTAACGCAGCAGCCCATATAATTATAGTTATAGTTACAATATTATAATGCCGAAATCAGTTCAATACACTTGTCAATGCCGAGTTCACTGCTGTTGAGAGCCAAAGAGTAATTCTTAAGTCTGCCCCACTTCCGATCCGTGCAGTAGTTATAATTTATAGCGCGCTTTTTATCTGTATCTTTAATCAGCTTTTTAGCTTCGGCTTCTGATACATTATACAGCTTAACAATTCTCTCAATCTTTTGCGGCGTATTGCCGTGGATAAAGACATTAACGCAGTCTTGTCTGTCTCTTAAATATAGTCGGCGCATCTTCCGACTATAACGCAGTTTCCTTCTTCGGCAAGCTTAGCTGCCTTTTCCTTATCGCCCTGACCGAGGCTTTTGGACAAAAGCGCATTGGTTCCGACACCTGTGCCTATACCAAGCGCAATCATCAGCATCTGAACCGGAAACGCCAATGTGATGGCGTTAAGCGCCGCCTCGCCTACTCCGCTGATGTTAGAAACAAACGCGCTGTCGACAATATTATAAAACGCCTGCAATACCATTGAAATTATCATCGGTATACCCATAGACAGCATCAGCTTGCTCACAGGCATAGTTCTCATTTTGTCTGTTGATTTTGCCTTTTTTGTGTCACTCGCATTTGTAGTATCATTAACCAAATTTTCTGTTTCCATTTTATCCTCCTGAAAAAATATTCGGAGACTTTTCCAGGGAAGCTGCCATAACCTAACCGATAAGAAAAGCGTAAACCCAAATCCGGATTTACGCTTTCGCCACTCGATTAATATTATTATATCATAATTTGCCATTAAGTGCAAGTCGGCGTTTTCTACAAAATTTATGCCGTATAAACTTCTAATCTTTTAAAACTTCACGCACTGCCTCTGTGCATATACCAACCGCCTTGTCAATTTCATCCTTCTTAATTATCAGCGGCGGATTGAAGTAGAGTACGTTGCCGAGCGGTCTGAGTATCAAGCCTTTTTCAAGAGCCTTTTTGTAAATCTCATATCCCATACGAAGCTTTGAATCAAAACCGGTCTTTGTCTCTTTGTCAGTCACAAGCTCGATAGCGTTTATCAGTCCTATATGCCGTATCTCACCGACGTTTTTATGCCCGTCGAGCGCCGACATAAGCTTGTCATGAAGATACACCGCATTATTTGACGCTTTCTCAAGGATATTATCCTCACGCAGAATCTTCTGCACAGCGAGTGCCGCACTACAGCCGAGCGGGTTGCCGCTGTATGTATGACTGTGCATAAACGCTTTACCCTCGTTGTAGTCGGCGTAAAACGCATTGTAAATCTCATCGGTCGTTATGGTTATCGCCATGGGCATATATCCGCCTGTCAGACCCTTTGACACGCACATTATATCAGGACTGACCCCGGCATGGTCGAACGCAAACATCTTTCCCGTGCGGCCAAAGCCTGTTGCGATTTCGTCGGCAATGAGCAAAACTCCGTATTCATCACACAGTCTGCGTAGCTTTTTCAAATACAGCGGAGGATAAATCCTCATGCCTGCACTGCCCTGCACAAGCGGCTCAACAATCATTGCCGCCGTATACTCGGCATATTTTTCAAATGCCTTTTCGGCATGCTCAAAGCACTCGCACGAACAGTTATCCCTGCACCTTCCGTAAGGACAGCGGTAACAGTCCGGCGCCTCGATATGAACCGTATCCATAAGCATCGGCTTGTATATCTTTGCATACAAGTCCATACTTCCGACAGACAATGCGCCTATCGTTTCGCCGTGATAACCCTCGGTCAGACACATGAACTTCGTCCTTTTGGTATTGCCTGTCTGATACTGGTACTGAAACGCCATTTTCAGAGAACACTCCACCGCCGCAGAGCCGTTATCCGAAAAGTTAAACTTTTTAAGCCCTTTGGGTATTATTTCCGAAAGCTTTCTGCAAAGTTCTATCGCCGGTTCATGCGAGAAATTGGCGAAAATAACATGTTCAAGATTATCAAGCTGGTTTTTAATGCTCTGATTTATTTCAGGATTACAGTGACCGAGCAGATTACACCACCACGAGCTTACTATGTCGATGTATTCCTTGCCGTTTTTGTCATACAAATACACGCCTTTTCCATGGTCGATTATTATCGGCGCAAGCTCCTCATAATCCTTCATCTGCGAGCATGGATGCCAGATATACTTTAAGTCCTCTTTCTGTAATTCACCCATCATATTTAATTCACTCATAGTATCACCTCAATTTGTCACTTCCGCTCAGTCATAAAGCGCAGCCAGTTCATCAGCACCGATATTTATATCGTCACCTCCGCACTCTACTTCTCCTACAACGCAAATCCCGGTCAGCTGCTCAATCATGGCTTTATTATCTCTGTGCATCACGCTTTTACTGTCGAAGTTATTCAGTATGATGCCTTTAATCGGTATTCCTCTGCGCTTGATATATTCGCATGTCAGCACAACGGAATTTATCGTTCCCAGACCTCCGTCAGCGATGATAAGCACCGGAAGGTTCAGCACCCTGACAATATCCTCAAGCATAATCTGTTCATCATCGTCAATGCGTATGGGACAAACTATACCGCCGCTGCCTTCAACAGTAACATAGTCATAATCGTTTTGCACCGCCTTATAATCACTCACTACCTTTTCAAGCCGTACGGGATTGCCTTCGATCTTTGCCGCCAAGTGCGGAGAAACAGCGTTCTTATAAACATACGAAACCATTTGGCTCAAGTCCTGATTTATCCCTGAAACAGTCCTGACGTATTCGGCGTCGCCCGGAATGAATTTGCCGTTTCTCTCCTCGGCTCCGCTCAGAGCGGCTTTATAATACCCGGCATTCAGACCGTGCTGTGCGAGCTTTTTCACAATAAGCGCGGTAACATACGTCTTGCCGATGTCTGTACCCGTTCCGGCAACAAAAATACCTTTTTTCAGCTTACTCATCCAAAAGCACCGCCTTAAACCCAAGCTTGCTTATCAAAGCTTTATCCGCCGCTATAGTCGCCCCGGTAGTTGTCAGCATATCGCCTGTGATTGCGGCGTTTGCACCGGACTTAAAACATTCTTCGCCCCTGTCGCCCAGAAGTATTCTTCCGCCCGCAAGACGTATTGCGGCAGACGGATTTATAAATCTGAACACTGCACATATACGGCGCATATCGTCGCTGCTTAGCCTTTGATTGTTCTCATACGGTGTTCCCTTAATCGGGTTGAGCATATTGACGGGCATGGAATGTATTCCTAAGCCGCGTATCTCAAGCGCCATATCTATCCTGTCCTCCATACTCTCGCCAAGACCTGCAATGCCTCCGCTGCAAACTGAAAGACCTGCTCTTTGAGCCGCTTTTATTGCGTCAATTTTCTCATCATATGTATGAGTGGTGCAAACACTCGGGAAATACCTGCGCGAGGTTTCGAGATTGTTATGCACCCGGCTTACACCCGCCTCTTTCAGCCGGACAAACTGCGCTTCGTTTAACAGTCCGAGCGAGACGCAAACAGATATATCACACGACTCCTTTATCCTGCGGACAATACCGCACACCTTATCGACCTCTGCATCCGAAAGCCGCTTGCCTGAAGCAACAAGCGAAAACCTCATAACTCCATGCTCCGCATTGTACCTTGCCGCACTCACAACCGTTCCGGCGTCAAGCAGCGGATATTCCTCGATATTGGTACAATAAGCGGATGACTGCGCGCAGTATTTGCAGTTTTCGCTGCATCTTCCGCTTTTGGCATTGATAATGGTACACATATCAAACGAATTACCGCAGAAGCGTCTGCGTATTTCATCTGCCGCTCTGCACAGGTCGTCAAGAGGCGCATTTGACAGCTCAAGCGCATCGGCTTTCGTTATTTCTCCTCCGGATAACACCTTGTTCTTCAATTCTTCTACCATGTCATTCCTCTCCTTTTCAAAACAGGTATTATGCGCTTTGCGACAACCGATGCAAGCACACATAATACAATATCTCCCGGAACTGCAAGAACAAAACAGTATATAATCAGCGGTTTAATCGCTATGGGCGAGCCTATCACGAAATTGCTTATAATATAGCAATATACCATTCCGCATATGTAAACAACAGCAAGTCCCGAGAACGAAGCGCCAAGCAGCCACTTAAGCGACAAAGCCGCTCCGTTTTTGGTTTCGGCTATTACACCCGTCACATACGTTCCGAGGCAAAAACCGATAATGTAACCAAAGGTCGGCTTAAACACATATGATATTCCGCCACCCTCGGTAAACACGGGAATTCCGATAAGACCGATAATAATATATAACAAAATACTCAAAGAGCCGTACTTCCTGCCAAGCAGAAGCCCCGCAAGAGTTGTGAAGAAAAATTGCAGCGTAAACGGCACAACAGGCACCGGAACCTTAATAAACGCACCGATTGCCGTAAGTGCCGCAAAAACAGCGCACATTACCATAAGACGAATATTCATTTTTGATTTGCTTTCTGTGATTTCAGACATTTCAACCTCCGTAATAGATATACAATTTGCAGCAGATAAATATTTCCGCCGATGAATCGAGTATACCATTGAAATATATTTTTGTCAACTTATATTTTCACAAAGGTTGACAATTAAGCCAAAATAAAACTCCGCCTTAATAAAGACGGAGCATAACCCTCGTGTATTTTGTTAAAAAGGCTTTTTGGCGGTTTAATCTGCTAATTTCGGGACAATGTCAAACAGCAGTTTTTGCATTTTTGATTTAAGAACCGCTTCGGCGCTTTGCATAACGCTGTCATTCATTCCGCCGCCGTCAATTCCTGCCGCCATATTGGTAACGCCCGACAAGCCGAGTATACGAAGTCCGCAGTGAACGCCTGCAATGACCTCGGGAACGGTTGACATTCCGACCAGATCCGCACCGATTATTTTGAGCATTCTTATCTCTGCCGGAGTTTCAAACTGCGGGCCGGTCATGTAACCGTAAACCCCTCTGTGCAGACTGATACCAAGCTCTTCTGCTGACTTTAACGCTGTTGCTTTAAATTCCGGATCGTATGCGCTGCACATGTCGAAAAACCTGCCGCCCAGGCTCTCATCATTTCTGCCCCTGACCGGGGAATCCATTCCGAGCTTGATATGGTCGTCAATCAGCACAACATCTCCCGGCGCAAAGCTCTCGTTGACAGCTCCGCTTGCGTTGGTGAGGATAATATTTTTCACTCCCATCGCATTTAACATTCTTATGGGGAACACGACCTCCTGCATCGAAAAGCCTTCGTAATAGTGAAGCCTGCCCTGCATGAAAATCACGTCGGTATCATTGATTTTTCCCGCAACTGCTCTGCACTTGTGCCATGTTCCGTCCGTATTCGGGAAGCACGGTATATCACTGTACGGGATTATGATTTTGTCGGATAAGCTTTCGGCTATGTCACCCATGCCCGTGCCGAGCACCACAGCGGTGTCCGGCACGGATTTTATTTTTGATTTTAAATATTCAGCAGCTTTTATATATGACATATTTTTATTTAAAGTATTTTACTCCGCTTTCAAACAGCTTCTGGTCTATATTTCCGGTTATATTCTTGTATACGTTGTCGCCTATACGCTCCGAATGTCCCATCTTTCCGAGAACTCTGCCGTCCGGACTTGTGATACCCTCTATCGCATAATACGAACCATTCGGGTTATACGGCATATCATAGGTCGGATTACCGCTTAAATCAACATACTGTGTTGCAATCTGACCGTTCTTTTCCATTTCGGCAATTACTTCGGGGCTTGCTACAAATCTTCCTTCGCCGTGAGATACCGCAATCTGATGGATATCGCCCAGTTCAACACCTGACATCCATGGTGACTTGACAGACGAAACACGGGTTGATACAATCTGTGAAACGTGGCGGCCTATTGTGTTAAACGTCAAAGTCGGACAGGTATCGTCCACCTTTCTTATCTCGCCGTACGGAACGAGGCCGAGCTTAATCAATGCCTGGAATCCGTTGCAGATACCGAGGACAAGACCGTCTCTGTTGTTTAAAAGCTCCATAACCGCTTCCTTGAGCTTTTCGTTTTCAAACGCTGCCTTGATGAACTTGCCCGAACCATCAGGCTCGTCACCGCCGCTGAAGCCGCCTGGGATCATAATAATCTGCGCTTCGTTTACAGACTTCACAAATCTCTCGATTGACTCCTCAACATGCGACTGCTTAAGGTTTCTGAAAATCTGAACATCAGCCACAGCTCCGGCTCTCTCAAACACTCTTGCGGAATCGTACTCACAGTTCGTACCCGGGAACGCCGGTATAAATACTCTCGGCTTTGCCGCCTTGATTGCCGGTGCGGATACGTTTCTCTCGCTCCAGTCAAACTTCTTCATACCGACATCGTCATAGTTTGCATTTGTTGGGTATACGCCTTCAAGAGGCTTCTCCCAAGTCTTGATTATATCGTCAACAGCGATTTCCTCACCGCAAATCCTGATTATTCCGTCACCCGAGGTATGACCGAGCTTAACCGTGTCAATATTATCGCCGAGCGAACCGGTGGCTTTAACCCCGTCTACCTCAATTATGATACTGCCGTACCATGCCTTGAACAATTCAGACTTGTCACAGCAATCCGTGAATTCAAAGCCCAGCTTGTTGCCCATTGCCATCTTGCAGACAGCTTCCATAACACCGCCGAAGCCTACGGCATACGCGGACTTAATAAGACCAATCTTTGTATCTGACATCATCATATACAGCATATCATAGAGCTGCTTCAGGCTGTCAAAGTCAGGAAGTCCGTTTTCGTCATACTTGGGTCTCAGCCAGAACACCAGGTTATTCTCACTCTTGAACTCACTTGATACCGCACGGCTTGCGTCAAGAGGCGCTACTGCAAACGAAGTGAGTGTAGGCGGAACATCTATATCGTTGAACGAACCGGACATCGAATCCTTACCGCCGATTGCCGCAAGTGAAAGCTTTTCCTGCACATAATATCCGCCGAGAAGCGCAGCCAACGGCTTGCCCCAGCGCTTCGGATCGGTTCCGAGCTTCTCAAAATACTCCTGGAAGGTCAGATAAATATCCTTATAGTCCGCACCGGCACACACTGCCTTTGCAACAGAGTCAACCACTGCATAGACCGCGCCCATGAACGGATTGAATTTTGAAAGCTTCGGGTTATAGCCGTAGGACATTACCGTTGCTGTGTTGGTCTCCTTGCCGAGAACCGGGATTTTTGCAACCATGTTCTGCTGCGGCGTAAGCTGATACTTACCTCCATACGGCATAAATACCGAGTTGCCGCCGATGGTGCTGTCAAATCTCTCAACCAGACCCTTTTGCGAGCAAACATTCAAGTTGCTCATCATGTCCATAATCTTTTCTCTGTATGTCTCACCCTCAGGCTTGAATTCAAGCACATCAGTCGAAAAATCATCGGTCGTTATCTCAACGTCTGCGTTCTTTTCTGCGCCGTTCGTGTTGAGGAACTCACGTGAGATGTCACAGATTGTCTTGCCTCTCCAATTCATAACCAGTCTGGGCGACTCTGTGACCTCGGCAACGATAACCGCTTCAAGGTTCTCCTTATCAGCCTCGCTGATGAACTTTTCAGCGTCCTTTGCGCGTACAACAACCGCCATTCTCTCCTGAGATTCCGAGATGGCAAGCTCTGTTCCGTCAAGTCCCTCATACTTCTTCGGAACCTTGTCAAGATTGATTTCAAGACCGTCCGCAAGCTCGCCTATCGCAACCGATACACCGCCCGCGCCGAAGTCGTTGCATCTTCTGATGAGGGTTGTAACCTCTTTCTTTCTGAACAGTCTCTGGAGCTTTCGCTCAACCGGCGGATTACCCTTCTGAACCTCGGCTCCGCATGTTTCAAGTGATGAGCTGTCATGAGCCTTTGACGAGCCTGTCGCACCGCCGCAGCCGTCACGTCCGGTCATGCCGCCCAAAAGAATAACAACGTCTCCCGGCTCGGGAACCTCGCGGATTACGTTCTCCTTCGGTGTTGCCGCAATAACCGCGCCGATTTCCATACGCTTTGCGACATAGCCCTCGTCATAAATCTCGGTTACGCCGCCGGTAGCCAGTCCTATCTGGTTGCCGTATGAGCTGTAGCCCTGAGCTGCGCCGAGAACGAGCTTGCGCTGCGGCAGCTTGCCCTCCATTGTCTCTGCAAGAGTCTTTCTGGGGTCGCCTGCGCCGGTTACGCGCATTGCCTGATATACATACGAACGTCCTGACAGCGGATCACGTATAGCACCGCCGAGACAGGTTGCAGCGCCGCCGAACGGCTCGATTTCTGTCGGGTGGTTGTGCGTCTCGTTCTTGAACATAACAAGCCATGTCTCTTTTGTGCCGTCAGTCATTTCGACTTCGACCTCAATCGAGCAGGCGTTTATTTCTTCGCTCTCGTCCAGAGCCTTTAATACACCGCGCTTTTTGAGCTCCTTAACGGCGATTGTGGCAACGTCCATAAGGCAGATATTCTTCTGCTTTTCGCCGTACACGAATTTTCTTGACTCAAGATAGTCATTGTATACGCCCTTTATAAACTCATTTCTGATTTTTATATTGTTCAGCTTAGTGCCGAAGGTTGTATGACGGCAGTGATCCGACCAATATGTGTCAATCATTCTGATTTCGGTCAGAGATGGATTGCGCTTTTCGGTATCTCTGAAATAGCCGCGGCAGAACTTAATATCGTCCTCGTCCATTGCAAGACCCAAATCCTTAATCATAATTTCAAGCTGACTGTCGTCCATATCGATAAAGCCGTCAATCACTGCGACATCGGCAGGATCTTCAAGCTTATCGTTCAGCGTTTCAGGCTTGTCCATTGACGCAAGACGTGATTCGACCGGGTTAACGGTATAATGCTCGACAGCCTTTAAGTCTGCATCAGAAATATCGCCTGACAAAATAATAATCTTTGCGGTTCTGACAATCGGTTTTTCACCGCCGGTCATAATCTGGGTACACTGCGCCGCACTGTCAGCTCTCTGGTCAAACTGACCCGGCAGATACTCCATTGCAAAGAACTTATCTTCTTCCGGAATTTCTATATCTTCAAAGGTAACATTGTCAACCTGCGGCTCTGCGTAAACGCTCGGCAGCACCTGCTGCAGTTCTGCATCGGTAATTCCGTCAATGTCATAACGGTTAATTACCCGAACGCCCGTCAGCTTGCTTAGTCCCAGGTTCTCAATAAGATCCTGCTTCATCGCGCGGGCTTCAATGTCAAATCCTTTTTTCTTTTCAACAAAAAGTCGTTTTATGCTCATAACAACCTGCTCCTTTTCGGCAAATTTTCACTTATTTAATATTTTAAACGTAAACTGTATAAATGTCAACTGTTTTCTTGCTTCTTAATGTCCCATAGGCGCTTTGCTCAGTAAGTTCCTTTCAATCGTCAGATCCGCATGCAAAAGGTCAATAAACAGCACAATAAGAATAATACTTGCGCCCCAAATTGCCTTTCCCAAAAACAAATGGCACAGTATAGTGGATATTATTCCGCCTCCGATGAAAAAGCCGAGCATATAGAGATGCTTAAGGCTCCTTCTGAGCGAACCGTCATCCCCTTTCCGTCTCCACTTAACCAAATGAATTCCCACCTGTCTTAAATGATTGGTGCAGAAGGTTGTAGCCATAGGCGTCCCCTCCGCCTGACGGAATGTGTTGTACTGCATTGAGCATATAAAGTTGACCGCAACCTGCGTTATTTGATACGGTGCGGATTCCGGCAGAAAGCCAAGCAAAAAGGTCACTATGACCTCAATACCGACAAGTATGGTGTCCCAGCGCATAAAGCCGGTCTTTCTGACGCTTATCGGAATAGCCTCCGAGATTACCGCTCCGAGGAAGTAGGCGCTTATCGGAATAATCAGATATGCGGCTCCGCCCCAGTTCCCTTTTCCGATTTCCATTGCAAGCAGCACAAAATTGGCTGTCTGTGCGTTGCAGAACACTCCGCCCCGAAGATTATATGTATATGCGCCAAGGAAGCCTGCCGCGCCCATCAGTCCGGCAAATATCAGCAGCCGCTCACACTCTAAATATTCTTTTTCAACATTTTTATTTAAACTCTTTAAACTCTTCATTAAACAATATTCCCCCGAAATAAACAAGATTATTCTCTCACCCGAATACTTATCTCTCCGGTGCTCAGCACCTTTCTTGTGCCGTCCTGTGTCTTAACCACAAGTCCGCCCCTGTCGTCAACATCAACGGCATGCGCTGTCTCGTTTGTATTCAGAATTATTATATCCCTGCCGAGAACCATTGAGCGTTCTTTATACTCTTTTATATAACCGTAATCGCCTCTGCTCAGAATATCACCGCATATGACAGAATTCACCTGATTTATAACCTCAGCTGCAAGGCGGCTTCTTATGTTAGCCTGAAACGCACTGCCGCCGCCTATGCTCCCGGCAACACTCCCCACATCCTCAGGGAATTCTTCGGTTGAGATATTTATTCCGATACCGATAACAACGCTCTCAACAGCTCCGCTTTCAAAGTCTGTCACCGCCTCGGTCAGAATACCGCACACCTTTTTGTTATTAATATAAATGTCATTGACCCACTTTATTTCCGGGCTTACGTTCGCTGTCACTTCTATAGCTTTGCACACCGCAACCGACGCTGCCGTTGTGAGCATAACAGCGCTCTCGGCCAAAAGCCGGGGATGCAGCAGAAAGCTGATATACAGTCCCGATTTCGGCGGTGAATAAAAGCTCCTGCCAAGCCTGCCTCGGCCTGCGATCTGGCAGTTTGCGGCAAACACCCTGTCAAAAACATCACGGCTTTCGCTCTTTAACGCATATTTCTTGGCGGCATTGTTTGTTGAGTCTATCTCATCATACACGACTATTTTGTCACCGAGCGACTTATCCGTTAAATAACGACTGATTTCGGTTTGAGATAGCACATTGCTCTCGCTTAAAACATATCCGCGTTTTTGTTTTCCGTCTATGTTATACCCCTCATTTTTGAGCGAAGTAACCGCCTTCCAGACGGAGTTCCGGCTGACGCCGATTTCGTTCGCAAGCGCCTCGCCCGAAAC
Source organism: uncultured Eubacteriales bacterium (assembly GCA_905198865.1). GTDB lineage: Bacteria > Bacillota > Clostridia > Monoglobales > Monoglobaceae > Monoglobus. Next base: position 15,602 of record CAJKEB010000013.1, read on the forward strand.
AGGCTCGCCGCCATGCTCCTGTAAAATTCTTAGCACTTCTGATTTCGTTGTTTTCATTTTTTATCACCCTTTGCTTACAATCTTAACATTGTCTGAGCCGAATATGCCTTTAAGCGTCTCTATCCTCTCGTCATTCTGATTCACCTTCATATTATCCGGCGCAAGAATCTGCTGTTTCGTATCCTCATAGTAAACCACAACGTCCATACTGCCCTTTGCTCCGGCAAGTATCTGCTTCAAAATATTAATCCCCTGCTTATCGCCCGACTTCATTCTGACATACAAACGGCTGTCCGTCCTTTTGCGCGCCTTGGTCGGCTCGCTCAGCTTCTGCACCGAATGTACCCTTACCTTCGGCGGATTGTCGTCAGTTATATCAAGGTCGCCGTGTATAAACACCTTTGTGTCTTTTTTAAGCAAATCGTCATACTGCCTTACTCCGGACGGGAACACGATACATTCTATACTCGCCGTCAGATCCTCAAGCACAATATACTTCATCAACTCGTTATTTCTTGTCGTTCTTGAACGCACAGAGGTTATTATTCCCAGCATTGAAACCTGCGCACCGGCTTCATATACATGCTCCTCATCTTCAATGACTGACAGCGCATTTGTTATACCTGCCGAGAACTGCATTTCACTCCACTTTTCAAGCGGATGTCCCGAAACATACATACCTATGCTTTCCTTTTCCATAGCAAGAAGCTGCTCGACCGGGAATTCGGGCTTGTCCTGAAAATTATCCTCGGTATGCTTGGCAAAGCCTGCGCTGCCGATTTCGTCAGCATCAACCAAGTCAAACATCGACATCTGACCGGGAACCTCATTCTTTGCATTTGCCGTAATCTTTTCAATCAGCAGCTCATACTCGCTCAGAAGTACGCTGCGTTTAAGTCCGAGGCTGTCAAAGCTGCCGCTTCGTATCAGGTTTTCAATAACTCTTTTGTTCACCTTTTTACCGGACGTCCGTGTGCAGAAATCCGTGAACGAAACAAATTCACCGTTCCGGCTCCGCTCGCTTACTATCTCTTCAACTACGCCTCCGCCGACGTTCTTCACTGCGCCGAGGCCGAACACAATACTGCCGTCTGACACAGTAAACTTTGCGCCGCTCTTGTTGACGTCCGGCGGAATAACATTTATACCTGCCTTTTTCACTATAACGATATACTTTGCTATGCGCTCGGCGCTGTCTATAAACGAATTAAGCAGCGCGGCAAAGAATTCCGCCGGATAATGGCACTTTAGCCATGCCGTCTGATACGCTACCACTGCGTATGCCGCAGCATGCGATTTGTTAAAGGCATACGAGGCAAAGTCCATCATCTCGTCAAATATCGAATTGGCAGTCTCCTCGTCTATTCCTCGCTTTATCGCACCGTCAACATGAGTATCTCCGTCGTCAATGCCGTAAACAAAGTTATGCTTTTCCTCTGCCATTACATCGGCTTTCTTTTTTGACATTGCACGGCGCACAAGGTCGGCTCTGCCGAGCGAATAACCGCCGAGCTCACGGACTATCTGCATTACCTGCTCCTGATACACTATACAGCCGTAGGTCACGTTCAGAATAGGTTCAAGAGACGGATGCTTGTAGGTGACAAGCTTCGGGTTGTTCTTATTCGCAACGTACATCGGTATAGAATCCATCGGTCCCGGACGGTAAAGTGAGATACCGGCTATTATGTCCTCAAGGTCGGACGGCTTGAGCTCGGTCATAAACCGTTTCATACCGGCGCTTTCAAGCTGGAACACTCCGTCGCTGTCGCCTTTTGAAATCATAGCATATACTGTCTTGTCGTCCATGTCGAGGTTGTTTATATCTATCTTTATGTTATGCGACTTCTCTGCCATATCGACCGCGTCACGAATTACAGTCAGGGTTCTGAGACCGAGGAAGTCCATTTTAAGCAAGCCAAGCCGCTCAATCGTGGTCATCGGGAACTGTGTGGTAATCACATCATCGTTTTTCTGAAGCGGCACATAGTTCCATACCGGCTCCTTGGTTATAACCACACCCGCAGCGTGTGTTGACGCATGTCTCGGTAGTCCTTCAAGCTCTCTCGCCGTGTCAATCAGCTTCTTCACGTCCGGGTTCTGGTCGTACATTGACTTCAGCTTAAGATTAAGCACCATAGCCTTATCGAGCGTCATATGGAGCGAAAACGGGATTTGCTTCGCAACCTCATCGACTGCGGCATACGACATATTAAGCGCACGGCCTACGTCACGTATCGCCTGCCTTGCCGCCATTGTTCCGAATGTAATAATCTGACACACTCTGTCGGTTCCATATTTTCGGTTGACATAATCTATGACCTCCTGCCTGCGCTCATAGCAAAAGTCAACATCGATATCCGGCATGCTTACACGTTCAGGATTTAAGAACCTCTCAAAAATCAAATCGTACTTAATCGGGTCAACATTCGTTATCTCAAGACAGTAGGAAACAACGCTGCCGGCAGCGCTTCCTCTGCCGGGACCGACCATTATTCCGTTATCCTTCGCATAGCGGATAAAGTCGCGTACAATCAAAAAGTAATCAACATATCCCATTTGCTTTATCGTGTCAAGTTCATAGCAAAGGCGCTTGTATACACCTCCGTCTTTGTTTTCATCAAGCGGCTCAGCGGGATAACGCATCTTAAAGCCGTCAATACAAAGCCGCCTTAAATACTCATACGGCGTCAAGCCGGACGGGACTTCAAACTCAGGAAGATGCAGCTTACCGAACTCGATTTCCAGATTGCATCTGTCGGCAATTTTAACGGTATTCTCAAGCGCCTCCGGAACATACGAGAAAAGATCACGCATTTCCTCTTCAGACTTGACATAAAGCTCAGAGGACTCCATTTTCATTCTGTCGTCGTCATCAACGGTCTTTCCCATCTGAACGCACATGAGTACATCCTGATACTCAGCGTCGTCACGGGTCACATAGTGAATATCATTTGTACAGACCAATCCAAGCTCCAACTCACGGGCAAGCTTTATCAGTCCTGCGTTAAGCCGCTTCTGATCATACAGTCCGTGGTCCTGAAGTTCCACAAAGTAACGCTCACGGCCGAATATATTAATAAATTCCTGTGCCGATTTCACAGCTGCATCATAGTTTCCGGCAAGGATTTTTCTTGACAGAACGCCGAACATACACCCGCTTAAAGCGATAATCCCCTCGTTGTACTTTTGGAGCAGCTCCATATCGACTCTCGGCTTGTAATAAAACCCGTCAATAAATCCGAACGACACAATCTTCATGAGATTTTTATACCCGGTCTCATTCATAGCAAGCAAAATCAGGTGGTATCTCTCGGAATCCATCTCATACACCTTATCAAAACGGGTTCTCGCCGCAACATAAACCTCGCAGCCCAAAATGGGCTTTATACCTATCTGTTTTGCGTACTCATAGAACTCAATAACGCCGTACATATTACCGTGGTCAGTGATTGCCATAGAATCCATACCGAGCTCTTTTGCACGGTCAAGAACCTTCCTGACCGTACCCTGTCCGTCAAGAAGGCTGTACGCCGTATGTGTATGCAAATGAACAAACCCCGATTTTCCGTTCATGATTCTTCACACCTGCCTGAATTCTGGAATATTTGATATTATATCACACTGCCTGCGTTAAATCAACACTCAAAGCCGCAGTAAAACAGAAAGCCCGATGCAAATGCATCGGGCTTCCCATAGGTGAATGGATTATATGAAAAACTTTAATACCATAAAGGTATTAACAAATATTTATTTAGGCTCCATACTCTGTCGGAGCCAAGGAAAGAGTAACGCTGAGATTTCCGTTTCTGCATCTGATCGCATCAATAAAATCCTTTTCGCTGACATCTTCCTTCATTCTGATTTTATAAATCACTTCGTACAGCGACCCCAAATCAGTTGTGCGAACCTTGCTCAAAGCACTCGCCTTGGTATAATCATGGAACAAATCATCAAACAGTCCCTCAAAGTCCAAATCCTCCGGTATAAGAACCTTCAGTATCTTCTGAGCCGAAACATTCCTTGCAAACTTAATTTTGCTCAGAATAAACATCATTGCGCACAGAATAATCACGCCTGAAATACCATACAGATAAAAGCCTGTACCTGATGCCAGTCCCGCGGCGGCGCACAGTAATATATACGCAATATCCTTCGGGTCACCCGGAACACTTCTGTATCTGATGAGCGATACCGTACCGCCGAGGCTTAATACTCTGATAAGATTATTACCTATCAGCAGAATAACCATACCCATAACTGCCGGTACCAAGACCAGTGACAAAACCAAATTCCTGTTTGGAACATTCTCATCTGCTGTATAAATATATGTACACGCAATAACCAGTCCCAAAAAAATCGCACATACCAAAGTGGCACATGCAGAAATGACCGAAATCGTTGTTCCGTTTGTCACCGATTGATTAAAGAAGTCTGTAATCGCTTCCATGTTATCTCTCCTTTGCATTATATACTACTTGTTATGTAAAAGTCAAGTAGTTTTTAAAAATTTTTTACATTTTTTAACAGGCAGCTACCAGTCCCCTCTTTTTATAGTCAATGCTTTGCAAAACTCCGTTTGCACATTCATTAATTTTATTAATAAGGCAGGTATTGGCGCCGATTGTTTTTTTAAAGTCATAGCCGTATTTTGAAAAGCTACAGGGAAAAATACTGTACTCTGCAAGAATATCGGTCAGCCAGACCGGCATTGCACGCGATGTCTTTATTTCCATAAGCCATAATTCCCGGTCACCGTTTTTGCCTAAAAGCAAATCACCGTAATCCCCATTTTCAAGACTTAAGTCATAGCGTCTTGTGCGTATTCTTGTATCAAACGAAATTCTCAAATCGGGATTATCCTTCTCGAAGTATGCAACTCTGTCGTACGCTACATACGCCGCCGGTTTCAAATTATACAGACTTAAAAAATATTCAATTTCTCTAAGAACCTGAACATTCATATAATCCTTAGGATTCGGTGCTTTTCCGGTCTCTAAGAATTCATAAGCCTCCTGAAGATATAGCGTAGTGCGCCGTTTGTTCACAAGCCCTCTGAATTTCTTCTTTATTTCAAGATAGACCTTGCCGTCACTTTCAGGAACACCGTAGCCTCTGAGCCTCAGCTTTTCCTTGTACTCCGGCTTTGACAGGGATCTTCTCACAAGAAGATTCTCGTCTGTGTCATAATAAATATTGCTTATCGTATACCCTTTTCCAACCTCACTGTACGGGTCAAGCTCCATATGCTTCTCAAGCTCTTCAGACACCTTTAAATATGTACTGTGGTTCAGAAAATGCTTCTTCTCATATCTGTTAAAAACTTCAATAGCCATAATATGCACACCTTCCTTGCTGTCACGTTTCTGTATTATAGACTATAATCCATGTTCCTTAAACCAACCTTAAAATTTTACATAAATTATATTTTAATTTTATGATTTTTAATGTAATACAAATACTCACGACAAACAAATTAAAGATTCAGGACTATAAACTATAGTTTATTTGACTAAACCGCAACTCGGCGGTTTAATGCGATCGCCTTTGAAAAAGGCGATATTTCAAGCTACGGCAGGCTTGCGAAGCAAGCACGTTAGGCGCGAAGGCGTCTGACCTCGCTTAGAGGTCATTTTATATGATACATAAAATATCATGCAAGCATGAGGCGACTGCGCACCTATCGTGGCGGCAAGCCGCCCTACCGCAGTTTGCATTTCCACCTGAAACAGGTGGAGTCAATTAAACTATAATTTATACTAACAAACAAGGACTGTTGCAAATATTAACGCAACAGTCCATTTTTTACATTTATTTACTAAAAACTATACTTTATTTTATAAACCGATTAATATTATTCTTATACTCCTGCGGCGTGCTGCCGTACACCGCCCTGAATACTCTGTTAAAGGTACGCTGGCTTTCAAATCCCGCAAGCTGACTGATTACCGTAAAGGTCTCGTTGGTTGTGCGTATAAGATTAGCCGCATACTCCGCCCGTATCAATCCAAGATAGCTCCTCAGGTTCATCTTGAACTTTTGTGTAAATATTCTTGAGATATAACATTCGCTCACATTAAAATGCTCTGCAAGCGATGTGCGCGTTATCTGTTCGGTAAAGTTTTCCTCAACATATTTGATTATCTTATATGTTATATCACTGACAGGCATCGCAGACTGCTGCCTTAGGTTCAATATATCCAATATATATGACATTATGACACATGTCCATGAGAACTTAATCTCAAACGAATTATCCGGGCTGATACAGTTAAACGCCGTCCTGAGTTCGTCCGGTATAAGATCCGTTTCAATAAACGGCGTTTCGGGGCTGAACTTTTCCAGGCTCGGAAACAGCTTACCGAAAAGCTTCGGCTCGCACATCAGAATCAGAACCTCCGACTCCTTTTTGTCTAAGCAGAAGAATGAATGAACCGTATCGGGAAAGACCGCAGCGGCGCAGCCTTCGGTAACCGCATATTCACAATCGTCTATTTTGACGTGCTGAACACCCTTATACACATATACAATTTCTATATATTTGTGCATATGTTCAGGAAAAGTCAACTCATAATTGTTATGTTTGACTGTAAGGTCACTTTTTCTTATTTCATAAACAGGAAGCATTTTTTCGTCCTCCGCATTGTATACATTTTGTCTTGTAATCCACACATTGTGACTATCATTATACCACCAAAAGTGCTATATTGCAAGTATAGAGAATTAATAAAAAACTTTTTTAATATTACAAGGAGGAAACTCAATATGAAAATGCGTAAAACTCTATCGGCATTTACGGCGGCTATGGTTCTGATGTCAAGCATACCGTCATTTATCGCAAGCGCAGCGGAAACCCCGTCGGAAGAGCTGCTGACTGTCACAGCGGAAAACGCAGACGCGGCAGAATCGGTTGAGCTGGCGGAAACTCTTCCGTATCAGGACACATCACTTTCCTTTGAGGAGAGAGCGGCAGACCTGGTTGCGCGTATGACGCTTGAAGAAAAGGCTGCACAGACGGGTGCGAAAACCGCCCCGGCAATAAGCCGTCTCGGCGTTCATTCTTATTACTACTGGCGCGAGGGTCTGCACGGCGTTGCAAGACAAGGAAAGGCGACCAGCTTTCCGACAAGCCTGGCTATGTCGAACACCTGGGACAAACAGCTGATGTTTGAGGTAATGGATATCACGTCAACCGAGGCAAGGGGCAAGAACAACCGTTATGACCTCAACTACTGGAATCCGACAATCAATATGGCACGCGACCCAAGGTGGGGCAGAAACGAAGAAACCTACGGCGAGGACCCGTACCTCACATCTGAAATCGGCGGAAAGGCAATCGAAGGAATGCAGGGTACGGACGAAAAGTATCAAAAGACAATAGCAACTCTCAAGCACTATGCTGCAAACAACTGTGAGGGCGAGAGACAGACCGGAACCTCTGTCATGAACGAAAGCACTATGCGCGAGTATTATTCAAGAGCCTTCAGGGATATAACCGAAAATTACAATCCCGGCGCTGTAATGAGTTCATACAATGGAACCACGCTATACAGAAACGGTGAGATACTTTCAGCACTGAATGGACAGAAGATAGACTACATTGCGTCAAGTGCGAACTCGTATCTGCTTAATGATTTATTGAGACGTACATACAGCTTCAGCGGCTTTGTAGTAGGCGACTGCGGAGCATGGGACAATCTCTACGGCAGACAGCCGCTCAGGCAGAAGCTGTATCCGGACGAGAAACTTGAGAACATAACTGCGCCGATGACAGTTGCAAAGGCTTATCAGGCGGGTTCGAGCCTTGACTGTAACAGCGGCGGTACAGGAACGGCTCAGACCGCCTCGGCGGTACAGCAGGGTCTTATAAGCGAGGATCTTCTGGATATTGCGGTATATGAGCTGTTTCTTCAGCGTATGAAAACAGGCGAGTTTGACGCCGGCGCCAAATACCAGGATATCACTTCAAGCGTATTGGAAACAGACGAACACGTTGCAAAGGCCGAACAGGCAGCCGAAGAATCATGGGTGCTTTTGGAGAACAAAAACAGCACACTGCCGCTTAAAAACAGCGTTTCAAACATCGCAGTCGTAGGAGATCACGCAAACGAGGTTGTACTCGGCGACTATTCCGGAGAGCCGACAAAAACGACTACTCCTTATGACGGAATCTCCGAGCAGATTAAAGCGCTGAATTCAAATGCGCAAGTAACCCTGATAGGTCAGGTGAACGACAGCACACCGCTGTTTAATATAAAGAGCATAACGCTTGTAAAAAGCAACGGAAGCAAAACCGCGCTTAATTTATCAAATGCCACCAATGTAATAGGTATGACAAAAAGCGGCAGCGAACTCACGGATATAACCAAATCGGGCATGGCGGTAATACCAAGCGTAAATTTTAATGACGTAACAGATATTCAGATTGAAGCGTCATCTCTGCCGGGAATGCCTAACGTAACTGTTCAAATCGGATATGAAACCGCGTCCCAGAATGCGGCAAATGTCCAGATAGCCCCGACATCGGGTTCAGATGATTATCAGATAAACACCGGAGTTTATAACGGAGCAACCGGAGGATATACTTCAACTGCGGATATGTATATCAGCATAAGCGCAAGCGCGGAATTCTCGGTTGAAAACTACAAAAGCTCTCTCGACAAGGCGGACTATATAATAGCCTACGGCGGCACAACCACGGCAGACTCAAGCGAATCCAACGACAGAAAGTCAATTGATCTGCCCCAGTCACAGTCACATGTTGAGCAGATTTGCAGTGCTTATCCCGACAAGACAATCGTTGTACTTCAGACAGTCGGTCAGGTAAACGTTGAAGCCTTTAAGGACAATTGTGCGGCAATGCTGTGGACGTCATACAACGGTCAAACGCAGGGCGAAGCCCTCGGCAAGGTTTTAACCGGCGTTGTTAATCCCTCAGGCAAGCTCTCAACCACCTGGTACACAAAAGCTGATCTCGACAAAATGCCTATCGGTTCAGAAAAGCAAAAGATTGACGGTATAGACTATAACTTCACCGATTATGAACTGTCCCACGCGGATCAGGACTATCCCGGCAGAACCTATCAATACTACATCGGCGCACCGGTTTATCCGTTCGGCTACGGCACAAGCTATACGACCTTTGAATATTCAAACATAAAAACCGACAAGCAAAGCGCGGACGCCAACGACATTGTCACAATAACGGCGGACGTCACAAACACAGGCACGGTAAAGGGTACCGAGGTAGCGCAGCTCTATATCTCGGTTCCGGGTGCTGACGGAAAGAAGCTTCCGCTTAAGCAGCTCAAGGGATTTGATAGAGTGGAGCTTGACCCCGGACAGACCAAAACGGTAACCTTCAGTCTGGATATTTCAGATGTATATTTCTTTGACGAAGCAACTCAGTCAAACTATGTTGTAAACGGCGAATACACAGCAAAAGTCGGCGGCAGTTCAGACGACCTAAACGCACAAACAATAACCTTTAACGTAAGCGGGAAAATTGATGAAAGTCTTAAAAATGTATACGCAATACCGTCAGGCCTCAAGCTCTACATTGCCAAGGACACTTCCGGAGCTCTGCCGAACGAACCGGCAAACGCCATTGACCCCGGAGTGAGCGCTGCACTTAAGAACGATAAGGTAATTACCGACTTTGCGGCAAACGGCATAAGCCTTTCATACACCAGTTCCAATCCAAGCGTTGCGGTTGTTGATGAAAACGGCACAGTTAAGGCAGGCAGCGCCGAGGGTACTGCAACTATAACGGTAACTGCCTCAAAAACCGGCAGCGATTCGGTCACCGCCTCATTCCCGGTTGTGACACAGACCAAAGACAGAATTGCAGCCGAAAAGACTGCCGAATATTTAAGTCAGCTGGACGAGGCATATAATAAGTATCCTGAGGCTGCGTATACGACAGAGAATTGGAACGAACTCAGCACAATATACACAGAGACGCGCAGCTTTATTGAAGCCGAGCTGCTTGAGGAAAACATACCGCTGAAATTAAAAACGGCGCTCGAAGGAATGGCGGCTGTTCCCCAGATTGAATTATCCGAAGAATACACAGTATCTTCTGTAAATCCTAACATCATTACGAATAACAAAATCGATTACTCGAAAAACGGAATCGGAACATACACAGCGGCCGAAACCACAATAAGCGGCACAATCACTAAGGATAACCCCGCAGCAATAGAGATGCAGGCATTAAACAACGGCATAAGGATTGACAGCGCTCTTGTCTGGACTGCCGAAAGACTGGACGGCTCGTCAAGAAAAGCTCCCGAAATTGATACGAATACCGGAGTGCTTACGATTTATGAAAACGGCGTATACAGGATAACCGCGAACGACTATCAAAACCAAAAATGCGGTTCTATCACAGTATATGCCAACCTGCAAATAGAGGGCGAGAGCGCTGACGACGGCGGCGGTTCAAACCTGTCCGACGAAAAGGCCGGCGCAAGCGGCGGACTGAACGCCGGAAGCACAAGCAGCTATTGGCTCAGGTTTGACGGCGTTAAGCTTTCAAAGCTCACCGGTATAACCTTCAGAGTATCGCAAAAGGACGCCGAAAGCACAATCAAAGTTTCCCTGATGCCAAACGATGACTGGATTATCGCAACAGCGCCAGCTCCTAAGACCGGGGCATGGACGAACTGGGCAGAGGTTAAAGCCGACATAAACAGAAGCGAGCTCAGCAAAATGACTCTTGACGAAAACGGCTGCGGTACAATTTATGTCCAGACAAACAAGTCAAACCTTGACTTCATGAAGCTTGACTACATTGACAGCAACACAGACGTACAATGTCTGTCAGGCGGTGAGGTTAAGATTACAACACAGCAAGGCTCCGGTATACTTGCTGCCGCAGCGTATGACGGCAGCGGAATTCTCAAAAATCAGAGTATTCAGCAATTCAGTCAGCCGGGAGATTATATTATGAGCGGCTTTGAGGAAGGCGACAACATAAGCGTATTCACCTGGGAAAGCACCGACAGTCTTAAACCGCTTGAAAACGCGGCAAGGATAACTTATCATCAGCCGGTTGTAAAAGCCCTTACTGTATATAACTTCAGCGATTCAATGTTTGATTCATTCTTTGACAGCGCCGAGGGCACAAACCTGTCAAGCGGCTACGGCATGGACGGATACGGCGGCTGGAACACGGATAAGGGCGGCAGCTATACGTATAACGGCAGAACATATACCTTTACCAGAAGTCTGAAAGGCGGAAAGGGCGACACAACCGCGCGCAAGGTGTTCTTCACTCCTGACTGCGACGGAGTTGTTACAGCAATATTCAAGGCAAGTCCGGACAGATTTATGGTTATAGAGCAGGACGGCAAGACTGTTCAGCAATACGGAGATAATAATATATGCACCGTTCAGGCAAACGTAAAGGGCGGCACGCCGGTATATGTATACGGCGGCGGTTCGAACAAAAATCTGTATGCAGTTCTGTTCGAGGCTGACAAATCGGTTACGGAAGCAACTCCTCCTCCGACAGCTTCGCCGTCTCCGACGCCGATTACTCTGCCGGACACTAACTACGCTCAGAAGGTGGAGTTTGAGGATTACAGCAAGTCCTGGGTATCATCTGCCAATTCGGCTGATAATTCAAACGCAAGCGGCGGCAAGATGATAGAAAACACCAAAGACGGCGACATCTTCTACTTCGGCGAACGCCTGATGGATAACCTGCTTGTGCTTCAGCTCAGAGCCGCAATCAGGAACGATGCAGGAACTGCAACCGCTGAATTCTTCGCGGTTGACACAACAGGTGTTGATGTTGCAAACGCAGGCAAAAGCAGTATCGAAAGCCTGCTCACATCAGAAAACAGTATCGGCTCGGTAACCCTGACGGCGGACAAAACATGGGATGTGTATATAGATAACAGCATTGTGGTAAAATCAGGATTCAGCGGAAACAGAGGTATATTTGTCAAGCTGAACACCACCGGCAAATACTGCGGCAACCTTGACTACATTGATCTGAAATATAACATAGGCGGAGCATCGACATCGACAATGGCTCTCACTGCCGAACCGCTGACTGCTGAAAATGATTCGGTTACGATAAGCATTCTGGGCGATAAAATTACTGCTGTAAACAAATACAGCGGCGCAGCGTCTGAAATAAGCTATAACGAAGAGTACGGCAAAAATGTCACCTTCAAAAAGCTGACGAACTGGAAAGACATGCTCACCGCTCTTGTTCGTGACAACGACAGCGGCAGAACCGATATAATCACCAGCGCAATGGGAAGCGTGTGGGGCAGTGCAACGCCCGACACCTTTGCCGAAAAGGACACAGGCGTACCTGACGAAATCAAAATAAACGATATAATCGTCATAAACGATCAGCTTTACTTAGGCTGTGACTCGGGAACACTCATAACAATGACATCATGTTCAAAATGCAGCACTGCCAAAAAGGTCTGTGATTTTGACATAAACGCCCTTGAATATTCAGACGGCAAAATTCTGCTCATCGGAGACGCATACGCAAGCAAAGCTGAAATCAGCCTTACTGACGCAAGACAGTCAAACATCAAAGGCGAAGCCGCAAAGGCAATGGCGGCAGACGGAGCGTTATTGGTCGATGTAAGATCTGCCGAGGAGTTCTCTGAATACAGCATTGACGGTTCGATAAACGTACCGATTGACACCTTCGGCGAATGGCTGCAAAGCCAATCAGGCGACAGCACAATAATCGTGTACTGCAGCGCCGGCCTTCGTGCAGCAAGGGCAATGGATATCGCTCTTGAGCAAGGGTTCACGAATATATACAATCTTGGCAGTATAGATGAGCTTAAATAACAAAATCAATTTGTGCCGCACGGCGCACTAAAGATTTCTTCCCAATTAACAAGCGGGCTGGGTCACATTCAATGACTCAGCCCGCTTTTTTGAGAAAACGCGTAAAAATAGTGTAAGACAAAACAAAACCGCCGCAAATGCGACGGTTTTTGTTTAATTGGCGGAGACGGTGGGATTTGAACCCACGTGCCGCTCATCACGGCAACACGATTTCCAATCGTGCTCGTTATGACCACTTCGATACGTCTCCGTATTTAACAAGCCAACATTTGATATAATAACATAAACACAAACAAATTGCAAGTATTTTTTAACATTTCACAAGTTAATTTATTAGGGCGGCGAAGTTTTTGTTTTAAATCCTCCGCCGCCTTTTTATGTATTTAATAATTATTAATTAAATGCTGCTGAAAAACATCTGCAAATCGCGCTGAAAAGTCGGGTCGCTTAGCAACTCGAGAATAAGCGTGTACAGGAATATGCCAAATATAACGCTTATAAGAATTTGGACGAGAATTATCACTATCCGGGCAATTGCCCAGTTCTTTGATGTTCTCTCAAATCTGTCGCTGCACGCCCAGACAATTAGCATAATCAGGTTGATAATACCTCCGACAAACGGAATCCACGATATAAGCATTCTGCCTATCCAGCGCAGAACGGAAACCGTTTCGCCGCCGCCATACGGCGCTCCGCCGTACATGTTCGCCATATTGTTATACGGATTATAGCCGTTATTCAGATATGTACCGCCCTGAATATTCTGATTATTCGCATATCCGTTATTGGCATTATTTGAACTTACCTTCGGCATTTCAGCCGTGTCATATTTTTCGTTTCTGTTTATGCTTCCGCAGCCCGGACAAACATCAGTATCCGGTTTCATCTGCGTTCCGCAGTTTTCGCAATACATAGCTCTTTTTCCCCTCCCAGAACCTCAAACGCAAATTATTTTAGGCGTAAATATCTATATTATCGCCGGTCAGTGTGACAACTGCTCCATTTGACGCCTCCGGCGCTTCGGGATGAGCAATCAGCCACTTGTTTCTCGCAAACAATCTCTTGTCCTCTTTGTTTGTTATATTGAGCTTCGGCATTTCCTCGTTTGTTCCCTTAGGCAGAACAATAATCACTCTGAAGGAATCGCCTTTTTTGCCGCTGCACGGCGCATAATGAAGCGTAGTAGCATACAGCTCCACCGCAGTACCCTTAGGGCAGAAGAACGCCTCCACATTGCTTGTGTCATAGCTGTCGCCGTGTGCGTCCTGCTCGCTTCCGACAAGCAGAACGACATCGTCTGCGGCAATATCAATCTCACTGTCACGGTGATACTCAAGGCAGTTGAGCTTTGAGTTCGTTCCGTTGCAGTAGCCGATTTGAATAGGCATACCGCCGTAAACATTGTCGCGGAGCACCTCCATAACCGCAAGCGATTCAAGCTTCTTATCGCTCGGAACATAAATCACACTGTCCTGCGGTGCCGGTGTGGTCTCGGCAAGAGTTTTCAAAAGCTCGCAGCAATCAAGACCATCAATGACTCTGCCGTATTTTTCAAACTCCTTGTCACTGACTGACATAATCTTTATACCCATTTCACATTCCTCCATATTTGAATTTATATCATATATTTAATTATACAGCATATTTTTGCTTATAGTATTCATAATCCTCTTTAAACTGTCCGGACATTTGCGAATGGAGCTGACGCAGGTATTCGTGTCTGTCCAGAGCTGCACTGTCGGCGCGCGCCTGAAGAATTGCCACGCCTATATTTGAGCAATGGTCCGATATTCTCTCAACATTGCTTATTATCTCAAGGAAAGTAACACCGGCTTCAACCGAGCACTCGTGAACCTTAAGACGCTTCATATGCGCCTTTTCAAGCTTCTCCTGAATACCGTCAACAACCTCTTCAAGCGGCTCTATCTTGCGGACGAGTTCCATATCGTCCCATGTAAACGCCTGGAATGTAATCTCCATGATATTGTCTACCGCATTGAACAATACGTTAAGTCCATGCTCCGCGTCATCGGAGAACTTCGACTTGTCGTTTATGAGCTTTTCTATGCTCTCGCGGATATTGTCACAATAATCGCCGATACGTTCGATATTATTGACAACATGGAAGTATGCCGCAGCCTTTTCATTATCGGCAGGACTGAGCTGAAGCTCAGAAACCTTTGTAAGGTAAGCGGTGAGCTTAATCTCATACGCGTCAAGAAGCTCCTCATTCTCTATCATTCTTTCGGAATACTTAATATCCTTTGATTTAAGCATCTTACGGCAGAACATGACGTTTTCCTTAGCAACACCGCACATATTCGACATAACGGTTCGTGTGTTCTCTACGGCGATAGCCGGAGTATTGAGGAAACGATCGTCGAGAAGAGCAAACGGATTCTCCTCTTCTTCCTTCTTTGAATCCCTGATTGTCTTTGTGGCAAGCCACACAAGACCCTTGGCAAACGGGAGCAGCATCAGGGTTGCCGTGATATTAAACACCGAGTGGAATATAGATATATCCGTTGCGCTGACGCTGTTGTTCCAGAACGGCAAGCCAATGGTAAGCTGAATAACATATATCGCTATAAAGAAAATCATAGTGCCTATTATATTAAAGTACAGGTGCATCATAGCGGCGCGCTTTGCGTTCTTGCTGGCGCCGATTGCGGATAAAAGCGCTGTTACGCATGTACCGATGTTCTGACCCATAATAATCGGAAACGCAGTGGCAAATACGACTGTCGTACTCGAAGCAACCGCCTGAAGCATAGCCACAGACGCAGCGCTTGACTGAATAACAGCAGTAACGCCTGTTCCGAGAAGAAGTCCGGTGATAGGATTGCTCTGCCCCGCAAACAGATTCTGAAGCGACGGAACAGTGTTAAACACAACCTCCATCGAGTCTGACATATATTCCATGCCCTTGAAAATAAGTCCGAGACCTACGAGAAATTCACCGATTGTTTTAATTTTCTTCTGCTTGCAGAAGAACAAAAGACCAGCGCCGACAATCATAGCGGCAGGCGCAAGCGTGGTCGGCTTTATGATAGTGAGATACCAGACATCTCCGGGCAGATCGTTAAGGCTCAAAATCCATGCGGTAATAGTTGTACCGATATTGGCGCCCATGATGATTCCGGCCGCTTGAGCAAGCGAAAGAATTCCGGCATTTACAAATCCCACAACCATTACAGTCGTAGCAGACGATGACTGAGTTAAAGCGGCAACAATAGCGCCCAGAATAACTGATTTAAATAAGTTTCCGGTCACTTTTTGCATAATCTGCCGCAGCTTGTCCCCCGCTGCACGTTCAAGTCCCGTACTCATAGTATTCATACCGAACAAAAACATTCCCAATCCCCCAAAAAGGGCAAGAATTTGCAATGCAATATCCATAAAGGAACCTCCAAACCTTAAAATAATCCAAATCACACCATTTATACTATATCATCAAAACCGACAAAAAACAACTTGGAAAATTACATATATTCTACTGCTTTTTTGGATTAATAATTCAGTAAAGTTTATACAAATTTCACAAATTATTTACTAAGATTTATCAATTCGGAAAATCCGCCAAACAATGACAAAAGGGAGCGTCACAAAGACCGCTCCCTCTGAAACAAATTTGTCTAATTTAAAACAATCCCGGTATATTAAGACCGCCGGTAAGCGCGCCCATCTGTGCTTCGCTGTCCTTGTCAGCCTTGCGCATTGCCTCGTTTACAGCGGCAACTATCAAATCCTGAAGCATTTCTATATCATCAGGGTCAACAACCTCATCCTTAAGGTTAATCTCCATAAGCTCCTTCTTGCCGCTTACAGTTGCCGAAACGGCACCGCCGCCGACTTCTGCCGTGAAGCTTTTTGACTCCATTTCCTCCTGCATCTTTACCATTTGTTCCTGCATCTTCTGCGCCTGCTTAAGCATCTGGTTCATGTTGCCCATACCGCCGACGCCCTTAGGAAAACCTTTTGCCATCGTTTTTACTCTCCTTTTATATTTATAATGTCACCAAATTCTTCTTTCTTTTTTACTATATCCATAATCGAGGCTTCCTCCGTCCGCTCAGAGTTCGGCTTATCGCCCTTCATAAACACCCTTGCGCGCACCGGTCTGCCCGCAATCTCCGAAAACAGATTTGAAAGGTATTCAAGCCCGCCGGCAGTAGAAACCTTGTCAAACACATTTTTGAGCGATACCTCGATATCAATACAATCGCCGCTTTGCTCTACCTCACTCTTGTATAAGTACATATAGAGCTTCTTGCTGTTGTTTTTAATCGCTTCAAGCGCCTCAGGCCAAAGCTCCCACGCACCGCCTCCGCTGCCTGCCGGCTGAACCGGAGGTTTTTCTGTCTCTGAAGCCTGACTGCTTTGCTCGTTTTCTGTGTTGGATTCAGCAGTCTTTAACTGCTCAGCGTTATCATCTGCCGGTTCTGTGTCCCATGGCGGTGCATCGTCCGTCTGATTTTGCTGACTTTGCGGCATTTGCGCTTTCTTTCCCGTATTCACAGCCGCTTTTTGCAGCGGCGCAGCACCGGAAAAGCCGCTCAGCTTCTGCTCCAGCTTCTCAATTCTTGCGCAAAGTGCGTCAATATCCGAGCTGTACGACGGATTGCACAGCTTTATCAGAGCAACCTCTGCGGCAATATTCTGTGTTGTCATCGACTTTGCGCGGCTGTGATATTCACTGAGCACGGTAATAGAATAAATTAGCCGCGTTGCAGTAAACCTCTGAGCACATTCCTTATATCTTTCAATTGCCGAAGCACTCTTTTCGAGAACCGTCTCCGGATTTTCACACTCTCTGCACAAAAGCAGTGAACGGAAATGCTCGATACATTCCTCGAAGAAATTAAGTACGTCCTTGCCCATGTTTAAGAGATTATCAAGCCTTTGGACTGCGCCGCCAGCATTTCCCTCGGCCACACAGTCGGAAATATCAAAAAGCGTTGTCTGGTCGACAATTCCCACAATCTCGGACACATTCGCCGTGCGGAGCTCATCTCCGCCGAACGAAGCACAGCGTTCAAGAATACTGAGCGCGTCACGCATCGAGCCATCGCCAAGCTCAGCAATAAGCTCAACCGCGTCCTCTGTGGCATTAATCTCTTCGGTCTTTGCAACCTTCTTCAGCCTTGCGGCAATATCGTCTGTACCGATACGCTTAAAGTCATACCTCTGACATCTTGATAAAATCGTCTGCGGTATCTTCTGCGGCTCTGTTGTTGCCATGATGAACAAAGCGTGTTCAGGCGGTTCTTCAAGGGTTTTCAGCAGGGCGTTGAACGCCTGAGTCGTCAGCATATGCGCCTCGTCTATTATATATACCTTATATTTACAACCGACAGGAGAGTACGCAACCTCATCACGCAAATCACGGATATTATCAACGCCGTTGTTGCTTGCCGCGTCCATCTCGTACACGTCAAGAATACGCCCCTCTGCTATACCGCGGCAGGTTTCACACTGATTGCACGGCTCGCCGTTGTTTGGATTTTCACAGTTCACGGCTCTTGAAAATATCTTTGCCGTTGTCGTTTTTCCGGTGCCTCTCGTACCGCAGAACAAATAAGCATGACCGATCCTGCCGATGGCAATTTCATGCTTTAGGGTGTCCGTGATATGGCGCTGACCCACAACATCATCAAACGTCATCGGCCGCCACTTTCTGTATAAAGCCCGGTACTTCTCGGACATATTCCACACTTCCTACATTATATTCTAAACAACTACTACATTATATTCTAAACAATTAATAAAAAAAGCCATGTGCTTGCCTTCGAAACAAACCTACAAGCGTTACTCACACAGTTAGCTCAGATTTAGCACCCTCACGGCACATCGAAATGACTGCTTATCGCTGCTGCGTTCCCGCCCTGACGAGGTTCACAGGTTCCGATTGCGTAAGACCAAATCGTCAACACCACTTATGCGAGGCAGACCAAACAAGTTTATCCCTCACGACAAGTTTTCATCCCCTCTATAGCGGATTGAGGGTTATAAGGCACCGCTAAAGCCCCGATTTAACATGACCCGATAATTGTAACACAAAATTAACAGACGGTCAATAGTTTTTTGAAAATTAATTTTAAGATTAAAGCGCAGACTTTGAGGTTTTTTATGTATAAATTATTCTGTTCTGTAAATAATGACCATATAACTCTTTTGCAAAGCGGTGATTTATATGGTATTCAAGAACAAAAGACAGGTCGTTATAATAAACGATATAAAATCAGACAGCATCGAACAGGCTATCTTTATTCTGCGCGACAGGAATAATGATAAATCCAAACCAACCGGCTCAGGCAGCAGTATTGTACTTGAGGCAGAACGTATAATCAATAATTTTCTCTTGTGCAGCGGAGAGACTGATATTTGCAGCGGCGAATCCGATGAAAAGATATATACTACCTCGCAAAAACGTCCGAAATCACGTAAGGACGTTATAATCGGCGGTCTTATCTGGCTTGGCTCCGCCTCTGCCGTCGTAGGACTTTCTGTTTTGATTTTAAGCTTTATTTAATAAGACAGGGGCTGCTGCGATAAACTATAGTTTGACGAGTAGTTCGCCCACCCAGTTGCGCTCGCCGCCTCCGCCCCGAGCGCTCTATCGTGTCTCCTTACAGGAGACGCGATTTAGGGGATTTCATCCCCTAATACCCCTGACTACGGGGTTTTAGGGGCAGCGCCCCTAATAACGGCTTCCCCGGAGGGGAAGATGTTACCCGCCCGGGTCTGGCGGGCGGAACTGGGCTAGGCTTTATTAAGTCAAACTATAATTTATACTATAACACAATAGGCTGCTGCGGTGAGTAACGCAGCAGCCTTAATTATTTAATCATATCTACAGAATAAATATCGAATAAATCGTGGTAATAAGTCCTGCCATACCTATGGCGATACCGCTCATTGCGCCCTCAACGTCTCCGATCTCAAGAGCCTTTGTCGTGCCAAGCGCATGTGATGCCGTACCGATTGCCGTTCCGGCGGCAACCGAATTGTTTATCCTGAATAGCTTAATAAGCAGCGGCGAGAACATCGCTCCGAAAATACCGGTAAACACCAATGCCATAACCGTAACTGAAGGAATACCGCCGTAGCTCTGACATATCGGCACGGCTATAGCTGTCGTAACCGACTTGGGAAACAACGATATCGTCAGCGTTTCGTCAAGGTTAAACACACGGCAAAGCGTAAGCACACACAGGATTGACGCGAGCGAGCCGGCGGCAGTTCCGGCAAGAAGCGGAAGCCAGTTCTCTTTGAGCTCCTTAATCTGCTGATGAATTTTCACGGCAAGCGCCGCAGTCGCCGGAGCTAAAAACAGCTCTATAAACCCGCCGCCGTTGCTGTAATTCTCATACGGGATCTTAAACACCAGCAAAAATGCGATAATTAAAATATCGGCAATCAAAATCGGATTGGCAAGCGGCGTTTTCAGCTTTCGGTTAACAGTAACGCCGAATATGTAAGCAAACGCGCTTATCGTCACGCCGAACAGCGGATTTGCTGTTATTGTATTTATAAACTCACTCACTGCTCCGCACCTCCTCTTTTGATTCTTACTCTACTTTGAATACCCATTACAAGCTTAACCGTATACGCTGTCACCGCAAAGGTCACAACCGTTGACACAACGCAGATTATTAAAATCTGAACCACACTGTGCTTTATAACCTCATACTGAGTGATAATCCCAACACCGGACGGGATAAAGAAAAACGCCATGTTCTCCAAAAGGAACCCGTTGACCTCACTCAGCTTATGCGGCTTGAGCCAGTTCAGCAAGAATAATATGAACAAAAACACCATGCTCATAACGCTCCCCGGGAACGGAACAGGTATCAGCTCTGCTGCCATCTGACCGAGTAAGCATATGCCGAAAATTATTGCAACTTGCTTTAAAATCTTCAAAAGAACTCACCAACCTTATTACTGTATTAATTTTTATTGTATATACTATAAAATATATTAAAATCCATGTCGAATTATACACCCGAAAAAATATCTTGTAAACCCTTGTGTTAAAATCCGAACAATGTTATACTGTATAAGGTGATGAAAATGAACTCCCGAATAAACACAACAAATGTATATAATTCTGCCGGCTTCATTGACCCGCAGAAATCGTGCTGCTTCAGCGGACACAGGATAATAAGAAACGAGGATATAGACGTTATCGTCCGTAATCTTCCCATATTGCTTGACAAGCTCCATAAAAGCGGTATAAACACCTTTATCGCCGGCGGCGCTTTGGGCTTTGACACACTGGCGGCTCAAGAGGTTATAAATCTGAGAGAGAAGCATAATGACGTCAGGCTTATTCTTGCATTGCCGTGCAGGAATCAGGACTTGAAATGGACTGATTATCAGAAGAACCAATACAGTGCAATTTTAGACGCAGCCGATGAAATCTTATACATATCCGAAAGCTATTTACCGGGCTGTATGCAAAAACGCAACAGATTCATGGTTGACAACTGCATGACGCTTGTTGTATATATCCAGAACGCTTCAAGCGGAACGGGCTATACAACAAAATATGCGCTCGACAAAGAGCGCAGGGTTATCAATATTATCTCCGACATGTAAAACCGGCACCGCATGGGTGCCGGTTATTAATATTAATCTTCAAAATCGAACTTATCGGCGTTGCGCTTTTTAAACTCTTCATAAATCTTTTCCGCAAGCGCTTCGTCAACAACCTGAGACAAGCAGTCCTCGCTGCTGACATCCTTGTCTATCTTAAACATCGCAATCTCTGTGACTTCCTCCTGGTCATCGTCATACGGAATACAAATAATATAATCATTATTGTTTATTCTGACAGTGTCCAGATGTTCAAACGGTACGGTGTTGCCGTCCTCGTCAATAAGCTCCAGAACATTATTTTCATTCAAAGTCTCGTCGTTTTTCCTGTTGTCTGCCATAATTATAATCCTCCTGTGTTTATTTATTGCAAATATAGTATTAACATTATTTAATGCTATCAAGATATGATTGAAGTATAAAGGCCGCCGAAATGCTGTCAACCGATTCCTTGCGTTTCTTGCCCCTGACATTGGTGACGTTCATAAGATTATGCGCCGACACCGTGGTCAGCCTCTCGTCCCAAAGTATAACCGGAATATCCGTGCGCTTTGAAAGCTCCTCTTTAAGTCTTTGAGTCTTTTCGCCCCGCTCACCGACGGTTCCGTTCATGTTCTTCGGAAATCCCAGAACAATCTTTTCCGCGCCCAACTCTTCTGCAAGTTGAGCCGCATAATCCGCGACCTTGATTATACTGTGCGACTTGAAATTATCAAGCGTAGAGGCGCCGAAGCCAAGCTCGTCCGATATTGCAAATCCCGTCCGGCTGTCGCCGAAATCAATACCTAAAATCTTCATGAATTCTTACTCCAAAATCACTCTCTGAAATATCATAACTCAAATATATAACTTGTATACCATATAATAACACTAATAATAAAATATTACAAGTATTTAATATAATAAATTTTATACTATAAACCTTGTATTTATTTCTTCCTCACCCAAGTCAAGCGGTGAATACTCGTCTTTTGTCCCGTTATTTGCAGGCGGAGCCGGGGTGATTGGGTTGCACATCAGAAAATACTTGAGCGCATCGTACAGATGATCCTCCTGTTTGGTATTAACGTCCTCGGGGTTTACATCGTCATATCTGAGCTCGGGCAGGGTTCTGATTATATTCGGGCATTTATCCTTAAAGAAATATATCATCGGCAGTCCGTCAGAATCAATTGACAGCCGATAGTGAACCTGCATCTTTCCGGCAATTCTGTCGTTCTTTCCCTTCTCGAAAAACACTCCGCGCCGCTCCATCATCTCGGCAATACTGCCCTCGCTTGAACCGGTCGCGTTCCAGATGGCGGGATCCGCCACGCCGGTTATTTTGCAGCCGGCATCAATCTCGTCCTTTTCAAGCTCAATAATCTTGTCAGCTATTTTCTGTGCCGTCCACCTCACGCCGACATCAGGCTTTCCGGTACAGCCGTAAAGCTCGCGGTAATTATAAGCTCTTCCGTCATAATCCACTGCATACCATGACACGGCAAACGGCTTTGAATATCCGAAGTCAAACGCTCTGAACCGCCGCCACTCCTTTGGTATCTTAAAGGGTTCAATAACATGCGTATTAATACGTGTACGGTAACCCTTTATATTATTCTTCCACTCGGTGAACACCTGACCGTCGAATATATCCCATTCGCCGTAGAGCAAGGCTCTCCTCTCGTTCTCCGGCAGCTGATTCAAACGCTTTATATACGCTTCGTCGGCAGCCATAAGGAACTTATTATCCTGTACAAAAGACGGGATAAATAATCTTTTTGTTCCGTACTTTGTCGTATGCACTTCTCCCGGCTCTGCGCCTTCGATAAATCTCTGCTTAACCCAGTTATGTCCTACTCCGCCAGGATTTGTGCTTGACTTTATCTGCTTGGGATAATCGTTGGTACCCCTCACACGCGAGAGAAGATACGTATACTGGTTTTCAGTGAAGTGAGTCAGTTCGTCAAAGCGCACAACGTCATATTCCGCCCCCTGATAGCGCAGCACATCACTTTCCGCGGCGCAGTAGCCGAACTCAATCACAGAACCGTTTTTAAAGACCCATTTTCTTGCGCTGACCTGATATTTTGCGACAGATGTGGGATAAATAAGCAGAGAGTTCATGATAAGCGAATGTTCAAGCTCAGGAAAGGTTCGGCGCAATATCAGCTGATGACTTGCGGGATATTTAACAGCATACAGCAAGGCGTCAACCAGCTGACCGTATGACTTTCCTCCGCCTGCGGCGCCGCCGAACAATACCTCGTCAGCGTCTGCGTTAATAAACTCAAACTGAGTTCTTGTAATTTCCAAATTCAGCTTTTCTGTCATTTGTCGGTATTCACCTCCGCCTATACAATTTTTATCTCTACATCAAGCTTTGTGATTTTACTGTCCTCGCTCACGCTGTCCGGAACACCGAGGAGACTTAATATCTCCTTGGCTGCGGACAGCTCAATACGCTTGTCGCCGCAGCCGAGAAGCTCATACATCTTATCAAGCGCCGCATAAGCCTGTCCGATTTCATCTCCCTGCTCGCGGGTCTCGCATAATCTCTCTATCTGCTTTGCCGCTTCATCAATTACATCTTCGGGTTTGGCGGCGTTTTTTTGTTTTTCATCTTGGCTTAGCATCGCCTTTCCGGTATCTGTTTCACTTTTTTTCACCGCCACTTTACCATTCCCCCACCGTCTGACCGACCAGCTTCTCAACTGCTCTGTCCATAATCCTGAAACACTGCCTGCGGCTGAAAAAAACACTGAACTCCATAGCGTCCCATGTTATGCCTTTGAGATACTTAGCCGTAACAACCATGACTTCATCACTGTCAAGCAGCTCTGACAGCCTGTTCCAGTCGTTTAAGATATTATTATACTTATTCCGGCACTTGTCTATTTCACTGCGGTAGAATTCAATATTTGACGCCGCTGTCAGATATGTATTGAACTCGGGCTTTAACTCTCTCAGCCTTTCGTCCGAAACGCTTAACCGTGTAAAATCGTCTATAAGCGTATTGTAAAAATCAATCTTCAGTCTCATTTCTCTCTTGATAAGCGTCAGGTTTCTGAGCCATTTTTTTACTTGATCTTTGTCTTTCAGCTTCATTTTTTATCTTTCTCCTTTCAAAATTTAATATACTACTCTACATCGGCGATTTCGTAATAGCTGTGGCAGCACTCACTGTTGCAGAAAACACCGTCAAAACTCTTTATGTGCTTCTCTCCGTCTCTGAAAATATCACTTCCGCAGAACAGACACACACCGATAGGCCTGTCTCTGCGTCCGTCTCTTTTGATGCAGCCATAGCGTTCAACATTTAAAATGTCGGGATGGGTCATAATTTCATTCCTTTCTGAATTAATTTAAGATAATTACTGCTTCTCCGTAAATCTGCTTTATATCAGTTCATACGGCCGGTTTTTTCAAATTCTTACCGACTTCCCCAAATCCCAACATTTTTTTTGGTAACACAAACATTATATAACAAATTTTTTATTTGTCAAGAGAAAATAAAACATTTTTTTCGATATTTTTCTTGCTTTTTAGTATGTATTATGTTATAGTATGTATGGAGGTGTTTAAATTATGGCAAATGAAGATATAAGCCGGAAATTGAAACAGGCTCGTTTAACCGCCGACATGTCTCAGAGAGAAATATATGAAAAGCTGAATATAAAGCAATCCACATTCAGCGCCTGGGAGACGGGCAAGGCGGAGCCTGATATAAAAACCTTTCTGGAAATGTGCCGTATATACGGCATTGAAGATATACAGGGGTACTTTAATTCTTCAAAATCAAAAGGCGTACATATTGCCGCACCGGAGCTCGATAAGGCTGTTTTAAAGCTGCGAAGGATATATGACAATCCGGACGCATTTGAGGCGGTGTATAACTGTCTTGAATTTGAGTATAACCGTGACCTTGAAAGACGTGTGCTGAAGTTCAACAGCCGCAAGCGTCCTATACAAGTATTCCTTCAGCCTGCGGCAGCCGGACTCGGCAACTATATATCCGACAGTGATGCCGAGGTCATGGAGCTTGACGCGCCGCCGGAGGCCGATATAGGTATCAGAATTTCCGGCGACAGTATGGAGCCTCTTATCTGCGATGGTGAAATTGTATTCTTAAAATACAAGCCAACAGTTGAGATAGGCGAAATCGGCATATTCAATCTGCGGGGCGAAGCATACTGCAAGCGCCTTGACCGTATACACGGCAAATACTGTCTCACATCTGAAAACCCGAAGTATTCTCCTATCTTCCTGAATGAAAACGACACGCTTGTGACATACGGTCAGGTTTTGATTTGATTTATGGGGGGAGCTTTACTCTCCCCCATAATTATGATACCTCTGTTGCCTTATGTATTTTGCCCTGACTTTCTGATTTAAGCCCGGAGGCTTCGCCGGTCTTTTGATGCTGAATTCCGTCTGCCGATGATTCCTTCTGTATTTGGTTTAAGTTTTGATTTTTCTCATACTGCTGCTTTAAAGCTCTCAGCCCTTCAATAAGCTTTTCCTTGCCGTCTAAGTGCATTGCCTCGAGCAGCACTATTGCGGCGTCGGTTCGTGACGGGTCAAATATGCCCATCTGCCACAACTCCGTCAAAGTCTGATTCTGAGTTATACGGCTGTACGGATTATTCTTTTCGGCGCTTACCGCTATATCGAACTCCGCTCTGTGATAGCCGTTTGCAAGCTCGCTGTTTTGGAATGTCACGTACTCGCTCCTGCCATCGTCTCCGTCTATTCTGTACGACCTCGGCTCGTCGTAGAACTGTCTCATAAGCTCAATACAGAAGTATACGACGTCCTTATATGCGTCATACCCGGTAACAAGCATATCACGCGCAAGCTTTTCGCCTGCCTGCTGAAGCGCAATGATTGCCGAATATGCGGTCACTCCGCCATGAGTGTCTCCCTGCTGAAAATCGCGGTTGCCGGCAATCTCTTTCATCTCGTCAATCTTGTTCTGACGGTGCTGAATAATAAATGCGTGCATAGGCTTTGCCTGAAGTTCGCGGATATTCTCATCACCGACCGAGCCTGCAACGTGTATTATATCCTTGCTCAAATCAGTGAGCTCATACTCATTCAGTCCTCCGTTATCCTTAATCATAAACCTTGTTTTTCCGGAAATCAAAGCGTTTCGGCTTATAAGACTGTCGAGCTTATCAATATACAGCTGCGGATTTTTCACGAGATCCACAAACCCGAATCCGACCGGGCTGTCCTCGTCGGGGTACAGCACATCTAACACAAACGGATACATTCCGTGGTCGTAAAGACCGCTGTCACCCATATCCTCCGATGCCTCCAGAATCGCGCCGTCATAAAACTTTATCAGTTCAACCGTCTGTCTGCCGTCACGCACTTTTTTGTAATAGCAATCGACTATCAGGCTCTTGTCACGCAGAATATCCCGCTGAGTGGTGTTCTGCATGTCGTCATAGCTCAGTATTTCCATTGAGCTGCCGCCGGTAAACCTGTCCGCCATGTGTGGATAAGCCTCTTTAAGCTCATCATTATCTATCAGCGCAGTCAAAAAAACAAATTTGCTGTCTTGAATATCAATTATCCCCGGTTCCCAGAACAGATTAAGCAAATCTATACGCTTGATGTCTATATTTTCACTTTTGGGATTATAGAACACACCGTAGCATGACGCGCCGTTTTTGAGCTTATACCACCATGCGCGGCTGTATGTACGCTTGAAATCACAAATATCCAGCTGCATTGGTATAATCTTTGTCAGCTTTTCAGCAACAGCGCCATCGTTTTCACTGCGTTCTAAAATATTCGGTTCCGGATAGTTATCCATCGCGTCTGCGTGCTTGTTTGCAATAACGTTGAACAAGTACGGAGTTGTAGGCTCAGGAATTACGTCATCTGGATTTGACATATACCGGCTTTTGTACCATCGGTTGTTTTCAATAATTCTCCTGTCAAATGCCTGCTTGTGCTCTCTGTATATCCTGAAGCACTCCAGAATCTTGCCGAAGAACTCGGCCTTTATCTTTCCACTGTATCTGTCGTTCTTCATACATTACCCTCCAATTTTGCCTTAAGACTGTCAATTTCGCTTAAGACGTCACGTCCGTTTATCAGAACTCTTCCGCCTCTTAGCCACAGCTCGCCGTTATCCATAAACGATACTACTGCCTGTCCGCCGGCTATGCCGAGCGAAGCGAAGCTTGAGTTCTTCTGTATCAAAAAGCTGCCGTTTGAATATACAACGCCGTTTATTATCTCCTGTCCACTTCCGTCTCCTGCGCCGAGTACCATATATGCAGTTCCGTCATCACCGACCGACATACCGATTTTTTGCTGTCTGCTGTTGTTTTTATCCTGCATTATCTTTATTCCTGTCGTGTCGATTTCGGCAAAGACTCCGCCTGCCTTTTCGTCATATGACACGCTGTCGGTTCCGACAATCGTGCTTGAGTAAATCTCTGATGAATCAATCTTTCCGCTGAACACTGCGTTACCCAGGCTGTTTATATAAACTGTCGGCTGCCCCTCACTGTTGCAGAGAATAAAGCTGAATATACCGGTCAGTGGATTATATTCCGCCTTGAATCTGTCAACATTATTGTCGCTTATGACTATACTGTTTCCGCTTATATTAAGGTTTCCGCTCTCGCTGCTGACTGTCACGAGATTTGTGTCAACAGTTCCCGCCTTCAGCTTGTCCGCTGTCAGAATTCCGATTTGGGCATTCTGAATTTTTGCCGTGTTTGTATCGATGTTTTCTGCCTTAACGCTTGCCGCCTCGCTGACGTTGCCTGCGTCCAGATTATTGAAAATATAAGTTAGTTCGTCT
Organism: uncultured Eubacteriales bacterium; assembly: GCA_905198865.1. Classification (GTDB taxonomy): domain Bacteria; phylum Bacillota; class Clostridia; order Monoglobales; family Monoglobaceae; genus Monoglobus. Next base: position 43,836 of record CAJKEB010000013.1, read on the forward strand.
ATCAGAGCGGTTCCCCACTTCTGTATAGCCTTTAAATCCTCCGATGCGTCTCCGGTAATCTTGTTCGGAATCGGAGTTGTTAAGTTTGGCATCTTTAAGTCTCCTCTCAATAAATTATAGTTTTTTAGAATCTGCAAATTCAATGCGGTCTTTTTCGTTTCCGCAATTTTATTATAATACATAAGAAGTGCCGGAACATGCCGCCGATAATTTTTGGCAATAAAAAAGAGACTCCGTATGTATAATAACAAGGAATCTCAAAATAAAAATTTAAAATAGGGAGATACTATCCGCCCCTAATATATTGCCACAAATTATAGTTTGACGAGCAGTTCGCCTGCGGTTATTCAGCACAACTTAGGTGTATTATTGACTTTACTTGTTACGGAAAAATCGCTTGATGTGACGCATACGCACTTGCTCCGCAAGTCCGGTCACAGCCCACCCTATTGCGCTCGCCGCCTCCGCCTCGAGCGCTCTATCGTGTCTCCACCTTCGGAAAGGTGGTAATGCAAACTGCGGTAGTTGAGCTGTGAAACAGCGAACACGGAGGTGCACAGCCGCCTCGCACTTGTGCGATATAAATGTGTAAATCATATTAAATCGTCTTTGACGAGGGGACTGCTCGCCTAACGCGCGGACTTCGTCCGCCTACCGATGCTCGCATTAAACCGCCGAGTTGCGGTTTA
>CAJKEB010000014.1 GCA_905198865.1 uncultured Eubacteriales bacterium
CTCCGGGGGAGCTGTCGCCGCAGGCGACTGAGGGGGCTAATAAACTATAATTTACTTCTCTTTAGCTTAGTCAAATCACAGCCTGTTTCGTTTAAACCCAAATCCGATTACTTCCTTTACATCACTCACTATAACAAATGCGTCCTCATCTGTTTCAAGAACAATCTCTTTGAGCTTTGGCAGTTGATACTTGCGCATTACGCACATCAGAACATTTCTGGTCTTTCCGGAGTACATCGAAAATCCGGACAGAGCAGTAGAACCGCGGTTCAGCTCCTCCGCTATCTTACGCGAAATATCACGGTCTTTCTCCGAAATCACATATACCATCTTTGCGAAATCTACACCGGCTATCATCATATCAGCGAGGTATGAGCTCGCAAAAAGCATAACCGCTGAGTATAAAATAGTATCCAATCTCCCGAAAGCCAGTCCTGCCGCTGTGATAATTATGCCGTCTATCACAATTATAAATTGTCCGACCGAGAACCGCGGAAACCATTTTTTAAGTACAAGCGACAAAATATCAGTTCCGCCCGTTGTTCCGCCGGCACGCAAAGCAAGACCAAGTCCGAAGCCATATAATACACCGCCCAGAACAGAACACAAAAACATATCATTAGATACCGGCAGAAACGCTTGAAAGAGCTTTGACTCAAAAAACTGAGTGGATATTGAAAGCGAAAGGGTTCCTATTATTGACGCCGCCAAAAACCTTGCGTCAAAATTCACGAAGCCGAGAATGAAAATGGGTATATTAAGCACAAGAACCATAACGCCGACAGGGAGATTGAACAGATGATAAAGCACTGTGGCAACGCCGCTGACGCCTCCGGCTGCAATCTCCGACGGCACAAGAAAGAATATCAGAGCAAATCCCATAATAAATCCGCCGACGATAATCGATAAAGTGTTTTGCGCTCTCTTGCTGTTTAAGACGGATAATTTCAGCTTCATATCCCCGACCTCCGCTTATACTGTAATATTTTTATTATCTCACGAAATACCAAAATAAATACTCTTTAATAATCCTTGATTATGTTAAGTTTATACATTTTTATTTTTGGCAAAAATAAAACTTTGGATAACTTTTTAATCTTTTCTTGGATTTTACACTTGAAATTTGTCCCTTTATGTAATAAAATAGTACTGTATTTTTATTTATATTTTAGTTAATAAATTTTTAATATATATTTTATGGAGGTTTTTTGTAATGCAAAAACTCGAGCAGCTTTATGAAGGTAAGGCAAAGAAAGTATTTAAAACTGATGACCCGGAAGTATTGATGGTTGATTACAAAGATGACGCAACTGCATTCAACGGTGAAAAAAAGGGTACAATTCAGTCAAAGGGTATCATTAATAACCGTGTTACCAATCATCTGATGAAAATGCTTGAAGAACAGGGCATACCGACACATCTTATCGAAGAAGTTTCAGACAGAGAAACTCTTGTTAAAAAGGTAACCATCGTACCTCTTGAGGTCATAATCCGCAACGTTGCCGCAGGCTCATTCTCTAAGAGATACGGCGTTGAAGAAGGCAGAGAACTCCTCGCCCCGACGCTTGAGTTCAGCTATAAGAACGACGACCTCGGCGATCCGCTTATCAATTCATATCATGTGCTCGCACTCGGACTCGCTACCCAAGAGGATATAGATACAATTGCAAAGTACGCATTCAAGGTTAACGAAATCTTAAAGCAGTATCTTCTTGACTTAGGCATTAAGCTTATTGACTTTAAGCTCGAATTCGGAAAGACAAGCGACGGAACAATCGTTCTCGCTGACGAAATTTCTCCGGATACATGCCGTTTCTGGGATAAGGACACAAACGAAAAACTCGACAAAGACAGATTCAGACGTGACATGGGTAATGTCGAGGACGCATATGAAGAAATAATGAAGCGTCTCATGGGTGAAACTGTTTAATCCGCCTCTTCTTCCACTGCTATAGACTACAAAACGATTATATTGTTAGGAGGATTATTTGTGAGCAAGCATTCAGATATTTTCGGAGCCGATTCATTGCACGAAGAGTGCGGAGTTTTCGGTGTATATGATATGGGCGACAACCTCGATGTGGCAAGACTTACCTATTACGGTCTTTATGCGCTTCAGCACAGAGGTCAGGAAAGCTGCGGCATCGCAGTTAACAGCGTTGACGAAAACGGTAAAATTCAAATTCTCCAATATAAGGATATGGGTCTTGTTCAAGAGGTTTTCAACAGCCTGGTTTTGAACGAGCTTAAAGGACATGCCGCAGTCGGACATGTTCGTTACACGACCGCCGGCTCAAGCAGCCGCGAAAACGCTCAGCCTCTTGTTTCCAAATATCAAAAAGGTACATTTGCCCTGGCGCATAACGGAAACCTCGTTGACGTTGACAGGATTCGCAAGGAGCTTGAAGATCAAGGCGCAATCTTCCAAACTAATAATGACAGTGAAATAATCGCCCACTTAATGGCGAAAGAAAGAATTAAGACGAATTCAACAGCTGAAGCTATTCTTAAGCTTATGGGCGAAATCAGCGGTGCATATTCACTTATAATTCTGACTCCGAAGAGAATGGTTGTTGCACGCGATCCTCAGGGATTTCGACCGCTCTGTATCGGAAAACTTAAGAACTCTTATGTTTTTGCTTCAGAAACATGCGCGCTTGATTCTGTCGGTGCAGAATTTATGCGCGAGGTCGAACCGGGCGAGGTCATTGTTGTTGACGAAAACGGTCTGTCGTCATTTAAAGAAAGATGCGGACAGCCTACCTCACTCTGCATATTTGAATATATATATTTTGCACGTCCAGACAGTATAATCGACGGCGCAAGCGTACACGCCGCAAGACTTAATGCCGGCAAATACCTTGCTCAGGAGAGTCCCGTTGACGCCGATGTTGTTATCGGCGTTCCTGACTCCGGTCTGGACGCCGCTCTGGGATATTCCAGAGAATCCAAAATCCCCTACGGCGTTGGCTTTATAAAGAACAGATATATAGGCAGGACGTTTATCCAGCCCACACAGGAGGAACGCGAAGCCGCACTCAGAATTAAATTGAACGCTATGCGCGAAGCGGTTGAAGGCAAGCGCGTAATAATGATAGACGATTCAATTGTCAGAGGTACTACCTCAGGCAGGATAGTTAAGCTTCTTCGTGATGCCGGAGCAACAGAGGTTCATGTCAGAATTTCCTCACCGCCGTTTCTGAATCCCTGCTATTTCGGAACGGATATTTCAGACAGGGATTCGCTTATCGCATGCAAAATGTCTGTCGAGGAAACCTGCAAGCATATCGGCGCTGACTCGCTCGCCTATCTTTCGCTTAATGCTCTCGGAAAAATTGCCGAAGGCTCAAACTGCGGCAAGTGCGACGCATGCTTTACCGGCAAATATCCCGTCTATGTCCCTCAAGAGGATAACAGATAGCATCTTCCTCCTCTTACGCCGGTCAATACCGGTTTATATGAGATACAAACAACGCTTATATTAATACAATAACTGACATACTTACAAAATTCTCAAACGAGGTATAATTATATGCAAGACGCAAATCAGATACAAGCAAAGAATATAAATAATGAAATAATTATCGTAATCGACTTCGGCGGACAATACAACCAACTTATTGCAAGACGTGTACGTGAAGCAAACGTATACTGCGAGGTTGTACCGTATTCAAAACCGATTGAAGATATCAAGGCAATGAACCCCAAGGGAATCATATTCACCGGCGGACCAAACAGCGTTTTCGATGAAAAGGCACCGAAAGTTGACCCTGAGATTTTTAATCTCGGTATTCCTATCCTCGGCATTTGCTACGGCGCTCAGCTTATGAGTATTTCTCTCGGCGGCGTTGTTCACCACGCAGACACCCGTGAATACGGAGTTACCGATATTGAACTCGACACAAACGGTGTTCTCTTTGAAGGCCTCGACTCAAACAACCGCTGCCTCATGAGCCACACCGACAGAGTTATCTCACTTCCCGACGGATTTAAAGTTGTTGCAAAAACGGACGACTGCCCGGTAGCAGCGTTTGAAGATGTAAGCAGAAACTTCTTCGCTGTGCAGTTCCACCCCGAAGTTAATCATACTCCATTCGGCAAAGAGATGATAAGAAACTTCTTATACAAAGTCTGCAAGGTCAGCGGTGACTGGACAATGTCGGACTATGCGAAGAATTACATTGAATTCGCCAAGAAAAAGATTGGTGACAAAAAAGTCCTCTGTGCCCTTTCAGGCGGCGTTGACAGCAGTGTTGCCGCAGTTCTTCTGTATAAGGCAATCGGTAAACAGCTGACATGTATATTTGTTGACCACGGTCTGCTCAGGAAAGACGAAGGCGACCAGGTCGAAGATATTTTCACTAATCAGTTCGACATAAATCTGGTTCGCGTTAACTGTGAGGACAGATTTTTGTCAAAGCTCTCAGGCGAAACCGAACCCGAGAAGAAACGTAAGATAATCGGTGAAGAATTTATCAGAGTTTTTGAACAGGAAGCTAAAAAAATCGGCACTGTTGACTATCTTGTTCAGGGCACAATATATCCTGACGTTATTGAAAGCGGCACTGGCGATGCAGCTGTAATAAAGAGCCACCATAACGTAGGCGGTCTGCCTGACTATGTTGACTTTAAGGAAATAATTGAGCCGCTCAGAAGTCTGTTTAAGGATGAAGTACGACAGCTCGGAATTGAGCTTGGTATTCCGGAATATCTGGTATGGCGCCAGCCGTTCCCGGGTCCCGGCCTTGCAATAAGATGTATCGGTGAGATTACGAAAGACAGACTCGATATTCTCAAAGATGCAGACGCAATATTCCGCGAAGAAATTGCGAAAGCCGGTCTTGACCGTGACATAAACCAATATTTTGCCGTTCTGACAAACATGAGAAGCGTCGGCGTAATGGGCGACGAGCGCACTTATGACTATACAGTAGCCCTAAGAGGCGTTACAACAACCGACTTCATGACCGGCGAGTGGGCAAGAATTCCGTATGAAGTTCTCGACACAGTAAGCCGCCGAATAGTCAACGAAGTCCCTCACGTAAACCGCATTGTCTACGACATAACCTCAAAACCCCCCGCCACCATCGAGTGGGAATGATGTACGAAACGGCTGAACACCGCATAAATACTGGGTTTTTCGAAAATTAAAAGGTGTTTTGGCAACGATTTGGCAACATCTGTATTATTCATAATAATTAAGAGCTAACTGATTTTTTGTAAAATCGGTTAGCTCTTTTTGTCTTGTCATTTTTAATTTATTGAAAATGACACAGATTATTTGCTTTTAGAAGATTTTTTTGCTTCGGTGAAAATATCGCTGATTTGTTGTGACGGAACTTTAACCCATTTTTGTGTTGTATCAAATTCGGGGTAATGATAACGCCATTCGTCATATTCTTCTTTGGTGATATTGCCGTCATAAAACTTTTTGGCGGTTTCAAGCCAAGCAAAAAGCATTTTATGAAGATTAGCGGCAGAGTTGCCTTTTGATGTATCAACACGCAAACAAACATCTCCGTCTGTTTCTTCAATTTTTACGCCGTATATATCTTCCAATGCAAAGAGAGTGTGCATTAAGCCAACATAGCTGTCAATGTTGGGAACATTTAAGGCAGCAGGAGAAACTTCTAACACTTTGGCAAGGTCATTTGTTAAATTCTCTTTCGGTGTTCTTGTGCCCGATTCATATTGTGCCATACGAATATCAGCAGTCTTTTCATCAAAGCCGACTGCCATACCTAACCATTTTTGTGTCATACCTTTAAGATTGCGTAAAAAGCGTATTCTTTCACCTATTGCCATAATTTACTGCTCCTTTTTAATTTCTTATAGGTAGTATAACATATATGTTTAGTGTTTGTCAAGATAATATAAACAAAAAAGTTTAATATTTTTTCAAAAACCACTTGACATAAACAAAAATGTTTAGTATAATGATATTGGACTTAAACATATAAGTTTAATTTATCGCACAAGGAGGTGAAAAATATGGCAAATAACACTTTTCTTAAAGTAGAAGATGTTGCCGAAATTCTCGGCGTATCAAAATCATACGCATATAAAATTGTCAGAAGCCTTAACGCAGAGTTAAAGGAAAAAGGCTTTTTGGTGGTTTCAGGGCGTATCAACAGAAGATATTTTTTAGAAAAAGCGTGCTATGGCACAGATAAATATGATGAAAGGAATGAGTAAAATATGGCAGTTTACAAGGAAGAAAAAACAAATACTTGGCGAGTTATATATCGCTACACCGATTGGAAAGGTGAACGCAGGCAATCACAAAAGCGTGGCTTTGCTACAAAGCGAGAAGCACAGGCTTGGGAACGGGAGCAGCTTAATAAAACAAAGGCTGATTTGGATATGACCTTTGCGAGCTTCGTTGATACATATACGGAAGATATGAAAAGCCGTATTAAAGAAAACACTTGGCACACAAAGGAGCATATAATGCGAACAAAGATTTTACCATATTTCAAGAACAGAAAGATGTGTGAAATTGAGCCAAAGGATATTATTGCTTGGCAAAACGAAATGATAAATTCCGTTAAGAGCGATAACAAAAAATATTCCCCTGTATATCTTAAAACGCTTCACAATCAATTAAGTGCAATTTTCAATCACGCAGTAAGGTTTTACGGATTATCTTCAAATCCGGCAGCAAAAGTCGGTAATATGGGTAAGGAAAAGAACAAAGAAATGCAGTTTTGGACACAAGAGGAATATAAAAAGTTTGCAGAGGCGGTTATGGATAAGCCTGTTTCATATTATGCCTTTGAGATGTTATATTGGTGCGGTATTCGTGAGGGTGAGTTATTGGCATTAACACCGTCAGACTTCGATTTTGAAAAATGTACGGTTGCAATTACAAAATCATATCAGCGTTTTGACAGACGAGATGTGATAACAGACCCGAAAACACCAAAGAGCAATCGAGTTGTCAAAATGCCCGATTTTCTCGGTGAAGAAATACAAGATTATATCAAACAGCTTTACCACATCAAGCCTGATGAAAGAATGTTTGAAATAACAAAAAGTTATCTTCATCACGAAATGACAAGGGGAGCAAAGGCAGCAGGGGTTAAACGCATAAGGATACACGATATTCGTCATTCGCATATTTCCCTTTTAATAGAAATGGGATTTTCAGCGGTTGCCATTGCTGACCGAGTAGGACACGAAAGCATTGATATAACATACCGATATGCACATCTGTTTCCGACAACACAAACGGAAATGGCAGATAAATTAAGCACAATCAGAAAAGGAGATGAAGAAAATGTCAGCTAAAAATTTAGACAGCCACAAACGATGGAGAAATATCACAGTAGGGTTTCGGGTTTCTGCCGAAGAAAACGAACTAATAAACAAGGCAGTAAAGTTATCGGGACTACCGAAACAAGAATATTGCTACCGCAGATGTTTAGGTCAGGACATTGTTGTAGTGGGAAATCCGAGAGTATATAAGGCACTCAAAGATGAATTGCAGAATGTATTAACCGAGTTAAAGCGTATCGAAAACGAGAATGTGACAGAGGAATTACTGCAAACAATTCAGTTGATTACCTTAACTCTGCAAGGCTTAAAGGAGGACGAGTAATGAACACAAAAAAAGAAATGACTGCTCCGATTACATCTGTTGGCGCAGATGAAGAACAGTCAAATAGTATTAAAACCAACACTATTATAACCGATTATGACGAAAATTGCAATGCTTCTGATGATATTTTTCAAGAAATGCAAGAAGAATTTCAAAGAAGTTTGGAGCCGTCATATTTGAAAACAGTTTCTATGGATAAACTTTATGACACAGTTTACAGGAGCAGGCCGCCGATTATTGACGGCTTGCTCTATCCGGGAACATATCTTTTTGTAGGAGCACCTAAACTTGGAAAGAGCTTCTTAATGGCGCAGTTTGCATACCACATAAGCACGGGTAAAAGCCTATGGGGATTTGATGTCAAACAAGGCACGGTTTTATATCTTGCTCTTGAAGATGATTACCGAAGATTGCAGGAGCGTTTTTATCGAATGTTCGGTGATGAAAGCACAGACGATTTGTTTATAGCCGTAAATGCAGGTCAGCTTGGAAACGGACTTGATGAACAGCTTAACAGATTTGTAAATGAGCATACTAACACAAAGCTGATTATCATTGACACCTTGCAAAAGGTCAGAGAGTTCGGCGGTGATAAGTATAGCTATTCCAATGATTACGAGGTCATAACAAGGCTGAAAAAATTTGCTGATAATTTCGGTGTTTGTCTGCTCCTTGTTCATCACACAAGAAAGCAGCAGGCAGACGATAAATTTGATATGATTTCAGGCACAAACGGATTGCTCGGAGCAGCAGACGGAGCGTTTATGCTACAAAAGGAAAAACGCACTTCAAACAATGCGGTTCTTGAAATATCCGGCAGGGATCAGCAAGACCAAAAGCTGTATCTTGTAAGAGATACGGAAAAGCTGTTGTGGGATTTGGAAAGGTTAGAAACGGAGTTATGGAAAGAACCACCAGAGCCGATATTGGAAGCGGTTGCAAAGTTTATAACCTCCAACAATCCGCAATGGTCGGGAAGTCCTACCGAGCTTGTAGAAAAATTACAGGTTGATATGGCTGCAAATGTTTTGACATTAAAGCTCAATGTAAACGCAGGGCGGTTACTCAATGAGTACGGCATACGATATGAGTATGGCAGGTATCACGCAGGTCGCAGAGTGAAATTTTCACTTATAGAAAATTGAATTTTGCGTGACGGTGTGCGTCGGTCGTGTCGATGATTTTGATAGTGGTGGCGGTACTAAAAACACCGTCACCACCGTCACAGACCGACACGGATTTTTGGATAGGAAAGGATTGGATAGGATATGAAGAAAGTACAAATTTCAAGAGAGCTTTTTCTAAATCTGATTCGCTATCATTTTGCAGAAATGTATGAGCTTGAGGAAGATATAAAAAATGAGCTTGAAAACAAATTAAATTTAATGGTAATGCGTGAGTATTACACCACATATAAAACTGCTCCCACAGAGCAGGAGCGTGAGGAAGCACGCAAAAAATATCTCGATGAAAGAGGTGTACCTGAGAGCTTCAGGTGGTGATTCCTCTTTAAGAGATATTTACGGGAATGTGCCACATTCCCGTGTAGGCAATTAAGGAACGAAAGTGACGGATTGCAGATAGGTGAGAACGAGAAAATTTTGAGCGTTCTCCACCATTGCAGACGGCGGAATTTTTGTTGAAAAATATCTGCCGTTTGCGGTGTGTGTAGCCACAAGCAGCACACACTTCGGCGGTAGCCGAACAAGCCCTCTGCAAGAGCGCAAACAATCGTAGATTGCCGCATTTTTGTTGGCTCTGCTGACAAAAGTGCATTTGCGTTACTTTTGACAAAAGTAACAAAAGAAAAATTACTATAAAAGAGTACCCACTCTAACAGAATTGAGGTGAAAATGAATATGCAAAGAACAATATCCATAATGACAGGTAAAGGCTCGGTTAATCATAATGACCGAAAATTTACGGCACAAAATGTTGACAAGGAACGGACAAAAAATAATGTTGTGTACTGCAATGAAAACATCAGAACAGTATATCATAAATTATTTGATGATGCCGTAAAAAGATACAATGCAAAACAAACTCGCTCGGATAGAATTATCAAAAATTATTATAAAAAGATAAGTCAAGAGAGCAAACAGGAAAAACCTTTTACGGAGATAATAATTCAAATCGGCGATAAGGATAATATGGGTGCTGAAACGGAAAACGGACAACTTGCAAAGAAAATCCTTGACGACTATATGAAAGGCTTTCAAGAAAGAAATCCAAACCTATATGTATTCTCTGCTCACTTACATATGGATGAAGCAACACCGCATTTACATATTGATTTTGTTCCGTTCACTACGGACAGCAAACGAGGACTTGACACAAGGGTATCAATGAAAGGTGCATTAAAGCAGCAAGGGTTTAGCGGAACAGGTCGGAGTGATACGGAGCTTAATCAATGGCGTGATTCCGAAAAGGAAGTTTTATCAAAAATAATGCTTACACACGGCATTGAATGGGAGCAGAAAGGAACTCACGAAAAGCATAAATCCGTTAGCGAATTTAAGAGAGATAAGCTCATAGAGGAAGTCGAAAATCTGCAAGAACAAAAGAAAGACTTGTTGCAAACAATGTCAGCATATAAGCAGGCAGAAGAATATGCACATCTTACAGTACAAAAAATCAAAAACAATGACGATTTTGATATACCGGAGCCTCCGTCATTGATGACGGCAAAGACATATAAAACAAAATTTATAGAGCCGTTCATAAAGCGTATTATGAAAATAATTGAAAACCTTGCAAGGCGGTGTTATAGGGCGGAAAAACTTGCTGAACAGGCAGAAGCAAAAATCAGACCGTTAGAACAGAAAAATAAAGAGCTTGAAAATCGGCTGTGGTATAAAAATATGGCACTATCAAAAGCAGAGGTTAAGGTCAGAGATTTTGACAGAATACGAAATCATTTCGGCAAAGAAACAATAAACCAATGGCTGAAAGAAATAACAAGGCTTGGCAAAAACAGAAGTAAAAGCAGCAAGGAAATTGAAAGATAAAATATCCCTTTAATCACTGGTACAGGAATGTGCCACATTCCTGTGTGGGTGGTTAGCATAATAAAAATGACAAAACATTATAAAATTTATATATTCTAACTATTGATTTTTGGAGTAATATGTAGTATAATTTAAGAAAAGATTTGGAGGCGGACAAATGATTAACTTTTCTTGCTAATTTATGTTTAACATTATAGGGCTAAAGAGCCGTTATTTTGTTTTCGTGAAAGCAGGAAAGCTATATCTATAACTCCGCTGTATAAATAATATTATACTGTTTATTTGAGTCATAGGAAAATGCTTTCTTATGGCTCTTTTCTTTTGCATTGGGAGGTGTTTTAATGAACGATAAAATATCTATTACACATATTTATCTTCAAGCAAGGTTGATTTGTTTTGGCAGTGGTTGCTTGAAGTATCATTACTGCCGGTAATATCAACTCAAAACATTTGGAAATACAGTTTTAGAGGAGTGATAATAATGTCTTTAATAAATGTAAAAGATTTAACTTTTGCTTATGACGGAAGTTATGAGAATGTATTTGAAAACACAAGTTTTCAGATTGATACAGATTGGAAATTAGGTTTTGTTGGCAGAAACGGCAGAGGTAAAACCACATTTCTGAATATTCTGTTGGGTAAATACAAATATAGCGGAAATATAACTGCATCTGTTAGCTTTGAATATTTCCCGTATGAAGTTGAGGATAAAACCAAAAACACAATAGAAATTTTCTATGATATTTGCCCTAATTGCGAGGATTGGGAATTTATGCGTGAAATATCTTTGCTCGAAGTTGATTTTGATGTTTTATACAGACCTTTTTTCACACTATCAAACGGAGAGCAGACGAAGGTTTTACTTGCAGCACTATTTCTTGTTTCAAACAGCTTCTTGCTTATAGATGAGCCTACAAATCATTTAGACGAAAATGCGAGAAAAATTGTAGGCGATTATCTATGCAGAAAAAAGGGGTTTATATTAGTTTCGCATGACAGAAAATTGCTCGATACTTGCACAGACCATATTTTATCTGTAAATAAAACAAATATAGAAGTACGAAAAGGCAATTTTTCTACTTGGTTTGAAAACAAAACCCTGCAAGATAATTTTGAAATGAATGAAAACAAAAAATTACAAAAAGAAATTTCAAAACTATCACAGGCGGCAAAGCGTAGTGCATCGTGGTCTGATATGGCAGAAATGAGCAAATACAATACTAACAATTCCGGCTTAAAATTAGATAAGGGTTATGTAGGTCATAAGGCTGCTAAAGCAATGAAACGCTCAAAAAGCATTGAAGCAAGACAAGAAAAAGCTATTTCGGAAAAGTCAAAATTGTTACACAACATAGAGGAATACGAAGCACTTGCGTTAGCTCCTGCAATCTATACAAAAGATAGGCTGGCAGATGTAAGCAATCTTTCTTTATACTATGATAATAATAAAATTTGTGAAAATATCAGTTTTGAAATTAAAAATGGTGATAGGATTGCTTTATGCGGAAAAAACGGTTGCGGAAAATCAAGTGTTTTGAAACTGCTATGTGGTGAAAAAATCAAATACACAGGTGATGTGTGTATAGGCAATGGGCTTAAATTTTCCTATGTTTCGCAAAACACCGATACATTACAGGGCAACCTTTCAGTGTTTGCAAAAAACAACGGAATTGATGAAAGCTTACTCAAAGCAATTTTGAGGAAACTCGACTTTTCAAGGGAACAGTTTGACAAGGATATATCCGATTTCAGCGGCGGACAGAAAAAGAAAGTCTTGATTGCAAAAAGTTTATGTGAAAAGGCACATTTGTATATATGGGACGAACCGTTAAACTTTATTGATATTTTTTCGAGAATACAAATCGAAAATGTGATTTTGGAGTATAAGCCAACGCTGATATTTGTCGAACACGATATTTCATTCAGAGAAAAAATCGCAACCAAAGTTGTAAATATGTAACCGAAAAAATCGTGGTACAATTTGCTTAATGAGTAAAAGGTATCACGATTTTATTTGCATACTGTGTAACGCAATAGAAGCTCATTTTTGAGGCTTTGAATATAAAACCATTACCTTTATGTTTTTTGCATATTTTAACCGCATAAAATGAGCGTTTTTAACCTCTATTGCGTGACAAAAGTAGAACGATAGAAACCTATTTTTGAGGGTGGAAATATAAAATCCTTACCTTGTAAATTTTGGTTTTTGAAAACCGTATATAAAGGGCGATTTCGCACAGCTATTGTTCCACATACTAAGTTAAAAATTATGTAGGCAAAATTTATATAACTAATTTTTGCAAAAGCATTGATTTTATTGTGGCTTTGATGTATAATATGAACTGTCCAATGGCAACAATATGGCAACAAAAAATCGGATAGTCCATAGGTTGTGGATAATACAGATAACTACAATACCTCGTGATAAAATCTCTAAACAGAATTGTTTAAGATTTCTTTATCAGGAGCGAGTGGGAATAACATATCTTGTTTTAAGACAAACCCAAATATAAAAATAAAGGCAAACCCAAATATAATATGACCTTAGAGGCAAAAAATCCTTTAAGGTCTTTTTATTTAAAAAGCCTTGAAAATACGGCGGTTTTTGTCGATAAAATCAGAGTTTTATTGTCATTAAAAACAGCAAATTAAAAATGACTTTGCCCAAAAAATGATAAAAGACATTGCCCTGCAACATAAAAAACGTCACAAACCGCATAGGTAAGCCATTTCTTGAATGATAGTAACGAAAATGGCAACACTTTGCCAACAGAAAATTATTCATAAAAATTAAGAGCTAACTGATTTTTTCGTCAGTTAGCTCTTTTGTGTTTTAGCTTATATACCAAGAATTGACTTGAATTCAGGCTTGTTTTCTATTCGCCATATAAGAATAAGACTAAAACATGATATTTGATTTTGTTCAGAGGAACCGTGAACCGTCAAGCATACTTCTGTATTTTTTAAAGATATAGAAGTGCTGCTTTAATCAAATTAATTTTATCAAAATTAAAAAAATGACTAAATTATCTTGACAAAAGTAAAATTGTATAATACAATTTAATTAAGTCATAATATAAGCAAATGACCAAATTAAAAGGTGAGGATATGAGAATATATAACTATAAAAATAAATGGGAGCAATTTTTAACACCTGAAATTGTATCTATGCTTACACAAATTCACGAATTCAAAGGAAAACAGAATTTGTTTATTGAATCAAGTGCAGATGCACTTACCGGGCTTGTTGAAATTGCTAAAATACAGAGTACAGAAGCCTCTAATAAAATTGAGGGTATATATACATCTGATGAAAGAATTAAAAAACTTGCTTTGGCTAAAACGAGCCCCAAAAACAGAGCTGAAGAAGAAATTGCAGGATATAGAGACGTTTTGAATACAATCCACTCTAATCATGATGGTATTCCACTCAAGCCTAATATTATATTGCAACTTCACAGAGATTTATACAGATTTAATACTGTAACTTATGGCGGTCAATACAAGAATGTGGACAATGTTATAGCTGAAGAGGACGAAAGCGGAAATAAGTTTGTTCGATTCCAGCCAATAGAAGCATGGGAAGTTCCTGAGAGTATGGAAAATCTTTGCTCGGCATTTAACGAGGCTATTGCATTAGAAGCAATTAATCCGCTTCTTGCAATCCCGATGTTTATACTTGATTTTTTGTGTATACATCCGTTTAATGATGGAAACGGAAGAATGTCAAGACTTCTTACACTTTTATTACTTTATCGTAGTGGGTATATTGTCGGAAAATATATTAGTATTGAAAAAATGATTGAAACAACAAAAGATAGCTATTATGATGCCTTGCAAAAGAGTTCATTAGGATGGCATGAAAATAATAATGACTATGCCCCGTTTGTAAAATATATGCTTTCTGTTATTCTGGCGGCGTATAGAGAGTTTGCATCTCGTGTGCAGATTATGATTGAAAGCAAGCTTTCCAAACCTGAAAGGGTTGCAAAAATAATCGAAGATACACTTGGAAAAGTAACAAAGCAGGATGTTTTGGACAAATGCCCTGATATAAGTGAAACAACGGTGCAGAGAACATTGGCGGATTTATTAAAAAAGCATAAAATTATTAAAATCAGTGGAGGAAGATATACTTCATATACTTGGAACAGAGAGGACGAATAACAGATGATTACAGGTGAACTTAAAAATAAAATAGATGGTCTATGGGATATATTTGCATCAGGAGGACTTGTAAATCCTCTTGATGTAATTGAACAGATTACATATCTTATGTTTATTCATGACCTTGACGATACGGATAATCTTCGTGCAAAAGAAAGCGCTATGCTCGGTCTTCCGCATAAAAGCATATTTGCAGATGAAGTTACAATTGGTGAACGCAGTATAGATGGTTATCAATTGAAATGGTCAACATTCCGTGACTTCCCTGCAGGTAGAATGTATACAATTATGCAAGAGTGGGTGTTTCCATTTATCAAGAATTTGCACGCAGACAAGGACAGTGCATATTCAAAATATATGGATGATGCAATCTTTAAGATTCCTACACCGCTTTTGCTTGATAAGGTGGTAACAAGCCTTGATGATATTTATGAACTTATGAAAAATTCTTCTGATAGCGATGTTAGAGGAGATGTATATGAATACCTTCTTAACAAGATAGCACAGTCAGGACTGAATGGTCAATTCAGAACGCCAAGACACATTATAAAAATGATGGTTGCTATGATGCAGCCAAAGCCGGATGATGTTATTTGTGATCCCGCCTGTGGCACAAGTGGATTCTTGGTGTCTGCCGGTGAATACTTAAAAGATAACTACAAGGAAGAAATATTTTTTAATAAGCAGAAAAAAGACCACTATATGAATTCAATGTTCTTCGGCTACGATATGGACAGAACTATGCTCCGTATCGGCGCCATGAATATGATGACCCACGGAATTGACAGACCGTTTATTGAGTACCGCGACAGCTTGTCCGACCAGAATACAGACAGAGATAAGTATTCTCTTGTTTTAGCAAACCCACCGTTCAAAGGTAGCCTTGATTACGACATAGTTTCTGCTGATTTGCTTAAAATGTGCAAGACAAAGAAAACAGAACTTTTATTCTTGGCACTGTTTCTTCGTATGCTCAAAATTGGCGGAAGATGTGCCTGCATCGTTCCTGACGGTGTGCTCTTCGGTTCATCAACTGCACACAAGGCAATCCGCAAGGAGATTATAGAAAATAACCGCCTTGAGGCTATCATTTCTATGCCATCAGGTGTGTTTAAACCCTATGCTGGCGTTTCTACTGCTATCCTTGTATTTACTAAAACTGGCCATGGCGGAACGGATAAGGTATGGTTTTATGATATGAAAGCAGACGGTTATTCTCTTGACGATAAGAGAACCGCTGTTTCCGAAAACGATATTCCCGATATTATCGAAAGATTCCATAATCTTGACAAAGAAACCAACAGAGCGAGAACCGAGCAGTCTTTCCTTGTGGACAAGCAGGATATTGTAAATAATGATTATGACCTATCTATCAACAAATATAAAGAAGCCGAATATGTGCCTGTGGAATACCCGTCCACAGCAGAAATTATGGCAGACCTCCACGAACTTGAAATGGAAATAACAAAAGGATTGGCTGAATTGGAGGAAATGCTGTGATGAGATTAGGCGATTATGTCAACATAAGAACAGGTAAACTTGATGCGAATGCGTCATCGGAGAATGGGCAGTATCCGTTTTTCACATGCTCTGTTACTCCTTTGAAGATTGATACATATAGCTATGACTGTGAATGTGTTCTTGTTGCAGGAAATGGAGATTTAAATGTAAAGTATTACAATGGTAAATTTGATGCCTACCAAAGAACATATATAATTGAAAGCAAAAATAAAGAAATGCTATCAGTGCCGTATTTGTATTGCTTTCTTGATAAATATGTTGAAACATTGCGCAAACAGGCTATTGGCGGAGTGATAAAATATATAAAACTTAGCAATTTGACAGATGTAAAAATTAATATACCCACTATCGAAGAGCAAAAATCCGTTGTATCTATACTGGACAAGGTAAATGCCATTATCAATAACAGAAAAGAACAACTTTCAAAATTGGACGAGCTTGTCAAAGCCCGATTTGTCGAACTCTTTGGTGACCCTGTTGATAATCCAAAGGGGTGGTCCACTAAGCAATTACAGGACCTTGTAACTGACGATTGTACAATTTCCTACGGAATTGTACAGACGGGTGATGACCAAGAAGATGGTGTTCCTGTATTCCGACCTGTTGATATTGTAAACCACATCCCAGTAAGGTCTGAACTTAAAAAGACTACAGAAGAAATATCTAATAAATATAAGCGAACCATACTTAAAGGGCGTGAAATGCTTATTACGGTTCGAGCCAATATTGCGGATACATGTATTGTTGGCGAGGAGTTTTCTGGTTGTAATGTCGGTAGAGGTATTGTTCCAATCAGAACAAAAGAAGATGAGATGATTTTGGAGTTTTTGAAATACCAGATTGATTCAAAGCATCTCAATGATAATATCAAAGCACTTGCAAAGGGCATTACTCTTATCCAACTTAATATGGAAGATTTGAGAGAGGTAACTCTTATAGTACCGCCAATAGAGCAACAAAAATCTTTCGTTGAGTTTGCAAAACAAATCGACAAATCAAAATTGGAAGTACGAAAAAGTCTTGAAAAATTGGAACTTCTTAAAAAAGCACTAATGCAAAAATATTTTGGATAAAGGAGAGTGTATATGAATTATAAAAATTTAAGCGATTCTGAACTTGCTTCGATAATGGTAAACTATATTAACAGAGTCGGACATCTTAAGGAACTTATTGCTGGGTATATTGATAACGCTAACCATGGAAACATTCAACCAGATAGAATTAAAGATGAATATAGACGGTTAAAAGCCGAACTGCGTGAAGATGCGGATTACTTGGATTTGGTTAGAAACCAAGATGGTAGTCAACTATATATGGGGTATTTTTCACCCAGCATTCGTGAAGCGTCTGCTTGGGGATTTACAGTTCCAGTAAATCACAGAGTAGATTATCAAATGTTTAGTGCTGTAGCGGAAGCTCATTATAAGCTTACCAAATACTACTCGCTTGAACAATGGGTAGCATTAATGTAATTGGTATTGTAAAAATACAAAAGATTTAATAATGAAAGGATGTTTATTATGGAAGAAATTAAAAACGCAAGTATATCTATTAACCTCAATGAAGGAAACGTAAACATCTCTGGTTCAGAGGAGTTTGTAGAAAAAAATATGGAAACAGTTTTTTCGTTTGTTAAAGAAAGCATTGAAAACACAAATATCCCAAAAAAAGGAATCAAAAGCAAAGCACCAGAAATCAAAGATGTTGTCGTAAGTCCGGTAGAGAAAGATGACACTGAAATTGAAGACAAATATATCAAAGCAGGGGTATACCACATTGATTCAGAGGATGAAACTATTTCTATACTTAAGAAAATCCCGGGGAATAGCAAAGCGGAAAAGATGAAGAACATCGCAATGATAGTTTTATACATTAAGAAAGGAAAAATTCAAGGGAAGGAGCTTATTCCAATATGCGAGAAGCATGCATGTTATGATAGCACAAATTTTTCTACAACATTTAAAAATGAAAAAACTAACATGATCAAAAAAGGTACTGGCCAAACTTGGACACTGGAACTAACACAACCGGGGGAATCGGCAGCTCAAGCTTTATTGGAGGAAATGGCGAATGACAAGAAGTGATATTCAAACCGTTTTTGAGTCTGTATATCCACATGAGCTTGCGGAATCATTGCTTACCAATTATGAAAATGCATTAAGGGAGTTTAAAAAGGGGAGCTGGAGATATTTTGGGAATGAAATCGGTCAGTTTATAGAAGTTTCATATAGAATGATTGAGTTTCAACTTACGGCAAAGTACACTCCCATAGCCAAGAAACTTCCCAATTTTAATGAGCACATTTTAACTACGTGGGAGAATTACGGCTCAACATATGACGAAGTTTATAGAATTATAATTCCAAGATGCCTTTATGCTATGTATTGCATACGAAACAAGCGAGGGATGATACATAAGAATCATATAGACCCTAATAAAATGGACGCAACTATTCTGTTAAATGACGCAAAATGGATTTTGGCAGAATTCTTCAGACTGTCTTCGACATTGTCCTTTGAAGAAACACAAAGTATCATAGATTCTATCATGTGCAAAGAAAACACGCTAATATGGGATACAGGATCTGTTTTAAGGGTGTTAGATCCCAAAATGAGTAGCTCAGACAAGGTGTTGTGTTTACTGTATATGAGAGATTCTCAGACGGATTCAGAACTTCAGAAATCTGTTGAATACAAAAATTTTACTGAGTTTAAAAGAATTCTAAGGATGCTACATACTAAACGGTTAATTGAATATGCTGCACCGGATTGTATGATTTCTCCTTTAGGATTTCAACATGCGGAGGAAATATTAAAATAATCCTTTTTGATAGGAAGAGGTGAAACCTATGACAAACTTTGATTTCTTAAAATCCGATCCGCAATTTGCCACATTTTCCGATGTGGCTATTTCTGCTGAAAAGATTTTAAATATTGATGCGGCGGCATCTGTATTAAATTGCCGCAGGGCGATGGAATTTGCGGTCAAGTGGATGTATTCCGTTGATAAGGATTTGGAAATGCCATACGATACAACCCTCATTACTTTGATGAGCAGTGAAGAATTTCGTGATGTTGTAGGAAATGACATATACAAAAGAATGGATTTCATCCGCAAGGCTGGTAATATTGCTGCTCATGGCGGAAAGAAAATATCAATGGAGCAGGCAAAGCTTTGTATTGAAAACCTCTTTTATTTCCTTGACTATGTTGCATATTGCTATGGCATGGATTATGTAGAAGGTCAGTTTGATGCAAGTCTTTTGGAGCTTACCACAGAAGAAGCATTTTCATTTGTTACCGACAAGACCGTTGATCTTGAAAAACTGATGGCTGAAAATAAGGCACTTAAAGACGAACTTACCGCCAGACGTGCCGAGCAGCAGCAGACTTATGTTCCAAAACCTCTTGATTTATCTGAGTTTAAGACAAGAAAGATATACATAGATACTATGCTCCAAGAAGCAGGTTGGATTGAAAACGAAACTTGGATAAATGAAGTTGAACTTTCGGGCATGCCTAACAAATCTGAAGTTGGATATGCAGATTATGTATTATATGACGATACTCATAAGCCACTGGCGGTTGTTGAAGCAAAACGCACTTGTAAAGATGTGGCAGTTGGCAGACAACAGGCAAAACTTTATGCAGATATTTTAGAAAAGCAACACGGAAGAAGACCGGTTATATTCTTAACCAATGGTTTTGAAACAAGAATTGATGATGGTCAGTATCCCGAAAGAAAAGTTGCAACTATTTATTCAAAACGTGACTTGGAAAAGATATTCAACCTTCGCAGAATGAGGACAAGTCTTAAAAATGTGATGGTTGATAAAAATATTGCAGGTCGTTATTATCAGGAAGGTGCTATCAAAGCAGTTTGCGATGCTTTGGATGCTAAAAACCGCAGAAAAGCACTTCTTGTTATGGCGACAGGCTCCGGAAAAACAAGAACGGTCATTGCGCTTTGCAAAGTGCTTTTAGAGCACGGATGGGTAAAAAATATTCTGTTTTTAGCTGACAGAACTTCGCTTGTAACGCAGGCAAAACGTTCTTTTGTCAATCTCCTTCCCGATTTTTCGGTTACAAATTTGTGTGAAGAAAAGGATAACTTTGCGGCTCATTGCGTGTTTTCAACCTATCAGACCATGTATAACTGTATAGATGAAGTTAAAGACGATGAGGGAAAATTATTTACAAGCGGACACTTTGATCTTTTGATTTGTGACGAGGCGCACCGTTCTATTTACAACAAATACAAAGATATTTTCAATTACTTTGATGCGCCTTTGGTGGGACTTACCGCTACGCCAAAAGACGAAATTGACAAGAACACTTATGAAATCTTTGAGCTTGAAAGCGGTGTTCCTACCTACGGATATGAGCTTAGCCAAGCGGTAAGAGACGGTTATTTGGTAGATTATATGTCGGTCGAATCTAAGCTTAAATTTATTGAGCAGGGTATTACATATGTCGATTTAACAGATGAAGAAAAAGAGGAATACGAAAACTTATTTGAAGACGAGAACGGCGAACTGCCCGAAAGAATTAATTCATCTGCGCTGAATGAATGGATTTTTAACCGTGACACCATTCGTCAGGTGCTTAATGTTCTTATGAAAGACGGTATCAAAATTGAATACGGAGAGAAACTCGGAAAGACAATTATATTTGCAAAAAATCACAGGCACGCAGAAAAAATTCTTGAAGTATTTAATAGTGAATATCCGCATCTTAACGGATTTGCAAAGGTAATTGACAATAAAATCAATTATGCTCAGAGCCTTATTGATGAATTTTCTGACCCGAAGAAACTGCCGCAAATTGCAATTTCCGTGGATATGCTCGATACCGGTATAGATGTGCCAGAGGTTTTAAATCTTGTATTCTTTAAGAAAGTTATGAGCAAAGCAAAGTTCTGGCAGATGATAGGGCGTGGCACTCGTCTTTGCCCCGGACTTTTGGATGGTGAAGACAAAAATAAATTCTACATTTTTGATTTTTGCGGCAACTTTGAGTTTTTCAGAATGAATCAAGGAAAGCCTACTGCAAATCAGATGGCACTTCAGGGAGCAATATTTAACCTGAAATCGCAAATTATCTTTAAACTCCAAGATATTGCTTATCAGACTGAGGATTTAATTGCTTTTCGTAAGAGTTTGGTTGGCGAAATGGTAACAAAAGTTCGAGAACTCAACAAAGATAATTTTGCGGTAAAGCAACATTTAAAGTATGTTGAATTATATTCAAGTGAAGAAAATTATGTATCGCTTACATATGAAGACACGCTTATCATCAAAGAGGAACTTGCACCCCTTATAATTCCGGATGAAGACGAGGCAAGTGCTGTTCGTTTTGATGCACTTATGTATGGAATTGAACTTGCCTATCTCGCAGGTAAGGGTTATGGCAGGCACAGAAGCGATTTGTTCAAAAAAGTAAGCGGAATTGCGAGCGTTGCCAATATCCCGGAAATATCAGCAAAGTCTGAACTTATCAATAAAATTTTGCATACGGATTATTTGGATAATTGCGGAGTAAATGATTTTGAATATATTCGTGAATCACTTCGTAATTTGATAAAGTATATTCCGCAAAATGTTTTAAGATATGACACCAATTTCGGTGATGATATTCTTTCAACCGAATGGAATGAGTCTGAGCTTGAAAACGACGATCTTAAAAATTATAAGGCAAAGGCAGAGTTTTATGTAAGACAGCATCAGGATACGCCGGCCATTGCAAAGCTTAAAAGCAATGTACCGCTTACAAAGAACGATATTGCGGAGCTTGAAAAAATTCTTTGGAGCGAAGTCGGCACAAGGGATGAATATACTGCCGAGTATGGAGAAAAACCGCTTGGCGAGTTTGTTCGTGAAATTGTAGGTCTTGATATGAATGCCGCAAAAGAAGCTTTTGCAGAATTTTTAGGCAATACAAATTTAGATAGCAGACAGATATACTTTGTAAATCAGATTGTAGAATATATTGTTCATAACGGAGTGATGAAGGATTTGTCTGTGCTGCAAGATGCTCCGTTCACGGATAAAGGTAGTGTGGTAGAGGTATTTACCGATTTATCTGTCTGGGCAGGAATACGCAAAGTTATCGAAAGTATTAATATGAACGCTGCTGCATAAGAAGGTTTACAAGAAAGGCATGGAGGTAATTATGGATTATACAAAAGAATTTGAAAGAATTATTGAAAAAAGAAAGATAGAAACATCTAAGATTTTTATTTTTTGCTCGTGGTACTGTTTTGGTACTATAATACAAATTATTCGCAGATGAAAGTACTATCCCTATTGATATTCCCAAGCATTACCTCCAACATTTGGATTATCTGAACGATCCAGCATTTTAGGTCGCAAAGCGAAGCCTTTTTACGGCTTCGCTTTTATTATTTTCTGTAATACAATTCTTTTCTGTAACGTCTATACAGTACCATACCTATTACTGCAACCAATAATTCAGTAACGGGATATGTCAGCCACACACCTGTCATTCCCCATAAAACCGACAGCAGAATCGTCATCGGCACAATAAGTATTAAGCCCCTCAGCAGTGATATAATATGTGCCGGAAGCACTTTCTCTATTGATGTAAAGAATATTGCGATTATAACATTAAACCCTGTAAATACTGTAGACGTAAAATATAGTTTTATTCCAACGGTAGCCATATATTGCAGCTGCGGATTACTTTCACTGTTGAATATCTCCGTAATCTGCTCCGCAAATATGAACATGCTCAGATAAATCACGCATGAGATAATCAGCATGGTTATCATGGCATAACGCAATACATTTCGGATATTTTTCGTGTTATTGATTCCGTAATAACTGCTGATAAGCGGCTGAGTTCCCTGTGAAATACCCGTATATATTGCCTCAACAACAAGCGCTATATTCGCTACAACTCCGTAAGCAGCAACTCCTGTATTCCCCCTCAGCTTAAGAATAATAGTATTGAAAGTAATAATAACAATACCAGTTGACAGCTGTGCAACAAATGAAGGAAATCCAATTGCAAAATTCGACTTTACTATATCTGAATACATTTTTGTTTTTACCAGATTAATATCACTTTTCTTATTGCATGAATACGGTAGCATAACTGCAATACTGATAACAGGCGAAAGTCCGGTTGCAAAAACAGCGCCGAATATTCCCATATTAAGCGAAAATATAAATATATAATCAAGCAAAATGTTTGACATACTTCCGATAATCATTGCAAGCATGGACAATCTTGGGTTTCCTTCGTTTCTGACAAAACATAGTAATACATTGTTCAGTATAAACGCCGGTGCGAATATAAGAAGCCATTTCAAATACGTATTAGTCATTGTAAAAATTTCGATATCCGCCCCCAAAAGTGCAGTGAGCGTTTTTGAAAAAAACAGCCCGATCATCACAAACACAAAAGCAAAAATGGCTGACAAATATACAGTATTTGAGAATACTATATTCATGTTCTTAAAATCCCTTTGGCTTTTGAAAATCGAAAACTTAGTCGCACCGCCCATTCCAAGCATCAGCCCGCAGCCATGAATAAAGTTATAAACCGGAATTGCCAGATTTAAAGATGCCAATCCATTCGTTCCCAAACCCTTTGAAATAAAGAATGTATCTGCCAGAATATAACACGAAACTCCCAGCATACCAAGAACACTGAGCGATGAATACCTTGCAAATTCCTTCAAACAAGACTGATTGTTCATAAATGCTCCTTTTTATACAAAAATAAAGCGGCAAATTTCTATCTTCAAAGGCCTAACGATAGAAAATCTGACGCTCAACTCTTTACCCGGCGGCAAAGAAATATTTTTAGTTTTAAGTTATTTTAGCATATTATCTTTATAATGTCAATCTGCAAATCAAACGGTTCATATAAATACTTATGCAAATGATGTTGACATACAAAGAAAATTAAGATATAATAAAGCTTAGAAAAATATAACCACTTAGCGGTTAGCCGAAAATACAATTTATATAATATAGTCGTCTTCCAGCCAACAGAGACGGCTATATTGCTTTTATGAATTACTATAAAAAATAATATCCGATGTAATCAAATTTATGATATATATGACATATGGAGAGGAAAACTATGAATTTCAAGAAAAAGCTTATCGGAATTATGCTCTCAGCCGCACTTGCCGCAAGTGTTTCAGCTGCGCCTGCATTTGCGTTCCCCGCAATAGATGACGACAATTCCGAAATACCTGCGTCAACCCAAACCCCGTCTCCGGATAACACTCTGTCCGAAGATTCCGATATATACACTTTTATTGATGAAGGTTATGACGAAGCTGCCAATGCGGTAATCAATCCTGACATCACTGTATATGTAAACGGTCTGAAAATCACCTTTGACGAGGATATACGCATTGAAAGCGGCAGAACTCTTGTTCCTATGCGCGCTATATTTGAGGCGCTCGGCGCTGATGTAGACTGGGACGGCGTCACAAATACCGCAACCGCTGTCATGGACGGCACAACGGTTGCACTTACTGTTAACGACAGCGTAATGCTGAAAAATTCAGAGGAAATTCCGCTGGACGTTCCGGCAAGAATGTTCGGTGACAGAACTCTTGTTCCTGTACGCGCAATATCCGAGGCATTTGACAGCTTTGTTGACTGGGACGAGCCTTCAAAGACAGTATTTGTTGACAGCCGCCAAAATCCGATGCAGGGGACGGTTGTCACAGATGATTACAGATACCCGAATTATAACGGCACATTTAACTCAATCAGCGTCTTTGACAAAGACCAAACCGATTACTTTGGCATGGAGCTTCTGAGTATAAGCGATGAGCAGGGTATAAGGTATGCAGACACAATAAACCGTTTTGCCGCTGCCGTACCCGAGGCGAGAGTATATAACATAATCGCTCCCACATCTGCCGAATTCTATGCCAAAGACGAATACAGAACGCACTATACTCCGGCAATCCACAAAATATATTCTCAGCTTGACGATTCCGTAACCGGCGTAAACGTCGTTTCTAACCTCATGAATCACGCTGACGAAAACATATATTTCCATACCGACCATCACTGGACGCAGGTAGGAGCATACTACGCATACGAGGCATTTGTAAATTCATTTGGTGAAGATATTGACCCATACTATACCTTCGACAATCAGACTATCAAAGGTTATAACGGCTCGCTCATCACTTTTACCAATGGTACGGACGGAGCAGATCTGCTCAGAGAGACGCCCGACACACTGACACTTTACAGCCCCAAGGTTTCATACACAGGTAAGTCATACAGTGATATGGAGATGACGGATTTTATAAAAGACATGGTCGCAATAAATCCCGGCTTTAAAAATTACGACTGCTTTATAGAGGGCGACTATCCGCTGACTGTGTTTGACACAGATGTTGACAACGGTAAGTCACTTGTGATTGTCAAGGAGTCATACGGCAACTCATTTGCGACATGGGCACTTAACAACTTTGAGCGGGTGTACATAGTAGATTACCGCAAGTTCAACAATTACGGCGGTAATTCCGAGTTCTCAAACATATTTAAGATAAGCGAATTTTGGGAGCAAACCAACTTCACGGATTTGCTTATTCTGAGCTATCCGGTAACTGTCGCAAACAACCCGGAAGCCGAAGCACTCCGCGCAATGGCTGAGTAAGATTATCACAAATACCAAAAATCGGGACAACCGCTCAAGGCTGTCCCGATTTTTTATAATTTTATTTATTAGTCAATCTTTCTTAAGTTAATCTTGCCGTTCGGCTGGATTTCGATAATCTCTACCTTTACGGTATCGCCCTCATGAACAACGTCCGTAACCTTTTCAACTCTGCCCTTGGCGAGCTTAGAAATATGGATCAGACCGTCAGTTCCGGGGAGGATTTCAACAAAAGCGCCGAAGTCCATAATCTTTACGACCTTACCCTCGTAAATCTCACCGACTTCAGGATCCTTAACTATATCCTCTATCATCTTCTTCGCCTTTTCGCCGCCCTCACTGTCAACAGCTGCGATAAACACACTGCCGTCGTCTTCAATATCAATCTTTGCGCCGGTCTCGGCAATTATACCCTGAATTGTCTTTCCGCCGCTTCCAATAACCTCGCGGATTTTGTCAACCGGGATTGTCAGATTGATAATCTTCGGAGCGTACTTTGAAATATCCGCTCTCGGCTCTGAAATAGCCTTGAGCATAACCTCGTCAAGAATATAAAATCTTGCGTTTCTTGTCTGTTCAAGCGCCTGCTTGATAATTGCAGGAGTGAGGCCGTCAACCTTAAGATCCATCTGGATTGCTGTGATACCCTTCTTTGTTCCGGCAACCTTAAAGTCCATATCGCCGAAGAAGTCCTCAAGCCCCTGAATATCTACCATTGTCATAAAGTTGTCGTCATTCTCCGGGTCTGTGATAAGACCAACAGAAATACCGGCAACCGGAGCCTTGATCGGAACACCGGCGTCCATGAGCGCCAGGGTCGAACCGCAGATACTGCCCTGTGAGGTTGAACCATTTGAGCTGAGCACCTCGGATACAACACGGATTGCATATGGGAACTCTTCAACTGAAGGCAGAACAGGCACAAGCGCACGCTCTGCCAGAGCACCGTGACCGATTTCACGTCTGCCCGGTCCGCGTGACGGTCTTGTCTCGCCAACGCTGTATGACGGGAAGTTGTACTGGTGCATATATCTCTTTGAGTCCTCTGTTCCGAGTCCGTCTATAGTCTGCGCTTCACCGACTGACGCGAGAGTTGCAACAGACAGACACTGGGTCTGACCTCTGCTGAACAAGCCGCTGCCGTGAGTTCTCGGAAGCAGTCCGACCTCGGCGCTGAGCGGTCTGAGTTCAAGAATACCGCGTCCGTCAACACGCTTCTTGTCATACATGAGCCAGTTTCTTACAACTGTTTTCTGGAGCTTATAAAGAGCCTCGTCAATCTGAGCCTGATACTCCTCCTGCGGATACTTGTCCTCGAAGTGGATATAAACATCCTCATAAACGACCAGAAGTCTTGCGTCTCTGACCGTCTTGTCGTCTGTATCAAGCGCCTGCTTAACATTTTCCTCAGCATATTCTCTGATGTCGCTGAACAGCTCTTCATCAACAACCATATGCTCATATTCAAACTTAGGCTTTCCTATTTCATCAGTAATCTTCTGAAGGAATGCACAAATCTTCTTAATCTCCTCATGTGCAAACATGATTGCGTCAAACATATCCGACTCAGAAACCTCATTTGCACCGGCTTCAATCATAACAACCTTTTTGGCGCTGCCGGAAACAATAAGGTTTAAGTCGCTCTTTTCTCTTTCTTCCTCTGTCGGATTAATAATAAACTCACCGTCAATCATGCCGACATAAACAGCTGCAACAGGTCCGTTAAACGGAATGTCCGAGACACATACCGCAATTGAAGAACCAATCATTGCGCAGAACTCGGGCGAGTTATCCTGCTCGACAGATACAACCGTTGAAACGATAGAAACATCATTTCTGAGATCCTTCGGGAACAGCGGACGCATAGGTCTGTCGATAACACGCGATGTAAGAATAGCATGCTCCGAAGGCTTGCCCTCACGTCTGGTAAATCCGCCGGGGATTTTGCCGACAGCATACATCTTTTCTTCATAATCAATGCTGAGCGGGAAGAAATCAATCCCGTCTCTGGGCTTGTCCGACGCTGTAGCGCACGAAATAACAACCGTATCACCGTATCTTACTATAACGGAACCGTTTGCCAGTCCCGCAACCTTGCCGAACTCAAGCGAAAGCTTTCTTCCGGCAACCTCTGTTTCATAAATCTTTGACATAAATTATCCTCCTGACTTAGGGATTAGGGATTAGGAACAAGAGATTAAGGCACAGCTTTAATTTATAATCTTTTATTCCTAATTCCTCTTCCCTATCTTCCGTAACATACTTCTTATATTATATTTCTTTTTTAAATTAATTATTTTTGAAATTGACTTAAAAACAACAAAAAAGTTAAAAGGCAGCCCATGCGGGAAACATAAAGCCGCATAGGCTGCCAATGATTCTTAGTGTCTGAGACCTAACTTTTCAACGATAGCACGGTATCTGTTGATGTCCTTCTTCTCAAGGTACTTGAGGAAGCTACGTCTGACACCGACCATCTTAAGCAAGCCACGTCTTGAGTGATGATCCTTCTTATGAGTCTTAAGATGCTCATTGAGGTGGTTGATTCTGTATGTGAGCAGAGCAACCTGAACCTCCGGAGAACCTGTATCACCCTCGTGTATAGCGTACTTTTCGATAATCTCCTGCTTTACGTCCTTATCCATTGATGTGTCACCTCCATAAAATTATTAACCCCATAAAGCTTAGTAGAGGGCGGTGAATCCATATCCCCAAACTTAAGCAATAGGTTTTTACCAAAATTTATACTATCACATTCAGCAAGTATTGTCAAGTAAAATTTTCAAAAAATTACTGATTATACTTGCTTGCAATCTCGTCGATTCTTCCGCTTTCCTTCAGCTCAGCCAGAACCTTGTTAATCTGGTCAAGAAGTTCTGTATTGCCCTTCTTTACTGCGATTGCATATTCCTCTGTCTCAAAGACCTCCGGATCCTCAACAAATCTGAGACCTTCCTTCTCAGCCAGTGCAACGCCTGTTTCCTTATCGATTACAACAGCGTCAAGCTTACCGTTCTTTACGTCCTGTACAATATCGATGCCTCTGTTGGCTCTTGTGATTTTGCTCTCATCAACCGCAAGATCCTCTGTAACTATAGCGTCGCCTGTGTATCCGAGAACAACGCCGACAGACTTATCGTTCTTGAGATCCTTAGCGCTGTTGATATCAGTGTTGTCAGCGCTTGTGATGATTACCTGAGAAGCTGTATAGTATGTATCAGAAAAGTCAACGCTCTGCTTTCTCTCTTCTGTAACAGTCATACCTGCAACTGCCATGTCAACCTTGCCCGACTTAACAGCGGCAATAAGGCCGTCAAACTCCATGTCCTCTACCTTGAGCTCCTTGCCCATACTGTCTGCGATTTCCTTGCCTATGCAGATGTCAATACCGTCATAGTTGCCTACTGTGCCGTTTGTAGTAGTAAATTCAAACGGAGGGAATGCCGCATTTGTACCGAGAACCAGCTCCTTTGATTCGCTGCCGCTCTGACACGCTGCAAGAACTCCCACTGCCATTACTGCTGCAACGGCTGCTGCCGCCGCCTTCTTCCAAAACTTTTTCATGATTTTCCTCCTACGCCTTTTTATTTTAATTATTTATTTTTTACTGTTTTATCAAGTCCGGCTTACAGCACCTTACTCAGGAACTCCCGCGTTCTCTGATTCTTGGGGTTCCCGAACAAGTCGTTTGGTCTACCCTCTTCAACAACGATTCCGTCGTCCATAAACAGAACGCGTGATGCAACCTCACGCGCAAATCCCATCTCGTGAGTTACAACAACCATCGTCATACCTGCGTTCGCCAGGTTCTTCATAACCTCAAGCACCTCGCCGACCATCTCAGGGTCAAGCGCTGAAGTAGGCTCGTCGAACAGCATGATATCAGGCTCCATCGCAAGAGCTCTGGCTATTGCGATTCTCTGTTTCTGTCCGCCGGAGAGCTGACCCGGATATGCGTCCGCCTTGTCATAAAGTCCGACCGTTTTAAGAAGTTCCAGTCCCTTTTCTCTTGCCTCTGCCTGGCTCTTCTTCTTAACCTTTATCGGGGCAAGTGTGATATTGTCCATAACGCTGAGATGCGGGAACAAATTAAAGTGCTGGAACACCATTCCCATTTTTTCACGGAGCCTGTTCACATTTGTTTTCGGGTCGGTTATGCTTTCGCCCTCTATCAGAATTTCTCCTTCTGTCGGAGTTTCAAGGAGATTGAGACAACGCAGAAAGGTAGACTTTCCTGAACCTGACGGTCCGATAAGAACGATTTTCTCACCCTTGTTTACGTGCTGGTCAATTCCCTTTAAGACTTCCAGACTTCCAAAGCTCTTTTTAAGACCGCTTACATTAATCACTCTGTCGTCCTCCTCTCTACCTGTTATCAGATTTTCTCAATCTGTTTTCAAACGCTTTAAGCGCAGTGCTGACAATTTTGATAACAACATAGTAAATAACCGCAATAGACAGCATAGGCACAACATAGTCATATGTAAGGCTCTGCACCTTTCTTGCCGCACCGACAAGGTCAATATTTGCAATCATACCTATAACAGCGGTTTCTTTGATAAGTACAACGAACTCATTGCCAAGAGCCGGCAAAATATTCTTCATCGCCTGCGGTATGACGATATACGTCATTGTCTGTCTGTGATTAAGGCCGAGAGATCTGCCCGCCTCAGTTTGTCCCTTATCAACGGACAGCAATCCGCCCCTGACAATCTCTGCGATGTATGCACCGCTGTTAATTCCGAAGGCTATAACACCGACAAGCCATCTGTCGATATTAACATTTGCAAAAATAATAAAGTAAATTATCAAAAGCTGAACCATAGTCGGAGTTCCTCTGATAATATCAATATATAATCCGGCAATACCGCGGAACAGCTTATGCTTTGACAGTCTGCCGAACGCCATGATAACGCCTATAACAAGTCCCAAAAGAACGGCGAAAAACGATATCAGAAGCGTATACCCCAAACCGCTCACAAACCACTGCCAGCGGTTATCCAATATGAAAGTTGAATATATTGACCGTCCGATTTCAGTAAGCCAATCCATAACTTTCCTCCTCTCACTCTTGTAAAACATCAAATTTATACTGCTTCTTTACATATTATCAGACTTTTTGTAAAATAGCAATAAAAAATTTAAAATAATATTAAAATTTCAAAAAATTTTTTATGTATTTAAATCTGCCGCTCACACATAATAAATAAAAATCCGTTATTATTTGATTTATCTGGAGGAGCTTATGATAATATTCGACAAAAACTTAATTGTCAATGCTGAAAACACAGACGAACTGGAAAAATCCAGAAACTTCAGCAATGCGATGCTGACCTGTGGCCTGTCGCTTAAATCAACCGTAACCGCGTCAAGCATAGATGACAACGGCTTTGTATACTGTATTCAGCGCGGGTTTTTCAGGCATGACGGGAAGCTTGTTCTGCCTCAGGAATTCAATGTAAGCTGGACAAGCAAAGCCGAAAACATATATCCATACCTCGAAGCTGTAACCCTGCTTATCCTGAGCGGTATTCCTCCGAAGGAAATATCAGACAATCTTTATTTTGATAACAAGTAACCTGACAAAACTTAACTTTTATGTATTGAATTTCTGCTTATAATATGTTATAATAATTATAATATATTTATCGAAAGGAGGGATTCATATGAAAGCTCTGTCTATAGTAATGGGAATTCTCTATGCTATTATAGGAATATTGTGTATTTCCAGACCGGCATTTACTGCGGGAATTCTCGCATACATAATTGCCTTTGCTTTTATCGTATCCGGTATTTGGATGATCGTTTCGTATTTCACAAGCAGAGATAATTTCGGAATCAGCCTGCACAGCGGATGGACGTTGGCTTACGGAATTATCAGTTGTATTTCAGGCGTTCTTATGATCATTTGGCCGGTTATGACAAACATTGTGTTAGCTGAAATATTGATATTATTAATCGTAATCTCCGGAATTTTAAAAATTGTTTCGGCATATAACAGCCATAAGCTCGGTTCGCCGTGGGGCTGGACTCTGTTTTTCGGGATACTGATAACCGTTTGCGGAATATTCCTTATGTTCCATCCGCTTATCGGCGTTATCTCAATAGGTCTTGCAATCGGGATTTCACTGCTTATACAGGGAATTAACTTTATTATTCTCGGCTGTTCGATATAAAAGTGTTTGTGTTTTAAAATCTAAATGGGATTGTGCCGCGTGTTATGGCACAATCCCGTTTTGCTATTCAACATAGTTGAGTATCTTCTTCATTCTGTGATTTACACCCGACTTTGTAAGCGGCGGATTTAACAAACCACCGAGCTCACTCAGGCTCAGATCCTTATTTTTGAGTCTGAGCAGCGCAATTTCGCGAAGCTCATCAGGCAGACTGTCAAGTCCGATAAGCTTATCTATCTTCTGAATAGCCTGTATCTGCTCGACAGACGCATTTATCGTCTTAATCAAATTCGAGGTCTCACTGTTTGCCGTTCGGTTTAAGTCGTTTCGGATTTCCTTTTCGATTTTTATATTCAAAAGCTCCATTTGGGATTTGTACGCTCCGAGGAATGAAAGTATATCCGCAATACGATCGCTGTTTTTGATGTAGATAACATATTTATTCTTACGAGTTATCACTTTACACTCAAAATCAAGACTGCGCATAAGCTCTGCCGTTTCCTCACAAAGCTGCTTTCTCGGCGTTATAATTTCCATATTATAGTTCTTGCTTGGATCGCTTATTGTTCCCGCTCCCACGAACGCTCCGCGGACAAACGCACGCTTGCAGCACATCTTTTGCGTAATATCCCGGCTGACATGGTATTTAATACAGCCGTCAGTCTCGTCAAGAAGATTTAAATCATAAAGCAGCTGCGCAACCTTAACTGTATCTGAAATCTGCGCTGTGTATTTAACTGATTTTTCCGTATTCTGACGCACCTCGGCTTCAAGCCCAAGCATACGCGCAAGCTCAGCAAAGCATCCGACAACATCGGGGTTTTCGGTCGTTATCGTAATGCCGTCCTTTTGTATCCACTGCGTTCCGAAAAGCAAAAGTCCTGAAAACTCAGCCTTTACACAGCACATATCGTCTGCACCTGCACGAAAAATCTCTTCTTTAACCATGCGCGAGAACGACTTTGTGTCTGAATTTAATTCAGACTTAACCCCGCTCCCTGTGACAGAATCCGAGCCCTGTCTGTTATCAAGGTTATTTTCCATGACACTCCCCTCCGGTTCATCTCAATCTATTTTCTGCCGTGGTTTCTCGGCTTATAAAGCACTACTCCCTCAGAACTTACCTCAAGACCCTGTTCATTTCTGTTTATATTTATTATATCGAGCAGGGTATCGGTTAAAACATCTGTATCGTGACGCACATGACCGTTGCGGTCAACCGAGACAAGCGGTCGTTCTATCGCCACAATATTAGTCGATGCAAATCTGGTCGGGTCATAAACTACCGGTTCCGCACCGTCGGCTTTATACTTCTCTAAAAGCTCTCCGCTTATTTCACTGCTGTTGACTATACAATAATTAATCAGTCCGTCATAAGTATGGTCAAGTATTGCAAGAGCATGGTCAAATGCAGTATAATTATCGGTTTCGCCCGGCTGGGTCATGATATTATTGATATACACAACCGGCGCCTTAGCCCGCATGATTGCGTCTTTAAGTCCGGGAATGACCAGGTTTGGAAGAACGCTTGTGTACAGGCTTCCCGGGCCAAGCGTAATCAGATCCGCACGTTCAATTTCGTCAAGAATTTCTCTCAGCGGTTCAATCGGCATAAGCTCGTCCGTTTTGCAGCGCAGCCGCACCTTTTTTATCGGGCTGTTATGTTCCCTTACCGAAGTTCCTATACGCGACTCTCCGATAACCGTATCTCCGTTTTCAAGCGTCGCCACCAGCTCAACGTCCGACGCAGTAACGGGGAAAACCTTACCGGTGATATTAAGAACACGGCATACATTTCGCACAGCGGTAACAAAATCGCCGTCAAAAATACCCGTCATAGCGGCAAGGAACAAATTGCCAAAGCTCTGTCCGTCAAGCACGCCGCTGTCAAATCTGTAGCTCAGCAGGCTTTCCATCACAGGTTCAACCTGCGATAGTGCAAGTATGCAGTTGCGTATATCGCCGGGCGGCGGCATTTTTAAGTCCTCACGCAAAACTCCGCTCCCGCCTCCGTCATCTGCGACCGTTACAACCGCCGATATATCAGAGGTATATCTCTTTATGCCTCTGAGCATAGTCGAAAGACCGGTTCCGCCGCCGATAGACACTATCTTTGGTCTGAATCCGCCGTGACTTTTTAACTTCTCATACCTTGAACCTGACATAGCTTATATTCCTTTATTTATATCTCTGTGGGTTATTGTCACATTGTGCTTGTTTTTCTTCAAAAACTTATACAGCTCCTCGGCAAGCGTTACGCTTCTGTGGTGACCGCCCGTGCAGCCAACTGCGATAACAAGCTGGTTTTTCCCCTCTTTAATATATTCGGGTATCAAAAACTCAATCATATCCGTCAGCATTTTGAGGAATTTTTTGCTCTCCTCAAACTCCATAACATAATCG
This sequence comes from uncultured Eubacteriales bacterium, assembly GCA_905198865.1. GTDB lineage: Bacteria > Bacillota > Clostridia > Monoglobales > Monoglobaceae > Monoglobus. The sequence continues at coordinate 34,535 of CAJKEB010000014.1, forward strand.
TGCACACAGGTTTCAAGCCCGGTCTTTTCTTTAAGCTCCGGAATATAAAACGGGTTCGGCAAAAACCTGACATCAAAAACTAAGTCGCCGTCAAGCGGCAAGCCGTATTTAAACCCGAACGACATCACATTTATCATCAGACCGTCCTGCGTTCTGGTTCCGTAAAGCGCCTTTATTGATGCCTTCAGCATCGCCGCAGTCATATTGCTTGTATCAATGATATGTCCGGCTTTCGCTTTGGCTCCGCTCAGAAGCTCGCGTTCTTTTTCTATTCCGTCGATTATTCGTCCGCCGCCCGCGCTCGGGTGGAGGCGTCTTGTTTCTTTATAACGCTTAATCAGCGTTTCGTTTGACGCTTCTAAGAACAGCACCTCGGTTTCATAACCGAGCTCTTCAAGCTCATCTATTGCCGATGAAAGCTCGCCGAACAGGTCTCCGCCCCTTATGTCGGTCACAACCGCTATTTTTTCCATTTTTTCAGAGGCGCGGTGACATATCTCCGCAAACTTCGGCATAAGCTCCGGCGGCATATTGTCAACACAGTAAAATCCTATATCCTCAAGCGCCTTAATAACCTGAGTCTTTCCCGCTCCGCTGAGTCCGGTCACAATCAATATCTTCATTATGTATATGCCTCCTTCGCCAAACAAATTTTGTTTTTATTATGAAATTAATTCTATTCAAATTCACCGAGGAATTTGACCTCAGTTTCAAGATTTACATTCTTCATTGCCTTAACCGTTTCCTTTACGTGACTTATAACATCACATACGTCCTTTGCGGTTGCGCCTCCGTTGTTTACGACAAACCCCGAATGTTTCTCCGATACGGACGCGCCTCCGGCAGTGTAGCCCTTAAGCCCGCATTCCTCAATGAGTGCCGCCGCAAAATAACCCTCCGGTCTTTTAAACGTACTACCTGCGCTCGCCTTGTCAACCGGCTGCTTTGCAACACGTTTTGCTGTAAGCTCGTTTATTCTCATGCGTATTTCGTCAGGATTATCATGTGTAAGCTTTAATTTTGCCGAAAGAATAATTTTATCGGTGTCTGTAAAGCAGCTGCGTCTGTAAGCAAACTCACAATCCGCGCCCGAAACAGTGCAAACTCTGCCCGATTCATCAAGGTATCTGACCTCCCGGACAATATCCTTCATTTCACCGCCGTATGCGCCTGCATTCATATACACCGCACCGCCGAGAGAACCCGGTATACCGGACGCAAACTCAAGACCTGAAAGTCCGTTTTTTGCGGCGGCCGCTGCCAGCTTCGACAAAAGAACGCCTGCCTCTGCGGTTATTATATCGCCGTCTATGCTGATTTCTCCAATTTCTTTTCCTATTTCTATAACAGCGCCCCTTATTCCTCTGTCGCCGACCAGGATATTAGAGCCGTTGCCTATTATATAATATTCGGTTTTATGCTGCTTGAAAAGCTCAATCAGAGAAATGAGCTGTTCTATACTGTCCGGCGTCAAATACAAATCAGCCGTACCGCCAACTCTGAAAGTTGTATGCCGGCTCATAGGTTCGTCTGTTCTGCAGTTCTCGTTTCCGACAATATCCGCCGCAAGTGTTATGATTGTTTTATTCATATAACCTCCCGATTTATCTGAAATCTGATTTAACTAAATATTTTTGCCGACTGACCTAAGATACTCTAAAAACTTATCAGGCGTTGTATTCATAATAAGCTCCTCAGGAAAGTTTATTTCCTCGAGCATAGCGACCGCCTTGTCAAAATTACCTACGTCAAACGGCGTATGTGCATCAGAGCCCACAACGATTTTACAACCGAGTTCCATACACTTTTTCGCTATCGCCCGGCAGTTCTCACGGCTTCCCTCACGGACTGAATACGAATGATTGTTGATTTCAACGCACTTGTTATTCTCCTTCGCTGCACGAATAACGACATCAATGTCGTACGGGAAAAGCGGATTTCCGCTGTGACCCAATATATTCACATAAGGGTTTTCAATCACCTTAAGCCAAGTCCGGGTGTGGTCGGGAATATCACAGGAATCATAACACGGTCTGTGAATTGAAGCAATAACCACGTCCATCGTTTTAAGCTGCTCCGCGTCCATATCAAGATTTCCATCATTGTCCAGTATATTCGCCTCACAGCCGCAGAGCAGCCTTACTCCCTCAACGTAATCCGGAAGCTCACGCATTGTTATAAAATGCCAGATATGCGCGCTGTCAGGAATAGCCGGGGCATGATTTGTCATGCAAACCATCTGCATACCGTTAAGCTTTCCATAGTGAATATTCTCGCATAAGCTGCCAAAGGCGTGGTCACTGCAATTTGTGTGCGTATGTGTGTCAACTTGTATATTTATCTTATTACTCATCTAAAAACTCCTTGCATTAATTGCTGTGTTGGTTTATCTGATCGGTAATTCTGCGGTTCAGCTCCTCAGCCGCGTTGTATCCCATGCGCTTCTGACGGTTGTTCATTGCGGCAACCTCAAAAATAACGGCAAGGTTACGTCCGGGCTTGACCGGAATTGTAAGCGACGGAATATCAAGACCCAGAATATTTGTATACTCGTCTACAAGCCCAAGTCTGTCATACTGCTTGCCCTTTTCCCATTCCTCAAGATGAATAATCATATCAATCTTTTCCGACTCTTTTACGGCACCCATACCGAAGATATTCTTAACATCGACAATTCCGATACCTCGGATTTCGATAAAGTGCCGGATAATATCGGGCGATGAGCCGACAAGCGACTTTGACGACACCTTCTTAATCTCCACAGCATCATCGGCAACAAGACGATGCCCTCTCTTTATAAGCTCCACCGCCGCCTCGCTTTTTCCGACGCCGCTTTCGCCCAGGATAAGCACACCCTGACCGTAAACCTCTACAAGGACGCCGTGACGGGTAATCCTGGGAGCAAGCTCAATATTCAGATATGCGATTAATGCGCTTGTAAACTGCGAGGTGGGCTGAGAGGTACGAAGCACCGGCGTTTCGTATTCCTCGGCAAGCTTGAGCATTTCCGCAGAAGCATTGCTGTTTCGGGTCAGAATAACAGCCGAAATATTCTTTTCAAACAACCGCTTCAAGCTGTTGTATCTCTCCTCTGACGAAAGACCGGAGAGGTAAGTGTTCTCGACCATACCAAATATCTGAATACGGCTCGGATCAAAATAATCAAAGAACCCTGTTATTTGAAGTCCCGGTCTGTTAAGATCCGCAGTTGTTATCATAATATCCTTATCCGGATAATAAAGCTTGTCAAGCTTCATTTCGCGTATTACCTTTTTTAAATCAACTGTAATCAATTCCATATACATTTCCTCTGACTTTAAATAAATAATCTTTATATTAATTATTAAAAACTGCGGCCATTCATATCCGCAAAAGTACTATTATAACAATTATACTATTATAATCAATAATTTGCAACAAAACTTTAGCGGAAAAAATAAAAATTTTTTTAAAAAAATGCTTGCATTATGTAAAGCTTTCTGTTATAATGTTTCGAGTTGAGTTAATTTTTAGATAATTAAGGAGGTGTATATATATGGCAAAGTGCGAAATTTGCGGAAAAGGCGTAAGCTTTGGTATCAAAGTGTCTCACTCACACCGCAGAGCAAATAAGGTTTGGAAACCAAACGTTAGACGTGTCAGAGCTATTGTCGATGGTACTCCTAAGAAGGTATATGCTTGTACCAGATGCATAAGATCAGGCAAGGTAAACAGAGCCGTTTAATCTGTAAGCATATCGGTTTTTTCGTGACCGGCGAAGTTATGTCATTACATAGCTTTTGTAAATACGATTTTTGATTAAATTTAAATTTAATACAGAATATAAGGCTGTTGCAAATAATTGCAGCAGCCCTTGTTTTTATAGTGTAAATTGTAGTTTATGTGTATAAACATTGTAAGCAAAGCTTGCAGCCGGACACCGCCCATGCAATGGGCGGTAATGCAAACTGCGGTAGG
>CAJKEB010000015.1 GCA_905198865.1 uncultured Eubacteriales bacterium
ATAATTTAATTATACAATAATTTAACTATATAAAATATATTCTTCGGGGGTTATTTTTATGCGTTACAGTATTTCCGGCACGCCGATGCCGGTTGCGGAGTTTGTTCTTGATAAGGGCGAGAGCCTTTATACTCAGTCAGGAGGCATGAGCTGGATGGCGCCTTCTGTTTCGATGGCGACAAAAAGCCATAATTCTTAATAATACGGCTCTTTAAAATTAAACTCGCCCTTGATGAATTTTAAGTCTTGTGTTATACTAAAGATTAGAATGATTAAGGTTAGCCAAAGAGGCGAAGGAGGAAGAAGATGAAGCCTGTTGTTGCAGTTGTCGGACGCCCGAATGTGGGAAAATCCACGTTTTTTAACAAGGTTGCCGGAAGGCGGATTTCGATTATTGAAGACACACCGGGTGTGACCCGTGACAGAATATATGTTGATGCCGAGTGGTGCGGACGTGAGTTTACTATGATTGATACCGGAGGTATCGAGCCGAATAACAACGATGTTATCCTCTCCCAGATGAGGTCGCAGGCAGAGCTTGCGATTGACATGGCTGATGTAATAGTGTTTATGGTCAACGTCAAAGAGGGAATGACCGCGGCGGATAAGGACGTTGCCGGCATGCTGCAGAAGTGCGGAAAGCCGGTCATTCTTGCTGCCAATAAGGTGGACAACCCCGGCGAGCCGCCGCTTGAAATGTATGAGTTCTATAATCTCGGAATCGGCGACCCGTGGCCTGTTTCGTCAATTCACGGTCTCGGTGTGGGCGACCTTCTCGATGAGATAGTAAAATACTTCCCCGAGGAGATGGAGGCAGAGGACGAATCGGATATTATCCATGTTGCGATTGTCGGCAAGCCTAATGCCGGAAAGTCGTCTCTGGTCAATAAAATCCTCGGCGAGGACAGAGTTATTGTCAGCGATATTGCAGGCACGACAAGAGACGCGATAGATACACTCTATGAGCGTGACGGCAGGAGATACATGCTGATTGACACCGCCGGAATGCGAAAGCGCGGCAGAATAAACGAGAATGTTGAGCGTTACAGTGTCGCCCGTGCGCTGAACGCGGTTGATAGGGCGGACGTGTGCCTTATTATGGTTGACGCGTCTGAGGGAATAACCGAGCAGGACACCAAAATTGCCGGTTACGTCCACGAAGCGGGAAAGGCGAGTATTATCGTGATGAACAAGTGGGATCTGGTCGAAAAGGAGACCAATACCATGAAGGATTTCCGAAACAAGGCGAAGGAGTGGTTCAACTTTATGATGTACGCTCCGTCGGCGTTTATTTCGGCAAAGACCGGACTCAGAATTGACGATTTGTTTGACATGATGGATTCCGCGGTTGAGCAGAACACAAAGCGCATATCGACCGGCGTGCTGAACGATGTGCTGAACGAGGCTGTTGCGGCGGTTCAGCCGCCCAGCGACAAGGGCAAAAGACTCAAGATTTACTATACAACTCAGGCGGATATAAAGCCGCCAACATTTGTACTGTTCGTGAATGATGCAAAGCTGGCGCACTATTCATACGTGAGGTATCTCGAAAATCAGTTCCGTTCAAGGTTCGGCTTTGAGGGAACGCCGATTAAGTTTATAATCCGTGAAAAAGGAGCGAAGAAATAATGCTTAGTGATACTTTTTTTATCCGTGCCTTGATTATGTCTGTTGTGTTCGGCGCAGCGTCGTATCTGATAGGCTCAGTTAACTTTTCAATACTGCTTTCGAGGGCTATCGGCGGTCAGGACATCAGAAAGAGCGGTTCGGGCAATGCCGGGGCGACAAATATGCTGAGAACCTACGGCAAGAAGATGGGCGTTATCACGCTTCTGCTCGATGTGCTTAAGGGCATAGTGTGCGTTCTTGCGGCTGTGCTGTTTGTGAACTATTATCACTCGGCGGCTGCCGCATCCGTATGGGAAAGCGCCGACCTTGCCATGTACCAAAGCGCACTGTCGCTTGTTTCGATTCCGTATATAGCCGGTGTTTGTGTTATTCTCGGCCATAACTTTCCGCTGTATTTTGGATTTAAGGGAGGCAAGGGCGTTGCAACAAGCCTTGGCGTGGTGCTTATGCTCGACTGGAAGGCCGGACTTATCATAGCCGTGTGCGCAATCGCAGTAATGGCGGTTACGCGCTATGTGTCGCTCGGCTCTATTCTGGGCGGAGCTGCGTACATAATAGCCGAGATAATAAAAATGTGCGTCACAGGTTCGTTTAATGTGACAGAGCTTGTCTGCGTGATTATTATCGGCGGATTGCTTATCATCAGACATCACGCAAATATCAAACGTCTGCTCAGCGGTACGGAGAATAAGCTCGGAGCAAAAAAGACAACTGATAATCATACGGAGGAATAACTATGTCAAAAATCAGTGTAATAGGCAGCGGCGGCTGGGGAACAGCCGTTGCGATAATGCTTGCGGATAACGGACACGAGGTTACGCTCTGGTCATACCTCAAAGAGGAGAGCGATAACCTGAAAAAGTATCATGAGAACAAGCCGTTCCTGCCGGGCGTTAAGCTGCCTGATGGTATTAAGTTCACAAGTGAGCTTGCCGATTGTCTCAGCGGACGTGATATAATCGTGACGGCAACGCCGTCGCACGCAATCCGCACAACGGCAAGGAATATGTCGCAGTATATCAGGGACGGCCAGATTATCGTCAACATCTCAAAGGGAATTGAGGAGGGAACATACCTGACCCTGTCAAAAGTCATCAAGCAGGAAATCCCGAACTGCGAAATCGTGGTTATGTCGGGTCCGAGCCATGCGGAGGAGGTGTCAAGAGGGATACCGACAACAAATGTCGTTGCAGCAGAGAACGAGGAAACTGCCGTATTGGTGCAGGACATGTTCATGAACCCGAACTTCAGAGTATATACAAACCCGGACATTCTGGGTGTGGAGCTTGGCGGCTCGCTTAAAAACGTAATCGCACTCTGCGCCGGTATTATCGACGGCATGAACCTGGGCGATAACACAAAAGCTGCGCTGATGACAAGAGGTCTTGTCGAGATGTCAAGGCTTGGCGCTGCTATGGGCGCACACGCCGAAACCTTTAACGGTCTTTCAGGAGTCGGTGACTTAATCGTGACCTGCACCAGTATGCACTCACGCAACCGCCGCGCCGGAATTCTTATCGGACAGGGCAAGACGGCGGAGGAGGCGCAAAACGAGGTTAAGATGGTCGTTGAGGGCGTCAGAACCTGCCGCGCCGCAAAGGAGCTGTCGGACAAGGTGGGCGTTGAAATGCCTATCGTGAACGAGGCGTATAAAGTCCTGTTTGAAGGTATGCCTGCCAAAGAAGCTGTCGCAAACCTGATGGGCAGAGAAAAGAAGCACGAGAGTGAAAAAGCCTTTTTAGGCGTGTAAATATGAAAATATCCCGGGATATAAGTCCCGGGATTTATTATTGTATCTGTCTGCTTAGGCACCGCCTTTGCAAAAAAAGGTGGGCGAACCGTACATAAAAACTATAATTTAATTAATCAGTAAGTTCATCTTCGTCGTCATTGGTATCATTATTGTTGGTGTTATTTCTGCTGCTGTAGTCCTCATCATCGTCATCGTCGCTATTATTGCTTGAATTGGTTTGAGCAGAATTTCCTGAGTTTGAGCTTGAATTCGATGAAGCTGAATTTGTGCGCGAACTGCTCGATGTTTTTGAGGCGTTAGAGGATACGCTTACACTGTAGTCTATATCAATAGATTTGCTTTTTGACTTCATGGTTGAGTGCACCTTATCCATAATAGATTTCCATACCGGAATACACGGATTTGATGATATTTGAATGGATTTCGGTGTGTCATAGCCATACCATACCGCGGCTACATAATATGGTGTATATCCGATAAACCAACGGTCAAAATTCTCTGATGTTGTACCGGTCTTTCCGGCAGTGAAAGTTCCGTCCGACAGCGCGGCTCCGCGTCCGGTACCCGATGTCACAACAGAATTCAGATATCTGTTCATAATTGCCGCTGTTTCAGGCTTGATAGCTTCCCATGAAGATTCGCTGTCTCTGCCGTAGAGAATTGTTTCGCCGCTTTCATCTTTGATTTCTGTGAAGGTATACGGCTTATTGTATATGCCTTTATTCGGGAAAATACAATATGCAGCCGTCATTTCAAGGTTGGTTGCTCCGTGTGTAAGACCGCCGAGCGCAAGCTGTGCGTAACCCAAATCAGTGTATATTTCACCGTTGATTTCTTCGGCTTCAACAAGTGTGGTAAAGCCGAGCTTTTGAGTCATAAAGTCGTATGATGTTCTTATCCCCATCTCAGACATAATTTCTACAGGTATAGTATTCAATGATTGCTGAATAGCATAATCCAAACCGACTTTTGAGTTACTGTATTTGTAGCTGTAGTTTCGCGGCACCCAGCCGTCATAAGACTTTTTCTGATCCATAACACGAGTGCTTGTGTCTATTGTACCGTTATCAAGAGCGGGTGCATATACCGCAATCGGCTTAATAGTTGAACCGGGCTGCCTTGGACTTTGAACGGCACGGTTAAGTGAAAAACTTGAGGTTTTTTCTCCAATTCCACCAGCCATTGCCATAACGCGGCCGTCGCTCGGATCCATTATTACTATTGAAGACTGCGCTTCAGAATCCGGAAAATTATTTTCATTATAGTAATAATTTTCGACAATCGCCTGAATTTCAGGCTCGTATGCACAATAGATTTTCAATCCGCCCGAATAAACCATTTTTGTTGCAAGCGTTTCTGAATAGCCCTTCTCCTGAAGCTTTGATATAGCGTCGCGGACAACCTGGTCTACGTAGTACGATGTAGTTATTTCTTCTTTCTTGGCGCTTGCGGTTTCCTTGCTGAACTTAATCGGATAGTTCACAGCTTCATCGTATTCTTCCTGAGTTATAAAGCCGAGTGACAGCATCTTTGCAAGCACAAGCTCCTGACGCTCTTTGTTCTTATCCGGATTTATGAACGGGTCATAAAGTGACGGATTTTGAGTAATGGAAGCAATTGATGCACATTCGGCAAGATTAAGCTGGCTTACGTCCTTATCAAAATAGAGGTTTGCGGCTGTCTGAACTCCGTGACAGTTTTCGGCAAGGAATATACAGTTCATGTAAAGCTCAAGAATCTGATCCTTTGACATCTGTTTCTCAAGGTCAATTGCCTTGGAAATTTCAGAGATCTTACGCGCAATTGTCTGATCGGCGTCGCCTGTAATGTTTTTGATAAGCTGCTGGGTTATGGTACTTCCGCCGAGTGATGCCTGACCGCCTTTACCGGTCAGCTTATCTATAAAATAAGTAACAGTAGCTTTTGCGGTTCGCTTAATATCAACTCCCTTGTGAGTCCTGAAACGTTCGTCCTCAATCGCTATAAAAGCGTTTTGAAGGTTTTTGGGCGTTGCGTCAAGATCAACCCAAATTCTGTTTTCGCCGGAATTAAGTGTGAGCAGAATTTTTTCTTCTCCCGTGTCAGGGTCAAGATAAACGATATCTGAATTTTTATCCATTGTCAGAACGCTTATATCAATTCCTTCTGTATTTCCCCACATTCCCATAACTGCGGTAAGTATCACGCCGCCGGCAATCACACCCCCGATTATGAGAGTTATAACAAAAATCAAAATAAATTTACCTAAAGATTTTCTCATTTTCTTTTCCCCTTATTTGTCACTAACTGAAAACATTTCAATAATATATATAACACAATTATATCACAACAACATGTATATTAAACTATAAAACTGTTAATAATCTATTAAATTAGTGTTACACCAATCTTGTAAATACAATATATAGGGGGCATCAATATGTATAAAAAGATAGTTAAAGGTGTATTGGTTTGCGTTTCGGTCGTATTTTTCGCGCTTATTATCGGCTATGTAACTTATTTTACAACTATGAATTATATAAGCCGTTCCATGCTGGACTCAGATGAAAACATAAATACAGCTGAGGCTGTGATTTCTGATGCCGTACCGAACAATGCCGAAGCGTCACCTGCTCCGACAGATGCAAGCGGACGATATTATCTCGCTAAACTGAATAACGACAGAATTGAGATTTACAGCTGCGGCGGCAGCATGGAGAGTAACAGCAATGAGCAGTTTTTGTATTCATTCACGGTTTATGTGCCGGATATTCCTTTTGAGGATGTCGTGAGCTTAAAGCAGGGTATTCGCTTTAATACAAAAGAGGAGCTTGCATCGTTTGAGGAGGACTTTAACAGCTGACAGACCTGCGCTTTGTTTATAAATCAGCTGTTTTGTTGTGCTTAACAATATATTTGTCTAAGGCATAGTATAACTCATCAATATCAATAGGCTTTGATATACAAGACGTAAATACGTTTTTATGCTGTTTTTTGAAATCATAAGCCGAGATTTCCGACGACATGCCGATAATCGGAACAGAGGCGTAATTTGCATGCTTACTTTTTCTGATTGTATTTGCAGCTTCATAACCGTTCATGACCGGCATGTCGATATCAAGAAGAATAACGTCAATTTCGTCACGCTTTGCTTTGTTAAAGGCGTACACAGCCTGACGGCCGTCGCTAACAGAGATTATATCAAAGCCTATTTCCTTGAGCAGTTCGCTTAGGATAGCAAGGTTTAGTTCGTTGTCCTCGGCAATCAGAGCGGTATATCCTGAATAATCATAGTATTCAACAGGCTTTAGCTCATATGTCTTTTCTGATGTATCGCGAACAATTTCAAACGGAATGGTTACGGTTACAGTACAGCCTTCGCCCTCGATACTTTCCGCGTCAACAGTACCGTTCATAAGCTCAGTGTATACACGAACAATCGACAGACCTATACCGCTTCCGCTGAACGAATCCGAAAGGTGATTGTTTGAATGGAATATTGAATTGACCTTTTCCTTGCTCATGCCGGTTCCGGTGTCGATAACTTTGAACTCAATATACACTGTCCCATCGCCATCGTACTTTTGCGTAGTGTGCAAAGAAATTGATCTCCCTTGCGGTGTGAAGTTTATTGAATTATTTAATATAGATGTGAGTATCTGCATAAGCTTGTGCGTATCGCCGATTAAGTCATTATATTCAAATTCGTGTTTAAACTCTGAGAATTCAATGCCTTTGACTTCACAGATACTCCTGTATGTTCTGTCAATATCACTTATAATATCGCCGAGTTTGAAAGCTCCATGCTTTAATCCCGGCGATTTTTCATCAGCGTAGGATATGTCGAGCAAATGACGCAATGATTTAATTAAATCCGAATATTCTGTAATACTAATATTATCATCTTTATTTAATTCAAGTTTATTTTCAAGGCTTGCGGCAGTTTTTTGTATCACTTGTGCGGCATAGCTTATGTATTCTGATTTTGCCGCTTCAGTTTCCTTGCAGAGCTTTAACGCGGTGCTTAAATCAGCAGAGGCTTTTTCGAGTCTGCGGGCTTGAACACTTGATTCAAGCCACTTTATTATCAGCTGCAAAAGAACAAGAGTTATAAGCACCGCAATCGAGCAAAGAGAGAGTGTTTTGCCGTATTTTTCTCTGAATGAAGGTTTATCGTTCGGTGCGGCTGCGGGCTCAGTGTGTATTTGCTGTGAATCAATGAGCTGCTGTGTACTTTGGCTGCTGCTTGTCTCGGTTATGCCGGATTGACTGTCATAATTTGCAGCATGGCAAAAACAACTGCTGCCAAGCAGCAAAACGGATACCGCAGCGCATAGTAAAATTTTGTAAAGCCTGATATATCGTAACATGTTATTAAACATAAAGTTTAACCCCTTTTTGTATGGCTGTATCTATTTTGAATTTTAACACAAAGTTTGCAATTTGACAAGATTTTTGTTGTAATATATATGCGTGTTGTGTTATAATAAAGTTTAGCTTTAGTGTTTTATGTCATAAAAAACGGAGGTGCCAATATGGATTTTAAGGTGGTTTCAAAATATGCTCCCGCAGGCGATCAGCCGAAGGCTATTGAGCAGCTTGCAAACGGCGTTATTAACGGCGAAAAGTTTCAGACGCTTCTCGGTGTTACCGGAAGCGGTAAGACATTTACCATGGCAAATGTTATAGAAAAAGTACAAAAACCGACTTTGGTATTGGCTCACAATAAGACTCTCGCAGCGCAGCTTTGCAGTGAGTTTAAAGAGATATTTCCCGAAAATGCGGTTGAGTATTTTGTAAGTTACTATGACTATTATCAGCCTGAGGCGTATATTCCTCAGTCAGATATTTATATAGAAAAAGACGCGCAGACAAATGAGGAAATTGATAAGCTCCGTCACAGCGCCACGGCTGCCCTGTTTGAGCGCAAGGACGTAATAATCGTGGCGAGCGTGTCCTGTATATACGGTCTTGGTGACCCGATTGACTATAATAACATGGTCGTGTCTTTACGTCCCGGAATGATTAAGGACAGAGATGATGTAGTATCAAAGCTGATTGAGATACAGTACGAAAGAAATGATATAGACTTTTCAAGAAACAAGTTCCGTGTGCGCGGCGATGTGCTTGACATATATCCGTCAGATGCGTATAACACGGCGATAAGGGTTGAATTTTTCGGTGATGAGGTTGACCGGATTACCGAGATAAACGCAGTGACCGGCGAAGTTATAGGTGAGAGAAAGCATGTTGCGATATATCCGGCTTCACACTATGTTACAACCTCCGAGAAAAGAGAAAAGGCAATTATAAGTATTGAGCAGGAGCTTGAGGAGAGACTTAAGGAGCTTCGTGACGCGGACAAGCTTGTTGAGGCTCAGCGTCTTGAGCAGCGTACTAAGTACGATATGGAAATGCTCAGGGAAACGGGCTTTTGTAGCGGTATAGAGAACTATTCAAGACATATCAGCGGCAGAGCACCCGGAAGCGCACCGTTTACGCTGATTGACTATCTGCCGAAGGACTTTCTGCTGTTTGTTGACGAGAGCCATGTCACGCTTCCTCAGGTTAGAGCGATGTATGCCGGAGACAGGGCGAGGAAGGAAAACCTTGTAAAGTACGGCTTCCGACTTCCGTCGGCTTTTGATAACAGACCTCTTAACTTTGACGAGTTCTGGGGCAAGCTGAATCAGGCGATTTTTGTGTCGGCAACGCCGGCGGAATTTGAAAAGGAACGCTCATCAAAGATTGTTGAGCAGGTCATCAGACCGACGGGACTGCTCGACCCGGAGGTTGAGGTTCGCCCGATTAACGGACAGGTTGATGATTTATACTCCGAGATTGTTGAACGCACAAAGCGTGACGAGAGAGTGCTTGTGACAACGCTCACAAAAAAGATGGCTGAAAGACTGACTGAGTATTTTGAGGATTTGGGTGTCAGAGTGCGTTATTTACATTCTGATGTCAAGACAATCGAAAGAATGGAAATAATAAGAGACCTGCGTCTCGGTGAGTTTGATGTTCTTGTCGGAATTAACCTGTTGCGTGAGGGGCTTGATATACCTGAGGTATCACTTGTAGCAATTCTTGATGCCGACAAAGAGGGTTTTTTGAGAAGCGAGACGTCTCTTGTGCAGACGATAGGCCGTGCTGCGAGGAACGCAGACGGCAAGGTTATAATGTACGCCGATACAATAACCGGTTCAATGCGTTACGCAATTGATGAGACAAACCGCAGACGCAGTATGCAAAAGGCGTTTAATGAGGAGCATAATATAGTTCCAAAGACAATAAAGAAGCAAGTTCATGAAGTTATTGAGGCAACGACCGAACTCGGAAAATCCGATAAGGGCAGACGCGCTGAGAAGAATGCTGAGCGGATTGAAAATAAGGAACGCATAATCGCTGAACTTACAATAGATATGAAGAAGGCGGCGGAACTGTTGCAGTTTGAGCTTGCCGCACAAATCAGAGATGAGATACGGAGAATAGAAAATGAATAAGAATATAGTAATTAAAGGTGCAAAAGAGAATAACCTAAAAAATATTAGTCTTGAAATTCCGAGAGACAGGCTTGTTGTTTTGACGGGACTCAGCGGCTCCGGAAAATCCTCCCTTGCGTTCCAAACCATATATGCAGAGGGACAGAGACGATATGTGGAGTCGTTGTCGGCGTATGCCAGAATGTTTTTAGGTCAGATGGACAAGCCGGACGTTGAATCAATCGAGGGCTTGTCGCCGGCAATTTCAATCGACCAGAAAACGACCGGACGAAACCCAAGGTCTACTGTCGGAACAGTGACTGAGGTATATGATTATATCCGTCTGCTTTTTGCAAGAATAGGAATTCCGCACTGCCCAAAGTGCGGCAAGGAGATAGTTCCGCAGTCCGTTGACCAGATAGTGGACAGAGTTAAGGCGCTTCCGGAAAGAACTAAAATCCAAATCATGGCTCCGGTTGCGAGAGGAAGAAAGGGCGAATATGTAAAGACCTTCGAGGACGCAAGGAAAAACGGATTTGTACGTGCAAGAATTGACGGAAAGACTGTTGAAATCTCTGATATGGAAATCCGTCTTGATAAGCAGAAGAAGCACAGCATTGATATAATCGTAGACAGGCTTGTGGTAAAAGAGGGTATGGAAAAACGTCTGGCGGATTCGATTGAAACTGCTCTGAGCATGGCGCATGGACTTGTGACTGTTGATGTTATCGACGGCGAGGAAATCATGTTTTCACAAAACTACGCCTGTGATGACTGCGGTATAAGTATGGAAGAACTCACACCGAGAATGTTTTCGTTCAACACGCCTTACGGTGCGTGCCCGTCATGCGGCGGACTCGGAAATATTATGAAAATTGACCCTGATTTGATTATTCCGAATAGGAATTTGTCAATCAGCGAAGGCGCTATTGTGGCAAGCGGCTGGAACGGTACAGATGATAATTCCATTTCGTATATGTACTACAATGGGCTTGCGGAGTTTTATGGGTTTAGTCTTGATACGCCCGTTTGTGAGCTTCCTGAGGAAATAGTTGATAAAATATTGTACGGGACGGGAAATCAGAAAATAAGATTGACATATAACCGAAAGTTTGCCAAAGGTGAGCAGTACGCAAGGTTTGAGGGTGTAATAAACAACCTTGCACGCCGTCATCATGAGACAAATTCCGAGTGGCGAAAGGCTGAGATTGAAAGCTATATGGTTAATATGCCGTGTCCGGATTGTCACGGAGCCCGCTTAAAGCCAGAATCACTTGCCGTTACTGTAAGCGGACTTAATATAAACCAGGTTTCGGATATGTCTATCGTACAGGCACTTGAGTTTTTTTCAAACCTCAAGCCTGACTTGTCAAATAAGGACAAAATTATTTCAGAGCATATCCTGAAGGAGATAAACGAGAGACTTACATTTCTCAAAAATGTCGGCCTTGAATATCTGACGCTGTCAAGAAGCGCAGGCACACTCAGCGGCGGTGAGGCGCAGAGAATTCGGCTTGCTACGCAAATCGGTTCGAGCCTTATGGGAGTTGTATATATATTGGATGAACCGAGCATCGGACTGCATCAGAGGGACAACGACAAGCTGATTGCCACCTTGAAGCGGCTGAGAGATTTGGGCAATACACTGATTGTTGTTGAACATGACGAGGACACTATGCTTGCCGCCGACCATATTGTCGATATAGGCCCCGGAGCGGGAATACACGGCGGCGAAGTCGTTGCCGAAGGCACGCCTCAGGATATAATAAACTGCAAGGAATCGATTACCGGACAGTATTTGTCGGGCGAAAAGAGGATACCGGTACCTGAAAAGCGCAGAAAGGGCAATGGATTTAAGCTTGAGATTAAGGGCTGCTGTGAGAATAATCTTAAAAACATAAACGTCAAAATTCCTCTCGGAACCTTCACCTGCGTCACAGGCGTTTCTGGAAGCGGGAAGAGCTCGTTTGTGAATGAGATATTATATAAGAAGCTTTCGAATGTTCTGAATAATTCCAAAAAGCATCCGGGCAAGTTTAAGAGTTTAAAGGGTGAAGAAAATCTTGATAAGGTAATAGATATAGACCAATCACCGATAGGCAGAACTCCGAGAAGCAATCCTGCGACATATACCGGTTTGTTTGCCGATATCCGTGAATTGTTTGCGGCAACCTCTGAAGCCAAAAGACGCGGTTATAAAGCGGGAAGATTCAGCTTTAATATAAAGGGCGGACGCTGTGAGGCGTGTACCGGTGACGGAATAATTAAAATTGAGATGCACTTCCTCCCTGATGTATACGTTCCGTGTGAGGTGTGTGACGGAAAGAGATATAACAGAGAAACTCTTGAAGTGAAGTATAAAGGCAAAAATATTCACGAAGTTCTTGAAATGACAGTTGAGGAGGGCTGTAGCTTTTTTGAAAATGTTCCGAAGATTAAGAGAAAGCTCGATACCCTGTATGATGTGGGGCTTGGATATATCAAAATAGGACAGCCTTCAACAACACTGTCCGGCGGTGAGGCGCAGAGAGTAAAGCTTGCGACGGAGCTTAGCCGCCGCAGCACCGGCAAGACTATTTACATTCTTGACGAGCCGACAACGGGACTGCATACAGCAGATGTTCATATGCTTATCGAAGTGCTTCAGAAGCTCGTCGATGCCGGAAATACGGTCGTAGTAATAGAGCATAATCTTGATGTGATTAAAACGGCTGATTATATAATCGACTTAGGTCCTGAGGGCGGAGACGGCGGCGGCGAAATAGTCGCTCAAGGTACTCCTGAGAAGGTTGCGAAGTGCGAGAGGTCATATACAGGTAAATATCTCAAGGA
This sequence comes from uncultured Eubacteriales bacterium, assembly GCA_905198865.1. Classification (GTDB taxonomy): domain Bacteria; phylum Bacillota; class Clostridia; order Monoglobales; family Monoglobaceae; genus Monoglobus. Next base: position 12,676 of record CAJKEB010000015.1, read on the forward strand.
ATATCTGGAGCGAAAATAGTTTTCAAATTTTTACGGCATGAGTACCGGATATAATCGACTGCTGCTGTGCTTCAGTCATATAATGTATTTCTCATTCTTTTTCGCATAAAGCTTTATTTACAACTAAGCTTGTAATCATATCTCCGAGTGCCGTAAGACTGGCTGCCAATGCTTCCAATTCCTCTTTCGACAGGCACTCGGACAGCTTATATGCGATTGCGGACAAGACAAACAGATTTTGACAGCCGTTATTCACAAAAAGCCCTCCTTTGGTTTTTATAATATAATATGTCGGAATATGACAATATGTGAATAAGACCGTGAAGTATGTGAAAATCTGGCGTATATTTTATATTTGTATATATTTAACCTTATTTTTCAAACTCATCTGAATGGGATTTGAAAAATTCATAATATATTTTTGTATTCTCTACTTCGGTCCACGTCTTTTCGGTATTGTTTATATCATCCAAATCATATATTTTTGAACCTTCCAGAGCCAACAGAAACGGTGAATGTGTTGCAATAATAAATTGACAATCATATCCTTTTACTGAGCTTTCTATATAGTCTTTTAACATAAGCTGCATTTTAGGAGCCATGCTATTCTCAGGCTCGTCAAGTAAATATAGTGCGTTTTCGTTTATCTGAGTAGTAAAAAACTTTATTGCACTTTCACCGTTAGATGCCATTTTAATATTATTTATAAGATTGTTTTTTATAAACTTGGATGCTGTGTTTCTCACTGCTTGAACATGTTTTTTATAATTTTCATAATCATCCATTGAATGTAATTGCATTGGCTTCCGTTTTTCATAATAATCTTTCATCATGTCTTCTCTTTTTGCATCTATGCCATTATTCATGTATCGAAGGTCTATAAGATAATTGAATATATCGTCACTTGCGATTATAAGGCTTTCGTCAGGAATTCCTGATGCTGATATTTCAGCCTTGCAGCCATGAACGTAATCGTCCATGAACTTTGTAGTATTAAACGGAGTATGACGGTCTATTCTCAATTTTTCTGCTATAATATTTAGCAATGTAGACTTACCGCTTCCGTTACCGCCGTAAAAAATCGTAATCGGTGAAAATTCAAATTTTGGGAGTCTTTTTTGATAAAAAATGCGAAAAGGATAGTACGAATTAAAACAAGTCATTCTTTGTCTTCCTAAAAAAGAATCTTCGTAATTATCACTTGCGATTTCAAATGATTTTAAATAAGTTTTCATTTTTAAACTCCTCACTTTTTTTATTTTAATACTATCAGTTTAATCTGTCATGTGTACAATAAACAGGATAATTAAAATAAATTTACATATATTTAAAATAACGCAAAGATTAAAGAGCACACACTTTTTGCCTTTTATATAATTTAAATATGAAAAAAGTTTTGAAAAGAGGAATATATGAGGATAAATATTGATATTTTGTCGATAACGTGCTATAATATTCTATAAAATTTATCGAAAGGAACGATAAAATGGAATTATCTCAATATTTCAAAAGTATAGTCGATGAAGATAGATGTGCGGTGGTAATCTGCGATTTGAGTCATCGGATTATTTATATGAATCCTTCAGCCTGTGAAAAATACAGCAAACACGGCGGAGGGCTGCTCACAGGAAAAAGTCTGCTTGAATGTCATAATGATAATTCAAATGAGATGATTTTAAAGGTTGTGGAGTGGTTTAAATCGGATAAATCACATAACAGAATATATACATATCACAACGGGAAAGAGAACAAGGACGTTTATATGGTGGCACTGCGTGATGAACAAGGCAGCTTAATCGGTTATTACGAAAAGCACGAATACCGCAGTCGTGAAACAGAACCGCTTTATAATTTGGGCTAAGAATTAATTACAGCGAAAAACAAAGGATAAGAGGTAGGAACTTAATGAAAAAGTGCAGGATAACCGTGATGAAAATGGCGCGGTATGATGATTTGATTGATAAGTACGAAAATCCAATCGAGCATGCTTGTGACTTAAAGACGGGGCAGATCTTTATTGCAAACGGCTGGGAAAAGCCGGACGGCTTATGCGACAGTGCATGGGATAGCATGTCTGCATTTGTTATGACATTGGCACACGGCGGCGAAAATTTGTATGATGGTTGGATGAAGAATAAGAAGTCCGCCATGATTTCATGCAATGACGGATTCAGACCCGTAAGCTTTTACATAGAAGCTCTTGATGAGGACGCGGATTGAGAGAAAAGTATCGAACTATTTATAAGATAAGATTACTGAAAAAATAGAGAGGTTTAAAAATTGTCGTTAAAAGAAGATATCATGGGTACGGAGAAAATCTCCGTCTTAATGACGAAAATGGCGATACCGTCGGTCATTGCTCAAGTAATAAATATTTTATATAACATTGTTGACCGAATTTATATCGGTCATATTCCGAATGCATCGGCAGATGCGCTGACGGGCGTGGGTGTTGCGTTTCCAATCGTAACATTCATTTCTGCGTTTTCTGCATTTGTAGGCGCAGGCGGCGCTCCGCTTTCTGCGATATGGCAAGGCAAGGGTGATAAGGATAAAGCCGAGAAAATTCTTGGCAACGGAGTAACTATGCTGATATTTTTCACAGCAGTGCTTATGCTTGTGTTTTATGCCTTCATGAAACCTCTGCTTTATATGTTCGGAGCAAGTGATGCCACAATCGGATACGGAGTAACTTATATATCAATTTACCTTATCGGCACACTGTTTGTTGAGCTTGCTTTGGGACTTAATCCATATATTATCTCGCAGGGTGCAGCAAAAACAGGTATGGTTTCGGTTATTATAGGAGCGGCTATTAACATTGCTCTTGACCCGGTTTTTATATTTGTTTTTGATATGGGTGTTGCCGGTGCAGCGGTTGCAACCATTATTTCTCAGTTTGTAAGTGCGGTTTGGGTTGTTGGTTTTTTAGTCAGCAAAAAGGCTGTGCTTAAAATCAAATTGAAAAATTTAAAACCGGATTTTAAGATTATGAAACGAATTTCCGCTCTCGGTGTTTCGCCGTTTGTAATGCGTTCAACCGAAAGTCTTGTCAGCATTGCACTCAACAGCGGTATGCAGACATACGGCGGCGATTTGTACGTTGGCTCAATTACCATTATGCAGAGTGTGATGCAGTTCTTCTCGGCGCCTCTTGGTGGATTTACACAAGGTGTTCAGCCGATTATCAGCTACAATTTCGGCGCGGGTAAGTTTGACAGAGTTAAGAAAACCTATCGCAGTATGATTGCGATTTGCGCAGTGTTTTCGCTTGTGGGAGCGGCATTAATTATGGTGTTCCCGCAATTTTTTGCCGGAATGTTCACAAACTCTGCCGAGCTGATTGCTCTTTGCGGACGCAGAATGCCGTTGTTTATATCCGGTATGCTTCTTTTTGGCGTTCAGATGGGAATTCAGCCGACATTTATGGCACTCGGTCAAGCAAAAATATCATTGTTTATTGCAGCTTTGCGTAAAATCATCCTGCTGATTCCGCTTGCAGTTATTTTGCCGGTGTTTTTTGGTACGGAGGGTGTGTATATATCCGAGCCGATTTCAGACTTTGCTTCCGCAGCAGTCGCTATGATACTTTTCTTTGTAAATATAAAGAAAATACTGACAAAGGATTCACTTGATAAGATACAGTGATGATTCGGTTTTGAGATTAAAAAATTGGTTTAATATTCCGGTAATAACCGGACGATGATGTCGTATTTAAGAAGCAGATGAACAGGAAAGTAGGGAAGTATATTGAAAGTATTCAGAAAACGTATTTTTGAAATCATTGAGGTTGACGATGGTGCAAGTGTAATCAGTCGTATTTATGACTATGGAATGATGTTTGCCGTTATAGTAAGCATAATACCGTTGTTTTTTAAAACCATGTACGAACCGCTTATTTTTATCGAGAAAATAACAGTGTCTGTTTTTATTTTTGACTACCTTTTGCGGTGGTTCACGGCAGATTATAAGCTGAAAAAGGGAAAAGTGTCTTTTTTACTGTATCCGTTCTCGGGATTTGCAATAATAGATTTGCTTTCAATACTTCCGTCTGTCAGGATGCTTCACTCGGGATTTAAACTAATGAGGGTATCCAGATTAAATAAGGCTTTTAAACTATTAAAATTTATCAGATATTCAAAAAATCTGAATATGCTGATTAATGTTATTAAAAAAGAGAAAACAGCGCTAGTTACCGTTGGAGGATGTGCAATAGCGTATGTAACAGTTTCTGCGTTGGTTGTTTTTTCTATAGAGCCGGACAGCTTTAATACGGTTTTCGATGCGTTTTATTGGGCTATGGTTACACTGACGACTGTTGGATATGGAGATATTTATCCCGTAACTGTGCCCGGTCGGATTGTTAGTATGCTCTCCGCTTTTGTCGGAATAGCGGTTGTTGCATTGCCGACCGGAATAATAACTGCTGGGTTTATGAATGAAATTAAAAAAGATGATAATGATCGGACATTCAAAGATTAAGATAACATGGAATACATATTCTGATCTGCAAACCCGCCAAGCAGGGCATCCCAAAAAGCTTTGCTTTTCGGGAAAAAGGAGCAGCAATCCGCACAGTGAAGCCGTTTTCAAACGAAAACGGCGAACCCAAAGGATTCGCCGTGACGTGGCGGAGAAGGTGGGATTCGAACCCACGTCCCTCAAGGGGCATCATGATTTCGAGTCATGTCCGTTATGACCACTTCGATACTTCTCCATATTTTATTGTGTGTTAAGCACATAACAAAATTATTATATCACAGCATTTTTGTTTTGGCAAGAGTTTTTTGCAAATTATTTGTCAAAATTTTATTATAGTGATACATATATTACATAATCATCTTATAATACAGTCCCTTTTTATTCATGAGCTCATTGTGGGTTCCGCTTTCAATAATATTTCCTTTGTCTATAACTATTATGTTATCCGAGTCGCGTATGGTTGAAAGTCTGTGTGCAATTATGATACTCGTTCGGTTTTCCATAAGCCGTGTCAGTGCACTTTGAATATCCTTTTCGGTTTTTGTGTCTACTGAGCTTGTTGCCTCGTCAAGAATAAGTATGGGACTGTCGCACAATAATGCACGCGAAATTGCTATCAGCTGTCTTTGACCCTCGCTGAGCGTATCCTGACTGCCTGATACTAAAGTCATGTATCCTTTGGGAAGCCTTTCTATGAATTCATGGGCATGCGCCAGTTTTGCGGATTTTATTACATCGGCTTCTGTCGCATCGGGCTTTGAATATCTTATATTGTCAAGTATTGTGCCGGAGAATAGACAGGTTTCCTGAAGAACTACAGAAAAGCAGTTTTGCAGGCAGCGCCTTTTGATATTCCTGATGTCGTTGCCGTCAATAGTTATACTACCGCTGTCTGCGTCATAAAATCGGGTTAAAAGATTGACAATAGTTGTCTTGCCTGAACCGGTTTCACCTACGAGTGCAGTCCTTTGCCCCGGTTTTACGGTGAATGATATGTCTTTTAGTACCGGCGTATTTTTGTCATATGAGAAGCTGACGTTTTTAAATTCCACCAGTCCGTTGACCTTCTCAAGCTCAATCGCCGACAATCTATCGGGAGCTTCTTCAATTTCGTCTATTGTTTCAAATACACGCTCGGCTCCGGCAAGTGCGGACTGAATATTATTAAATAATCCCGCAACGGAGTTAAGCGGTGTCGCAAACTGTTTTGAATAACTCATAAAGCTTACGGCCGTGCCGATAAGCAAACCGTATTTGGTACAGAGAATTCCACCGACAATGGCGGTAATTGTAAATGTCAGATTGTTTATTATATTCATAAGCGGCATCATGTATCCAGCCCATGTCTGTGCCGAGGTTCCGCTCTTTTTCAGTTCGTTGTTGATATCACGGAATTGGCTCAGCACCGATGCTTCTTTTGAAAATGCCTTTATCATTTTAAGTCCGTATATGCTTTCCTGAATAACACCGTTAAGCGCACCCAGATTTTGCTGCTGATGATAGAAGTGTTTTCTGCTGTGTCCTGCAAGAATTTTTGTAAGCAAAAAGACAAGCGGAACACAGGTGAGTACCGCGAGTGTCAGCAGAGGACTGAGCGACAGCATAACAGCAAGTGAGCCTATCAGTGTAAATAGTGCAGAGGCAAGCTGGGTTGCGGATTGTGCAATTGTTGTGCTGATTGTGTCGGTGTCGTTTGTTATTCTACTCATTGTGTCGCCCCTTGGAGTTGTGTCAAAGAATAAAAGCGGCAGCTTTTCGAGTTTAACGAACAATTCACGGCGCAGTACGGAAACCAGTTTCTGAGATACAGCCATTACCGTTACATCGCTTATAGTGGTGATTATCCAGTTGGTTATGTAAAGCGCGGCAATAATTCCGACAGCGATGTAGAGCATGTGACCGTTTACTGTCTGCGTATTTGAATCAAATGCGTTGAATGCTTTGCCGACAAAATATGGTATAAAAACTGATATTGTTGAGGCAAGAACGGTCAGAATCACAGCAGAAATAATAGTGCCCTTGAACCGCATATACACTTTGATAAGGCGCATCAATGTACCCTTTTGGTCTTTGGCGCGTTCGTTGTTGCTGAATCTTGCTATACCGCCGACCTTAGGACCGCCCATACGCGGCATATTAACTTGCTTGATATCTTGTGCCATTCTGTATTGCTCCTTTCAGTTTTATTCGGTAGTTTCGACAGAAATACCGTCAGTCAGGCTTGCAAGCTGCGAGTCATAAATATCACGGTATATTCCGCAGGTTTTTAAAAGCTCATCGTGTGTTCCGAAGCCGGCACTTTCGCCGTTTGACAGCACGAGAATATTATCGGCAAACATTGCGGTAGAACAGCGCTGGGTAATGAGAATAACGGTAGATTTGTTTGCGTTATTGAGGAGAGCGGAACGAACCTTTGCTTCGGTAATCGAATCAAGTGCGCTTGTGGCGTCGTCAAGAACAAGAATGGGTGAGTCTTTCACAAGTGCCCGTGCTATTGAAATTCTTTGTTTTTGACCTCCGGATATATTAACGCCGCCGCTGCCAAGCATGCTGTCTGTTCCGTCAGGCATATCATATATAAATTCTGCACCTGCGGTTTTAATTGCATTATTTACTGTGTCTGAATCTGCGTCCTCTCTACCCCAGGTGATGTTATCGTGTACAGTGCCGGAAAACAGCATAGCCTTTTGCGGCACTATTGCAACGCTATTGCGGACTGATTGTATGCTCATGCTTCGTATATCTTTATCATCAAAGCGTATTTCGCCATCGTCAACATCATACAGTCTGAGCATTAGCCACGCAAGAGTTGACTTACCTGAACCGGTTGGTCCGATAACGGCAAGACTTTTTCCCGGCGGGACGCTGAATGAAATATTTCTGAGTGCCGGAATTCCGCTGCCGTTTGGATATGAAAAAGTTACATTTTTGAACTCGACCGCTCCCAAAATATTTTCAGACGCATCTGTGTTCTTAAAGTCATCGTCTAAATCTATAACCTCTGAAATACGTGACATTGAAGCCTTTGTTTTAACAAATGTATTAAAAATATTAGTAATCATCAGCAGAGAACTCAAAATCTGAGCCAGATAAACGATAAATGCAGAAATCTGTCCGGGCTGTATTGAGCCGTTTACAAACATACGGCTGCCGAGCAAAATTGCCGCTGCCGAACCAAAGCCCACAACCAGTGTTAAAATCGGTGAAATAAAGGTTATTATGATTTGGGCATGAAGTCCTTTCTTCATTAAATCAGTGTTGTCAGCTTTAAATCGCCTGAGCTCGTCATCATATGTACCGAACGCCTTAATAAGCCGTATTCCGATTAGATATTCCTCAATGGTTGTGTTCAGCTTGTCCATTGCCCTTTGCAGAGCGCCAAACCTCGGATACGACGTTTTCATGCCGACAAATAATAGAAACCCGACAACGGCAACCACCACGAAAATAATTATACTCAGGCGCAGGTTAAGTAATGATGCCAGTATAATTCCTCCGATGCAGGTCAGCGGCGCTTTGAAGAAAATTCGCATGGTTCCGTTTGTGAACTGAGTTATCTGAGTTACGTCATTTGTAAGGCGAACGATGAGCGAACCGCTTTCGATTTTGTCGGCGCTTTCTTCCGAAAGCCCGAGAACCTTTGAAAACAAATCGTACCTGAGATCAGCTCCGAAGCTTTGAGAAACGCGGCTTGCAATAATATTTCTTGATACGGCAAACACCGCACCGAGAGCAGTAATACATAACATTCTTATTCCCCAGTAATACACTGCGGAAACAGAGTTTTGCGCTATACCTTCGTTAATTATTCTGGACATAATGGTAGGACCCATAAGATCGCAGAGCGCCTCAAGAGCAACGCACAGAATCGCCGTGAAAAACAGATATTTGTATTTCGGAAAGTATTTTTTATATATTCTCAAAATAACATCTCCCAAATTAATCGAGTTGTAAAACTCTGTAAGAACATCTTAAAAGGACGGTAAAATGAAAATTTAACCGCCCTTTTAAGATGCTGTGGATTAATAATTATTTTTTAGCAAGACTGATTGTATATCCGCTTATTTCAATCGTCATGGAGCTTCCGCTTATTTCAAATTTTGCTGTAATAGACTGTGAGGACAAGTCAGGAACAGAGATTTTCAGCCGGTTTCCGTCGATTTCATATTTTCCGTTTGTTATAATCATAGGAATAGTGTTATCGGCTTTGAATTCGATGGTGACGCCGGTTTTGAGTATCATTCCGATTACGCCTGAGAATTCAGACAGTGATGTGCCGCTCAGGTCTACGTCTGACAGATTAACCGGGTTACCGTTCTTGTCAGTTACTTCTTTAACCTCCCATTTTCCGATAATCGCCTCCTCCGGTGATACTGTCGGTTCGGTCAGAGGTGTGGTTGCGGCTGCTGTCGGCGCTGCTGAATTCTGACTGCCGGTTTTATTCAGTCCGGGGATTGAACATGACGCAAGCGATATTGAACTCAGTATTGCAGCAAGTGATAAAGCTGTGATTTTAATTGTTTTTTCAAATTTCATTTTTATGCTCTCCTTTTATATTTTTCTTTATTATAATATTTAAGTTTATGTATATTTATGATAAGTTCGGATAACTAATCTTGTAGTTGCTTACCATTTAATCGGTTTCTGATTTGTTTGAAGCAAAAAGTCATTGCATGCCTTGAAGTGACCGCAGCCGAAAAATCCATGGTATGCAGACAGCGGACTTGGGTGTGCGGACGTCAGTATAAGATGCTTTGGGTTTGTAATAAGTGCGCTCTTTGCTTTTGCATTGCTGCCCCAAAGCATAAATACGACCGGCTTTTCACGATCATTGAGAAGCTCAATAACCTTATCGGTGAAGATTTCCCAGCCCATACCCCGGTGGGAATTTGCCATGCCTGCTCTGACGGTCAGAACAGTGTTGAGTAAAAGTACGCCTTGCTTTGCCCAGCGAGTGAGGTCTCCGCTTTGCGGAGGCGGAGTGCCGAGCTCAGATTCGATTTCTTTGTAAATGTTTTTAAGAGACGGCGGCGGCGGTACGGGCGGCATAACCGAAAATGACAGTCCGTGAGCTTGTCCTTCGCCGTGATACGGATCCTGACCTAATATAACCGTCTTTACTTCACTGTAGGGCGTGAATTTAAGCGCATTGAATATGTCGTACATGTCAGGATATATTGTTCCGGTTTTATATTCATGAGCCAGAAATGCACGGAGCCTCAGATAATACTCCTTTTGAAATTCACCGCCGAGCAATTCGTCCCAGTCGTTTCCGATGTTAACCATGATAAATCTCCTTTTTTTGCTGTCACTGTGTGCTTTATTTTTATATTATACCAAATATTTTCTGATTTGTATAGTAATTTATTTTAAGTAAATAATAAATGTGACCGCAGGTGCAAATTTAAAATTAATAAAAGCGAGATGAATAAAATGAAAGACTTTGAAACAACTGTCTCAACGCTTGAATACGGCATAAAAATCGGCAAGATTCTCGGCTCAAGGCAGGAGAAGGGCGTTGGTATAGCGTTCGACGGAGAAAAGGCGTCAAGATTATTTGCCGAAGCAATCAAAATCGGTATAATTTTCTGCGGCGGAACGGTTTATAATTACGGCGAACAAAATATGCCGATTATGCGCAGCGCTGTCAGATTTTGCAGAAATGATTATGGGGTATATGTGCACAAAAGCAGTGCAATCGATAAAGAAGAAATTAAGATTGTGCTTATGGATAAGTATGGTATTGAACTTTCCTCCGAGCAGACAGAGGTGCTCATAAATCATGGATGTGCAGCAGAGAACTCCGGCAAAGCGTCCGAGACCTCAAGCGTGATGAAAATGATTGAGGCAGGGAGCGAAAAAAAACTGTCAGAGTTTAAAACATATTATATCCGGCATATGATAAACAATGTGAAAAGCCGTGAGTTTAAAGTCAATTTTCATTTAACCACAAGCTTGAAGCCTGTTTCAGAGGTATTAAACGGGATACTCGGCGAGTTTTATTCATATATGAATCCTGAGTGTACGGGAAATTATGAATTTGGCGGTGAGATAACCGACGGGGGTGACAGAATAATTCTTGAAAAGTCGGACGGGACACGGCTCAGCGAAGAGCAGGCAATATCAGTAATGACATATGTGTTGCTGCGCGACAGTAATGTAAGAACGTTTGTGCTGCCTGAGTCTATATCGCGCTCGGCAGAGGATGCAATTCTGAAACTCGGCGGAAATGTGATAAGAACCGATGGAGGCAGACGCCAGAGAATGGAAAAAATGATTGAATATGGCAATCAGGAGCAGTTGATGATGGAATTTGACGGCGTATATGCAGCGGTCAGAATTCTTGACTTTTTAAACAGATTTGACATCTCATTTGATATGCTGGTGGAACATCTCCCGAATGTGTTTAAAGCCGAGGCGGAGATAGACTTTAGTGACGAAAAAAATAATGATATTGATAAAATAATGAAGAGAATAAGACGCAAATATCATGGAAGTGAATCAGAAAACGGAAGAAATATAAGAATTGAGACGGACGGCGGTATTGCTCTTGTAGTTCCCAAGACTTCGAGTAATATAATAAAGATAATAACCGAGGCTGAAAGTATGGAGGCGGCACAGGAGATTTCAGCAATGTTTAAAGACGGAATTAAAATGCTTGTAAAAAATACTTGCAATGACTGAGACTGTGTGCTATAATAAAGCAGAATTGTGAGCAGGTTTACCTGTTCTGTGTGCGGAAATACCCGAATTACGGGCAGTTTTATTAATTTATGGCGTTTGTGTGTATGACCGGCATACAAAGCCCGAATTTATTTTTATAAGCGTATTTGAATATAATGCAGAAGTTTTGTGAATGAAGTGTGTTAATTATATATGCGGACGACAGGAAGTATATAATTACAGTGCAAATCCACAATGCTGTATTTGTGTGCGTAAAATACTAAACATTTTCAAACTAAAAACTGCTTTGAGACGGACACAATTAACGAAAAGAAGGAAAAGAAGTATAGGAGGAAAGTTTTGAAGAATAACAATAATAACACACGGCAGAGTGCCGGAAAACAGACTCAAAATGTCGCCAATAAAATGGCGCATAAGGTCGTAGATAAATTTGTTAAGTTTGGCGGAAATACAAAAAATAATAATTCAGGCTATAACAATACAAATTCGAATTATAATAAAAACAAAAATAATAATAACGGTCATAACAATAAGAACAGTAATAACGTATATGTAAAAAGCTCACCGAAGGTCAGTGATAAGCCTATAAGAATTATTCCGCTCGGCGGACTTAACGAAATCGGAAAGAATATTACGGTTTTTGAATATGAAAATGACGCAGTACTGCTTGACTGCGGAATGGCGTTCCCTGATGATGAAATGCTCGGCGTTGATATTGTTATACCTGATATAACATATCTGCATAAGATAGCGGATAAGATTCGCGGTATAGTATTAACTCACGGTCACGAGGATCATATCGGCGCATTGCCTTATGTTCTTAAGGAGTTTTCTGTTCCGGTTTACGGAACACGCCTTACGCTCGGCATTTTAAAGAACAAGCTTAAAGAACATGGTATTTTAAATGATGCAAAACTCAATACGGTAAACGCCGGAGACAGAGTAAAGCTCGGTGCTTTTACTGCCGAGTTCATTCACACCAACCATTCGATTGCCGACGCTGTTGCCATTGCGCTGCATACACCGAGTGGCGTTATTCTGCACACCGGTGACTTTAAGATTGATTCTACACCGATTGACAGTGACATGATTGACCTTGCAAGGTTTGGTCAGCTTGGCTGCGAGGGGGTTCTTGCACTTATGTCTGACAGCACAAATGCTGACAGACCGGGCATAACATACAGTGAAAGCTCTATCGGCAAAACGTTTTATAATCTTTTTGAAAAGGCTGACCAGAATAAGCAGCGAATCATTGTTGCCACCTTTGCATCCAATGTACATAGGGTGCAGCAGATTATTGACGCAGCCGTCAAGAGTAACCGAAAGGTTGCTGTGTCAGGCCGCAGCATGGAAAATGTAATCGAAGCGGCAATAGAGCTTGAATATATGCACGTTCCGGACAAGACAATAATAAGCATTGATGAGATTAATCGTTACCCTAAAGAACAGCTTGTTGTTATCACAACCGGCAGTCAGGGCGAATCCATGGCGGCATTGACCAGAATGGCTTTTACCAGCCATAAGAAGATAAACATTGAGCCGGACGACTTGGTTATTATTTCGGCAAGTCCGATTCCCGGCAACGAGAAGTCCGTGGCAAACGTGGTCAATGAGCTGTTAAAGCACGGCGCTGAGGTTGTATATGAAAAGCAGGCAGATGTTCATGTTTCCGGTCATGCCTGTCAGGAAGAGCTCAAGATGATTTTATCTTTAGTAAAGCCGAAGTATTTCATACCTGTTCACGGCGAATACCGCCACCTTTGCAAGCACAGAGAGCTTGCCGAGATGACAGGAATTGACAGAAAAAATATATTTGTACTTGATATAGGAAAGGTTCTTGAGATTTCAAATTCGTCAGCAAGGGTTGTAGGAACTGTTCCGGCGGGCAAGGTTTTGGTTGACGGACTCGGCGTAGGTGATGTCGGCAATATTGTGCTTAGAGACAGAAAGCACCTTGCTGAGGACGGTATCATAATTGTTGTCATGACAATAGAAAAAGAAACCGGTGAATGTGTTTCGGGACCGGATATCATATCAAGGGGCTTTGTCTATGTCAGAGAATCCGAGGATCTCATGGAGGATATCAGGAATCAGACAATAGATGTGGTTGACGATTGTCTCAGCGGTAGGAACTTCGATTGGACAACCGTTAAGACGAGAGTTAAGAATGACGTCGGCAACTTCCTGTATACAAAGACAAAGCGCAGACCTATGATTTTGCCGATTATCATGGAAGTATAATAGATACAGATTTTTAAGACAGTTCGTTTGCACCATCCTGTCTATAATAAAAACTAGGGCGATACTCAAATCATAAAAAATGATTAAAGCATACGACAGACGCCCGCCTTTTGGTTGGCGTCTTTGTTGTTTAATGAGTTAATAAATAATTGGATTAATATATTTAAGGAGACAATATTATGGGTTATAAAATTTCATGCAGAACAAATTTCGATGCGGCGCACTTTTTGGCGCATCATAACGGCGGCTGTAAAAACATACACGGTCATAGATGGACTGTTGTTGCTGAATTTTACGCAAAAGAACTTGAAGAGTCCGGATCAAGCCGCGGTATGGTAATAGACTTCGGTATTGTAAAGCCGGGACTTAAAGAGATTGCCGACAGATTTGACCATAAGCTGATATATGAAAGGGACACTTTGCGCAGCACAACGCTCTTGATGCTTGAAGAAGAGGAGTTTGAGCTTTCTGAAGTCAGCTTCAGACCTACCGCCGAAAACATTGCAAGGTATTTTTATGATGAATTAAAGGCAATGGACTTTCCTGTTTCATCTGTTAAAGTATTTGAGACTCCGGATAACTGTGCAGAGTATTTTGAGGATTAATCATATTTAATTTGGGTGATAATTAATGAATGAATTTCAGGTGTGTGAAAAGTTTGTCAGCATAAACGGTGAGGGAAGAAGAGCCGGTCAGCTTGCTGTGTTCATCAGGTTCAAGGGGTGTAATCTCAAGTGTTCATACTGTGATACAATGTGGGCAAATGAAGCAGAAGCTCCGTTTGAAGTTATGACAGCGCAGGAGATTTATGACTATATAACCGGAAGCGGTGTCCAAAACGTTACTCTCACAGGCGGAGAGCCGCTTTTGCGTGAAGGTATCGCAGAGCTTTTGAGACTGTTAAAGGGTGATACACGGCTCAGAGTTGAGGTTGAAACAAACGGAGCGGTTGACTTAAAACCGTTTTGTAATGCCGATTGCCGTCCGTGCTTCACGATGGACTATAAGCTTCCGTCAAGCGGCATGGAGGATAGTATGGTGCTGAGTAATTTCGATTTGCTCAGAAGTGATGACTGTGTAAAGTTTGTTTCAGGTTCAATCGCTGATTTATACCGTGCAAAGCAAATTATTGACGAGTATAGTTTAACCAAAAAGTGCGGTGTGTATTTAAGTCCTGTATTCGGCGCGATTGAACCGGTGACGATAGTTGAGTTTATGACAGAGCATAACCTTAACGATGTGAATATGCAAATACAAATGCATAAGGTAATATGGGATCCTGATAAGAGAGGTGTTTAAATGGATAATTTAAATATAAAAACTGATGAAAAAAACGTTATAGATGTTAAAGCAATAGAAGCGCATGTGCGCGGGATTATAGAGGCTCTCGGCGAGGATCCGAACCGCGAGGGGCTAATCGATACTCCAAAACGCGTCGCAAACATGTATAAAGAGGTGTTTGAGGGTATAAATTACACGAACCATGAGATTGCCGAGATGTATAATAAGACATTTGAGGACGACCCTGATGTAATTAACACTACAAACGATATGGTTGTTGTTAAAGATATTGAGGTGTTCAGTTATTGTGAACACCATATGGCTCTGATGTATAATATGAAAGTGTCGGTTGCATATATTCCCGCCGGACGCGTTATAGGACTGAGTAAGATTGCACGTATTGCAGACATGGTATGCAGACGTTTGCAAATCCAGGAGCGCATTGGCTCGGATATTGCAGAAATCATGACTGAAATCACAGGCAGTCCTGACGTAGCTGTATTTATTGAAGCAAGCCACAGCTGTATGACGGCAAGGGGAATACAAAAGCCATCGGCAAAAACCGAAACGAGAACGCTCAGAGGTAAGTTCAGTACCGATTCTGAACTTATGGTTCAGCTTTTGGACAGGTTTTAATTTATGCTTATGACAGTTTTGGAGATGAAAATATGAGTAATTCAAAGTATAAAGCAGTAGTTCTGTTCAGCGGCGGCGTTGACAGCACGACTGCTCTTGCAATCGCGATCGAAAAATACGGCAGTGATAAGGTTGCCGCACTGTCCGTATCCTACGGACAGAAGCATTCAAAGGAGATTGAGGCGGCAGAGCAAATCGCAAAGTATTATAATGTGCGCAGGATTGACCTGGATTTGTCGCCTATGTTTAAGTACAGCGACTGCTCATTACTGAGCCGCAATACCGATAAGGAAATACCCAAAAAGAGCTATGCCGAGCAGCTCAGCGAAACGGACGGTGATCCGGTGTCTACTTATGTACCGTTCCGCAACGGCCTGTTTCTGGCGTCTGCGGCAAGCATTGCCCTTTCGCTGGGGGCAGAAGTGATATATTACGGCGCGCACAGCGACGATGCAGCAGGCAACGCTTATCCCGACTGCAGCAGTGTATTTAATGATGCAATGAATACCGCAATCTACGAGGGGAGCGGAAAGAAGCTTAAAATCGAAGCGCCGTTTGTCAGCTTAAGCAAAAAGCAGGTGGTGGCTGAGGGGGTTCGTCTCGGTGTGCCGTATGAGCTTACATGGAGCTGCTACGAGGGCAAAGATAAGCCGTGCGGTGTGTGCGGAACCTGCCGTGACAGACGCGCGGCTTTTGAAGCCAACGGTCTTGATATTATATAATGCAAAACAATATTTTGGAGGAGTATTATGCAAACAACAGATAACAGAGAGCGTGAGGGCTTAACTCTGCTCGGAAGCAAGCATACGGAATATAAGTCGGATTATGACCCGACAGTGCTTGAAACCTTTGAAAACAAGCATAAGAAAAACGATTACTGGGTCAGATTCAACTGCCCTGAATTCACATCATTGTGTCCGATAACAGGTCAGCCGGATTTTGCGAATATTACTATTTCATATGTTCCAAATGTGAAAATGGTGGAGAGCAAGTCGCTTAAGCTGTATCTTTTCAGCTTCAGAAACCACGGCGACTTCCATGAGGATTGCGTGAATAAAATTATGAAGGATCTGATTAAGCTCATGGAGCCGAAATACATTGAGGTTCTCGGCGAGTTTACACCAAGAGGCGGAATTTCAATACACCCGTATGCAAATTACGGAATGCCCGGAACGGAGTGGGAGGATGTCGCCAAGAAACGATTGATGAATAGGGATTGACAGTGATTCGTCCTATCCGATGCTTTTGGCATCATATCTCCGTTTGTTTGAAAGAGGTTTTTTGGCTCCCCCTCCGGGGGAGTTGTCTCGAAGCGGACTGAGAGGGGCTTATAAAATCAATCATTGACATAATCTGTAACTAAGGTTATAATTTATATAAGTGTGTATAAATAACAAAATATAATATGAGGTGAAATCATGAAATATGTTGTAATACTGGCTGACGGAGCTGCGGATACTCAGGTTGAGGAGCTCGGCGGAAAGACTCCGCTTGAAGCGGCAAACAAGCCGAATATTGATGAACTCGCAAAGCACGGCGAAATGGGTCTTGTAAGAACCGTTCCGGATAATCTTCCGCCGGGAAGTGATGTTGCTAATCTTGCGGTGTTCGGATATGACCCGCAGAAATATTACACAGGTCGTTCTCCGCTTGAGGCGGTGTCTATGGAGGTTCCGCTTAAGCTGACCGATACGACCTTCAGAACAAATGTGGTTACTCTGTCGGATGAGCCGAACTACGCTGACAAAACAATGGTCGATTACAGCTCGGACGAGATTACCACAGAAGAAGCAAGAGAACTGATTAAGTATGTCAACGATAATCTCGGTACAGATGAGTATGAGTTCTTTGGCGGATTCAGCTACAGACACCTCCTGGTATGGCATAATAAAGAAAACAACTTTAAGCTCACACCTCCGCATGATATTTCTGACCGTGTTGTCGGCGAGTATCTTCCGGAGGACGAGACGCTGCGTAATTTGATGATAAAGAGCTATGATTTGCTTAAGGACCATCCGATTAACAAGGCTCGTGTTGAGAGAGGTCTCAACCCCGCAAACTCAATCTGGATTTGGGGCAACGGAACCAAGCCGAATCTTGATACATACGCCGACAGATTCGGTATTAAGGGTTCGGTTGTTTCGGCAGTTGACCTGATTAAGGGCATAGGCTATTGTGCCGGACTTAATGTAATCGATGTCGAGGGTGCAACAGGTAATGTAAACACCAATTTTGACGGCAAGGCAGAAGCCGCTGTACAGGCGCTCAAAAACGGCGATGATTTTGTATATGTTCATCTTGAAGCTCCTGATGAGGCAGGTCACAGACACGAGATAGATAATAAGGTCAAGGCAATCGAACTGATTGACAGCAAGATCGCTGCACCGATTATCGAGTATCTCAAAAACAGCGGTGAGGATTACAGCATACTCGTTATGCCTGACCACCCGACCCCACTTGCAATAAGGACTCATACCTCGGATCCGATACCGTATTTGCTTTATTCAAGCAAGAACAGCGTAAGCGACAGCGGATATACTACATACACCGAGGCAGAAGCCAAAAAGACAGGCGTATTTGTTGAGCATGGATATACGCTTATTAATAAGCTGTTTGAAAAATAAATTTCAAATAACGGATTTTAGTATTATATATTAAAAATTACTTGCATTTATCAGCATTATCTGATATTATTAATATGTTTGTAATTTTTGCAGAATTAAAATTAAACAAGGAGTGATAACAAAATGCCGACAAAAGTTGTAATTGGCGCCCAGTGGGGTGACGAAGGCAAAGGCAAGACCATTGATATTCTGGCAGGAAAGGCAGATGTCGTTGTCAGAACGTCAGGCGGAAATAATGCAGGACACACCCTTAAGGTTGACGATGTTACATACAAACTTCACGTTATGCCGTCGGGTATACTTTACCCCGATACACTTAATATAATAGGCTGCGGAGTTGTTGTTGACCCAAAGGTTTTGCTTGAGGAAATCGACGGCTTTGAATCAAAAGGTATCAGCACCAAGAACCTTAAGATTGATTCAAGAGCCCATGTCATTATGCCGTATCATATCGAGCTTGACGGCCTTTCGGAAATCGCAAGAGGCAAGGGCGATATAGGTACCACAAAGAAAGGCATTGGTCCTTGTTATATGGATAAGGCGGAACGCAGCGGTATTCGTATGTGCGACCTTATCGATAAAGATATTTTTGAAGCAAAGGTCAGAGAGAACCTGAAAATTAAAAACAAGATGATTGAGTTGGTTTACGGCGGCAAGCCGCTTGACGCTGACGCAATTATCGAGGAGTACAACGGCTATGCCGAAAGACTCAGCAAGTATGTATGCGACACAATTCCGATGCTCTATGAAGCAGTTGAGCAGGATAAAGAGGTATTGTTTGAGGGCGCACAAGGTATACTTTTAGATATTGATATCGGAACATATCCTTATGTCACTTCATCTCATCCTATTTCCGGCGGTGTGTGCGTAGGCAGCGGTATCGGTCCTAAGGCGATTGACGAGTGTATTGGTATTCTCAAGGGCTACACAACACGTGTCGGCAACGGTCCCTTCCCGACCGAGCTTGATGACGAGGTTGGTGAGGCTATTCGTCAAAAGGGCTTTGAGTTTGGAACAACAACCGGACGTCCGCGCCGTACAGGCTGGTTTGACGCTGTTATTGCAAAGTATGCTGTTCGCACAAGCTCACTTACGTCTGTTGTCTTTAACAAGATTGACCCGCTCGGAGGTCTTGACAAGATTAAGCTTTGTGTTGCATATGACAAGGACGGCGAAATCACAACCGATTTTCCGCCAACCCTTGAAGAACTTGCAAAGTGTAAGCCGGTCTATGAAGAAATGGACGGCTGGAAAGAAGATATCAGTGATATTAAAGAGTTTGATAAGCTGCCCGAAGCCGCTAAGAAGTATATCTTAAGAGTTGAAGAACTGATTGGATGTAGAATTTCTTCAATCGGTGTCGGTCCGGGCAGAGACCAGAATATAGAAAGGTAGGATCGTGTATGGCTGAGGCTAAGAAAACAGATACAGAAAACAAGCCGAAAAAGAAAACCACGCGCAAAAAGGTTCAGGAAACCGGTAATGAGTTTTTGAACTATAAGGATAAAAAGCTGGTCAGGGTCGGTAATGAGATTTACTACGGCAATGCTGAGGATCCGTATATAGTCACCTTCCGCCTTGAAGACAATGAGGAGCTTAAAGACATTACGCTGTCTAAGCGTGTTATAATCGAGCTTAAGACGAACGAGGGCAAAAGGTCAAAGCTCATGCGTCAGGCAGAGCGCGACGGACTTTACAGAGCGTTTGATATTGGCATGTTCTGGCTTGATCAGGCTTTGGAAGCAAGTAAATAAAATTAAAACACCGCAGACTGAAAATTCTGCGGTGTTTGTTTTATATCAGAAATATTTGTCCGCTGAACGGCGGCAGGTTCACATGAACTACTGTTTCGGGAGTATCTGTATCAGTGTTTTCTGTCTCAAAATATACATCAGTGTGTCCGCATTCTGTGCTGCCGCTGTATATATCAAAGTCACTGTTAATCAAAAGCTCCGGCTTAATCTCACTGTCCATTCTGAACGAATAGTTTTCAACCGGGCAGTCTGAAAAGTTCAGCATAACAAGACATTTTCCGGTTGTATCATTGCCGCGTTCATATACAAAAAGCGCTCTGTCACTTGTGCCGAGACAGTACCATTTGAAGTTGGCGCTGTTGTACTCGCCGTTATATAGCGGTTCGTTATATAAGTACACCCGGTTTAAATCACGAATATATCTTTGGAACGAATCGTGCATAGGATATTTTTGCAGGAACCAGTCCTGTTCCCTTGTTTCGTCCCATTCGCGGAACTGTCCTATCTCGTTTCCCATAAAGTTGAGTTTCTTTCCGGGGTGTGTATACATATACATGTATAACAAACGTGCCTGCGGGAACTTTTGCTCATAATCGCCCCACATTTTCTGGATTATGGTTGCCTTGCCGTGTACAACTTCATCGTGTGAGAGCGACAGCATATACAGCTCATTGTAGAAGTACAGCATCGAGAACGTCAGTCTGTCTACGTTGTTCGTACGCTCCATAGGGTGAAGCCTGAAAAAGTCGAGCGTATCGTTCATCCAACCCATATCCCATTTATAGTCAAAGCCGAGACCGTCATATTCAACGGGCGCTGTCACCTTAAGATAGTTCGTGCTGTCCTCAGCAATAAGCATAATCCCCTTGTGCCGCAGCTTCAGACCGCTGTTCATGCTTTGAATAAACTCAACGGCACGCTTGTTGACGCCCCTCTCAGGCTCGCCCATCCAGAATATAGCTCTTGAAACAGCGTCAATTCTGAGTCCGTCAAAGTGATATTTTGTAATCCAGTAGTTCGCCGCCGACTGAAGCAGACTCCATACCTCGCCTTTGCCGAAGTTGAAGTTATAGCTGCCCCATTCGCTTTTGCCGACATGGTCATCAGGATATTCATAGAGAGCACTGCCGTCAAATCGACCGAGTCCGTAACCGTCAACTGCGAAGTGAATAGGTACAAAATCAAGAATGACACCGATACCGTTTTGGTGCAGATGGTTAATCATTTCCATCAGCTCATCTGATGAACCGTATCTCGATGTAGGACTAAAAAATCCGGTGCATTGATACCCCCACGACACATCAACGGGATGTTCTGTAATGGGCATCAGTTCAACATGAGTATAGCCGTTTTCTTTAAGATATGGCGCAAGCATTCTGCCAAGCTCGGTATATGTATACCATGAGTCATCGTCCGGCTTTTTCCAGGAGCCGGCATGGATTTCATATATGCTCACAGGCCGGTTATATCCTACGTCACGATTGCTTATCCACTCGCTGTCAGTGAACTTAAACTCATCAATATCCCTGACTATAGACGCCCATTCGGGACGAAGCTCCATGCCGAAGCCGTAAGGATCTGCGTGTTCCGATACAACCTCCTGCGCTGGGCCGCCTTGCCTTGAATATATCCGGTATTTATACCTCATTCCGGGCTTTACTCCGGAAAACACGCCTTCAAAGACATTGGTAAAAGGATCTCTGTTTAGCCAATATTCCTCCCAGCCGCTGAAATCGCCGATAACGGCAACCCTTTCCGCTTTAGGAGCGTATAATCTGAAAATATAGCCGTTTTCGTGTTTGTGACAACCGAAAAACTCATAATCGCAAAACGATTTTCCGCTGTAAAAGTCGTTGATGTCAAACTTATCGCAAGCGATACTATTCACCAAAATCACCCCAATTTATATAATTTTGAGAGATAATGTACTATCTTCTATTAGTTATTATAAGACAAATTATGCCTGTGTTCAACCGACAATATTCATCAAATAGTCGTATATTGTAAATGAAAATAATATGCTTAAAATGACATGTGTCTTGTTCAGGAGCTGCCAAACCTTGACAAAATATGATAAATGTACTAATATATTTAGCGGTTGACATAAATTGTCTTGTATGATAAAATATTTATTATAAAAACAGAAGATGGGAAGGTTGCGTTTTATGGAAATGCTGGATTTGACCCGATATACCGGGAAATATGATATAGAGGGCGTTATTGCCGGATTTGAGAGCGGCGAGATTAATGACGGGGATATTGTCGAAATCGAAGGTATGATTCATCGTATTCGTGCAATGAAGAAGTTTGCATTTTTTGTACTCAGAACCCCGAGAAATCTTGTTCAGTGCGTATATGAGCCTGCAGAGGGCGATAAGCCGATAAGCGAGTTCCATCAGGAGGACAGTGTTCGTCTTAAGGGTAAGCTCGTTAAGGATGAAAGAAGCGCACTCGGTTTTGAAATACACATTACAGAAATTCAGGTGCTTTCTTCGCCTGCAGATACACTTCCGATTGTCATAAACAAGAAGAAGCTTGATTGTAATGTTGATATTAAGCTGGACTACCGTCCTGTTTCGCTCAGAAATCCGCATGAGCGTGCAGCGCTTAAGATTGTGGACGGAATTATAAATTCTTTCAGAATTTTCCTTCACGGTGAGGGCTTTACCGAGTTTGTTCCGCCGAAAATCGTTTCTGCCGGTGCAGAGGGCGGTGCGGATATGTTTGAGGTTGATTATTTCGGTGAAAAGGCTTTGCTTAACCAAAGTCCGCAGATGTATAAGCAGATGATGGTTGGCGTATTTAAGAAGGTATTTACCGTTGCTCCGGTGTTCAGAGCCGAAAAGCACAGCACTACACGTCATATTAACGAGTTTGAGGGTCTTGACCTTGAGATGGGATTTATTGAATCCTTTGAGGATATAATGGCTGTTGAGGCAAGGTTCATGAAGTTTATGTTTGAATACTTAAACCAAAACTATGCACCTGAGCTTAATGAGCTTGGAGTTGAACTGCCTGAAATCAAGGATATACCGCAGTTTAAGTTCATGGAAATCAAAGAGATTATTGCGAAGAAGTATAACCGTGAGTTCAGAAACCCGAACGATTTAGACCCAGAAGAGGAGCGTCTGATTGGCGAATATGTAATGGAGGAGTATGGTTCTCCGCTTGTATTTGTAACGCATTACCCGTCTAAAAAGCGTCCGTTCTATGCGATGGATGATCCTGAAAATCCGAAGTATACGCTGAGCTTTGACTTGCTTTTGAACGGAGCAGAAGTCACAACCGGCGGTCAGAGAATCCATGACTATCAAATGCAGCTCGATAAGATTAATGCAAGAGGTATGGATCCTGAAGAATTCAGTGACTTCCTTATGATGCACAAATACGGAATGCCGCCGCATGGCGGACTTGGTATCGGTCTTGAGAGGCTTGCAATGAAGCTTCTCGGCGTTGATAATATAAGAACCGTTACCGCTTTCCCGAGAGATATGGGAAGGATTAATCCGTAAGTTTATTTGTAATTCTTGATTGCAGAAAAAGTTGTTAAGTTTGGAAAAATCAGTTAGTCAGTTGTTGCATGCTAAGTTGTGAACTCGGCATATGCTGTATTATTTTAAAAAAATAAAATATAATAAATACAAAATAAACATCGGAGGGTTATATCATGAAAGACAAGATTTTCGGTGTATTACAGCGTGTTGGACGTTCATTTATGCTGCCTATTGCGATTTTACCCGTCGCAGGACTGTTCCTCGGCATTGGTGCTTCATTCAGTAATGAAACCATGCTCAGAGCATATGGCTTGTGGGAAATGATGGGTGAAGGTACGTGGATCTATACTTTCTTTAAGGTATTGAACGCAGCAGGTCAGGTAGTATTTGATAATCTGCCTCTGCTTTTCGCAATGGGTGTAGCTATCGGTATGGCAAAAAAAGAGAAATCCGTGGCAGCGCTGTCCGCTACAGTCGCGTTTTTGATTATGCACGCGACTATCGGCGCGCTTATCGACGCCTCAGGTATGGATACCTCGCTCCAGGGAGCAACCGCTTCGGTTTTAGGTATTACATCGCTTCAGATGGGTGTTTTCGGCGGTATAATAGTCGGACTGGGTGTTGCGGCTCTGCATAATAAGTTCTATAAGATTCAGCTGCCGCAGATGCTTTCGTTCTTCGGCGGAACAAGATTTGTTCCTATTGTTTCTTCGGTAGTATATCTGTTTGTCGGAATACTGATGTTTTTCGTATGGCCGTATATACAAATCGCTATCAGCACAATAGGCAATCTGGTCAGAGTTTCGGGATATATCGGTACATTTATTTACGGAACGATTGAGCGTGCGCTTATCCCGTTCGGACTTCATCATGTTTTCTACATGCCGTTCTGGCAGACCGATCTTGGAGGGACTATGCAAATCGGAGGACAGGTGGTTGCCGGAGCGCAGAATATTTTCTTCGCTCAGCTCGGAGACCCGAGTACTACGAACTTCAGTGTTGAAGCAACGCGTTTCATGACAGGAAAGTTCCCGTTTATGATTTTCGGACTGCCTGGTGCGGCTCTGGCAATGTACAAGTGCGCAAAACCAAACAAGAAAAAGGTTGTAGGCGGTTTGCTTTTGTCGGCTTCTCTTACAGCAATTGTTACCGGCATAACTGAGCCGCTTGAGTTTACATTTTTGTTTGTTGCTCCGCTGCTTTATGTTATTCACTGTGTACTTGCCGGTATCTCATTCATGCTCATGCATCTGCTCAATGTCACGGTCGGCATGACATTCTCCGGCGGTCTTATTGACTTGATTTTGTTCGGCGTTTTGCAGGGAACAAAGACAAATTGGTATCTGATACCGCTTGTTGGAGTATTTTACTTCGCAATCTACTACTTTGTATTCAAGTTCGTGATTGTAAAGCTTAATCTTAAGACGCCGGGACGTGAAAGCGACTTTGAGGAGCCGAAGCTCTATACACGCGCTGATATGAATTC
The DNA here is from genome assembly GCA_905198865.1 of uncultured Eubacteriales bacterium. Classification (GTDB taxonomy): domain Bacteria; phylum Bacillota; class Clostridia; order Monoglobales; family Monoglobaceae; genus Monoglobus. Next base: position 37,358 of record CAJKEB010000015.1, read on the forward strand.
CAAGAACATGGCAAATGCGATGGTTCAAGGCTTAAGTGATGATGACAAAAAGAGTGCGCTTATCACATATGGTCTCGGCGGTGCAGTGAATATAAGCGATGTTGACTGCTGTGCAACAAGACTTCGTGTTACGGTTTATAACGGCAAGCTGGTAAAAGAATCTGCATTGAAGCAGAGCGGCGCCGCAGGCGTTATTATAAAAGGCAACGGAGTACAGGTAATTTACGGACCGACCGTTACTGTAGTAAAGTCAAATCTTGATGACTTCCTGGGCAGTCCTCTTGCACAAAATGTCGATGAGATATTCGATGCTGAGGCTTCACAGCAACCGCAGGGTCCTCTGCCGCAAGATTCGGCAGCGTCCGAGAATAAATCAGATTCCGGCAGTGATGCTGAGGGTATTGTAATTTTAGCACCTGAAAACGGTAAGGTTGTAAAGCTCGGTGATGTTCCGGACGATGTTTTCGCCGGTGAAATCCTCGGCAAGGGAGTTGCCATTGAACCAACAGACGGCAAAGTCCTGTCACCGGTAAACGGCAAGGTCGGTGCGGTTTTTGATACAAAGCATGCCATTGGTTTGATTGCCGATAACGGTGCTGAGCTGTTTATTCATGTAGGTATTGATACCGTTAAGCTGAACGGAAAGCACTATACCTGCAATCTTGAAAAGGACAGCGAGGTTAAGATAGGTGACACACTTATCGAATTTGACATGGAAGCAATCAAGTCGGAGGGCTATCCGGTTATCACACCAATAATAATCAGTAATGCAGACAACTATTCTGATATAGAAAGCATACCGGCTCCCGGAAGCGATGTGAAGCAGGGCGAACCGTTACTGCGCCTTAAGTAATATGTAATAAATAAAACTGGACTGCTGCGTTAATCGCAGCAGTTCTTGTTTTGTAATAAAAATTATAGTTTATGAGCCCCCTCAGTCGCCTGCGGCGACAGCTCCCC